>JAKOSN010000203.1 GCA_029777335.1 Planctomycetota bacterium
CTGCGACCCCGAGCTCCAGGGGTACGACAGAGCCGTGGAGCTGGCAGACAGGCTCGATCCCAACTGGAAATCACGTGATGAGGTCAAGGCGTTCCGCACACAGCTTTGTCTGGGGCTCGCTCCGCCAGGATCCGCCGCAGAGCGCGATCGCGCGTTGCGCGCCCTGGCCTGGATTGAACGGATGGGACCACCCACCGCTGACGAGGTGGCCATCCTTCTCAAGGCTGCTTTGCATCGCGGTGAGTTCAGCCTCAAGCTACTTCGGGTTCTGGACAGAACAGCGCCCAGCTGGCCCCGCCTGTCTCAGGCGCGACAGTTCCTCCCACCCGTGGTACGCCAGACGCTTGAAACGATTGAATGGCGCAACTTCGCAACAAGCTGGTGTGTCGATTACCAGATTCTTCAACGATTTGGGCCTGATTGGCCCCTATTCAAAGAAAGTCAGATCCTCAAACCCGATTTGATCCGGTGCCTGCGTTCAAGAAATGAGACGCACGTGCTCGCATTCGCGGCGAGAGCAGTGGTGCGGATGGGAAAGCCCGATCAGGAGGTCGTCTCGGCGTTGAACAGCCTTCTCACAGAGAATCGAAGATACTATCCGGAGCCCCAGGGCACGATACACCAGGTCGTCGCGAAGATCCTGGGCGAACTGGGTGCTCCTGCGGAGGCTACCGTGCCCACTCTCGCGGCGCGGATGCTGAACCGGGAAGCGCCCCTTGAGACGCGGATCGCCTGTGCAGATGCGCTGGGAAAACTCGGCTCGGTTGCCAAACACGCAGTTCCCCAACTCCGGCAGGTGGCGGCTGATGACAAGCTCGATCCTGTGCTCAGGACGGCCGCCGAGCGGGCGCTGGGTAAAATCTTACCCCAGATGTGAAGAGGGCGGTTGGGAGACCGACAGGGGGAAGCACCCGCGCCACGGTCCTGCGGACCATGAGGCGCTTGCCTCCCCCGAGTTGACGTTCGGTTCGCGAAGCGACCATCAACCGACCAGTTGACGAACCGGCTTGCCATCGGGCACCAGTTCGATGGGCCGACCATCCTGCGAGCGATACCAGGTGTGCAGCGGAATGCCCAGAGTGTGGTAGATGGTGGCGGCCAGATCCTCGGGAGACACCGGGCTGTCGGTCACAAACTCGCCGAGTTGATTGGTCGCACCCACCACCTCCCCGCACTTGACCCCGCCGCCGCCCATGCAAGCCACCCCGGCAGACGCCCAGTGATCGCGCCCGGCGGAGGGGTTGATCTTCGGGGTGCGGCCAAAATCGCCAAACCACACCACCAGAGTGCTGTCGAGCAGCCCACGCGCGTGCAGATCCTGCAAGAGCGCCGCATAGGCCCGATCGAGCACCGGCAATTTCCGCTCCTTGAGAGAACGGAAGTTGTTCTGGTGCGTATCCCAACCGCCGTCGGTCACCGTGACAAAGTGAACTCCGGCCTCGATCAACCGGCGTGCGAGCAAACAACTCTGACCAAAGGTGTTGCGCCCATAGGTCTCGCGCACCTTGACCGGTTCCTGGCTGAGATCGAAGGCGCGC
>JAKOSN010000033.1 GCA_029777335.1 Planctomycetota bacterium
CATCTGCATGACGAAGTGGAAGTCCTGCACGCTGACCTTGCCAGCGCCACCACCCCCACCCCCAGCATGCGCTCCCATCTGGCTCTCACCCCAGCTCCACGATTCGACATCGATTTCGTCCTCGTGGCTCTTCTGCGTCGATTCGCCTGGGATCCCATCGATCTTCAGAAAATAGTCTACTGCTGCCATCGTCAATCTCCTGGCAGAACAAAGATTGGGCCGTCCTTGTCGTGTGCGGTTCTCGTGCCACGCCGGGGACAGCTGAACCGGCGATTCCTGGGCAGGAGAGGCAGAAGGCGAGGGAGGGTTCCCTCACAATTACTTATGCATCTCGTGTGCCGTAACTGGCTCTGTAGGGGTATCCGACTTCGAAAGACCAACCGGACAGGAAGTGTGTCTTTTTTTTCCGACTCGGGTCTTTCCCGAGCACAGAGGGAACAGGGGGGGTACGAGGCTCTTCCCGGAGGACCGCACCACCCCTGCTCCACAGAAGAGAGGTTAGCCACCCCCCTTGTTGGGGACTTCCGCTACCAGGCTGAAGGCCGCATCCATCCCCTCGAACTGGAAATGGGGTCGCAGAAACGCCTTGGCGGTGAACCACCCTGGGCGACCCGGAATCTCGGTGACCTCGATGGACGCCTGCGCCAGCGGGCGCTGGGCACGCATTTCCTCTCCGGCCGTGGCGGGATCGCACACGTAGTTGTTGATCCAGTCATTCAGCCAGGCACGGCAATCGGCGACCTCCATGATGGCGCCAATCCGGTCGCGCGTCATCGCCTTGAGATAGTGCGCGAATCGGGACACCGACATGATCAGGTTGAGCTTCGACGACAGTTCCGCATTCGCCTTGTCGCGGGGGTCGAAGTAGTCCTGTGGCTTGTTGCAGGTCTGAGAACCGATGAATGCTGCACAATCACGATGCTTGTAGTGAATGAGGGGAAGGAACCCCAGGCTGGAAAGCTCGTATTCGCGGCGATCGGTGATGCCGATCTCGGTGGGACATTTCATTGCCACCGAGCCGTCATCGGTCTTGAAGGTGTGGACCGGAAGCCCTTCCACCAGACCTCCGCCCTCAACGCCGCGCGTACGCCCAAACCACCCATCGATCGAGAACGCATGGGTCACGCGGACGGCGTAGGCCCAGGCGGAGTTCATCCACAGATACCGGGAATGCTCCTTGCCATCGACGTTTTCTTCGTAGTTGAACTCGTCGACCTGGGTGAAATTCTTCCCATAGGGAAGACGTCCAAGGACCCGCGGCATGGTGAGCGCGAGATAGCGCGAGTCCGGGGATTCCCGGAACGAACGCCAGCTGGTGTGCTCGACCCCACGGAAAATCCCGGCCAGGTCGCGGACATCGCCGAGTTCGGTGAAGCTCTTCATGCGGAACATCTCCGGGGAGACGGCCGCCACGAAGGGCGCGTGCGCCGAGGCGGCGATCCCGGAGATTTTTTGCAGCATCAGCACATCTTCAGCCTTGTAGGAGAAGTCATAATCCCCCACCAGCATGCCATATGGATGCCCACCGAGAATGCCGTATTCCTCCTCGTAGATCTTCTTGAAGAGCCCGCTCTGGTCGAACTCGACGGCGCGCTCCAGATCCTTGAAGAGTTCGCGTTTGGTGGCATTGAAGACGCGAATGTGCAGATTGTCGCCCGTCTCGGAATTATGCACCAGATACTTCAAACCGCGCCAGGTGCCTTCCAGCTTCTGGAAGTCGGCGTGGTGCAGCACCTCGTCGAGTTGCGCACTCAGTTTTTTGTCGATCTCGCCAATCCAGTATTTCACCGTGCGATCGACGTTGTTGGCAACGACAGGGCCCATGCGGACCGCCTGACGAAGGAACTCGTCGAAATACGAACGCACCTGGTTGACTTCGCGCTCCTCGGTGACATTGGCCTCGTCACAGAAGGTGCGGACCATACGGTCGTAATCGGTTTCGGAAGCCTCCTGGGTCGCAGGGGCAGCAGCCCGAGCCTGTTCTTCAGCCGCACTCATTGGGATTCCTCCGTGCTCGGGGCCTTGGAATCGACAAGTCCACGTCCCTCAGCGAGGGTCTGGGTTTTCTGCATGTTCTCAAGAAGTTGTTCGAGGAGTTTTTCGGATTCATTTTTGCCGCCCGTGAGGGCGAGCAGTTCGCTCAGCCGTTGCCGCATATCGAGCAGTTCCTTCAGCTGGGGGATCTGCTTGGCAACATTCGCGGGCTCGAAATCGTCCAGCGACTTGAAGTTCAGCTCCACCCCGATTTGACTGTCGCTGCCGGTTAACCGATCGGGAACCTTCAACACCAGGCGCGGGGTCTGCTTCTTGAGCACCTCGTTGAAGTTATCGCGGTCGATCTCGATAAAGGCGCGCTGACCGACGGGTTTCAGGGGGGTTTTCGGTTGGCCCGAGAGGTCCGCCAGCACCCCGACCACGAAGGGGAGGTGCTTCTTGACCATCCCATTGGGGGTGTAGACCTCATAGGTGATGTTCACGCGCGGACGGCGAACCCGTTCGAGGGTTTTCTGCTGACTTTCCGGCATGGCGGATACCTCGTGATAGAGTGTGCGAAATCAGCTACGAACCCTCGCTCTCGGTCGAGGAACCTTGATCCTCTTTCAAACCAAATTCTCGACTCAATTCGGCGAGGACGTTCGCATCGCGTACCAGAGCACGGATCAGCTTGTCAAAAGGCAAATGCCCCAGTTCCACGGCTCGTTCCAGGAGGTAGGGGATGGGGCTGTGTGGCTCCAGTTGACGCAAAATCTGGGCGATCCTGGCAATCTGCTGGTAGGCGGCCTCTCGGGTCGCGGGGATTTTCAGTCGCATCCCCGGTCCCTCGTGACCGCCTTCTCCTTCCTCGGCTGCTTCCACATCCGACGTCGCCGAGGGAGGTGGGGCGCGCAGGTCCAGCACATCTTGCACAAGTTTTTGGCATTGCTGCACTGCCTGGCGGAGACCACTCAGATCCGGCTTATTTTCGGCCATCCGCTCTTGCAGGAGCTGATCGAGCGTATCCCAATCGCTCAGGATCTCGGTCATGAGTTCGACGAGTTCCTGGCAGTGTTCGGTCCTCGTTTCGCTGATCGCCTCATCCAGTGCAGCTTTTTCACCCTCGCGCCCTGGTTTTTGCGCCTGTTCCCAGTGCAGATAACTGAATCCTTGCTCGCGGGTCCCAAAGAGCGGCAAGAACCGCACCATGTTGGGGAAGAACGGTTTGGTTGTGTTGTTCGCCAACCATTCAAAAGGCCCACAACGAATGGTCAGATCCCCATCTTCGATGACGGGATTGAGCCGGTCCCAGCATTGCTCCACCAGCATGCGCAGCAGTTTGATTCCGTCCCGAAGCCCTTCAAAGCCGTATTGTTGCGTCAGCGCCTCGATCAGGCGCGTCGCAATGATCAGATCCTTTGTCTTGGTACTAAGGATTTCCTGAGTCTCATTGATGATGGTGCGCCAGTCCGGCGGAACGCGCGCATTGGGATTGTGCGGATCGGCGCGTGGCGTGCGCGCATTATCGATCTGCTGGCGGAGGTCGTACATGACAGGTCCGGCTGGATCGTCCTCTGCGATGGGGCGCAGCAGCGCTTCGTAGTCGTCAATGTGAGGCTCAACCATGGAGTACCTGAAGCGTACATGAGCCGGTAGATCTCTATTGGTGCGGGTTTGAGTTTGTTTCTAACAGATGTGATGGGGAATGCAAGGTATTTTCGGAAGGTGGCAAAGTTTACCTCCACGAAAAAAGCCAGGTCGCTCTCGTGGGAGAGAGCGACCTGGCCAAAAAGCGAAGGCTGGCGTGTGGGGTTATTCCTTGTCGGCGGTCAGACGATCGTGCGGCTCATCCGCGGCGAAGGAACTGGCCTGGGGCTTCCTGACCGGAGCCGAGCGATAGGCCGTCGAGGCAGGACGCGGGACCGAGTACGGCGTGGTCGGGCTCACCTGCGTTTGCGGTTGTCCCACCGGCATCGGACGGACCGTTGGCTGCACTCCGACAGGCACCATGGCAGGCTGAACATAGTTGGTCTGCACACCCGAGCGGACCGCAGTCGGTTGAATGGTGGACGGGTGAGCGCCCTGAACCGGAGCCACCTGCACGGCGCGGAGAACTCCGCCCGACTGAGCCGGAACCTGGTGCGCGGCTTGCACCGGAGCCGGAGTAGGAGCGCTGGGAGCGACGGTCGCGTGAGTGATGATCTCGAAGACACTGCGGGAGCCCGACGGCGGCATGTCACCCCAGACAACGGGTTGCTGGGCCTTTTCCAGGACGCGCTTGGCATCGGTGATCAGCTTCTGCCGACTGACATTGTGCAGTCCCCGATAGTATTCAAGGGTACGCTCCGCACTGGGCGCGCCCCCGTTGCCCTGTTTGGGCTCACCATTCTTGCGTTGCTCTTCCTTGGATTTCTCCTCCTCCTTGGCCTTGGCAGGTTCGGCGGTGGTGATTTCGCAGTAGCAGGAAACACAATGTTCGAGAGCGGCCCGTGCAGCGGCCCGCACTCGTGGGGAACGCTCGACCGGGTTGTGATCCTCGTCGGAACACCCGACGGCGATCGTGAGCGCCTTGATGGTCGCCTTGGTGCAGCAGCACCCACTTCCCAGAGACATGGCCGCTTCCATGCGGACGCATTCATTGCGATCGGCGCGAAGGCCGGCGATCAGCGCTTCCTGGGCCTCGGGCCACCAGCGGCAATCAACAGTGCCAAGATACCGCATGGCGGCCCGGCGCGCCTTGGCTTCCTTTTCGTCCTTCATGATCTGGGCGGCCGCCCCCTCGGCACTGGTGGGCGACATCTTCAGCGCAGCGGGCGAGATAGCCGGACAGAAATCGGGGATGATGCCGCCCGTCAACGCACTGGCGGGTTTGAGGCTGTTATTGAGCAGCTGAAAGAGCTTGCAGCTGCACAACTTGGCCCGACAGGCGGCCTTCTGCTCGGGAGTCATACAGAAGAAGGACCAGAGATTCTTGGCCCCGCCCGCCGCGCCACCGGCTGCACCAACTCCTGCGGCAGCGGCAGGGGGCGGAGGGGCGCCGACTCCTGGGATGTCCTGGGCCCATCCCCCGACGCCACAGGTCAGTAGCAACGCCAGGCCGAGGCTTCCCTGTTTCCACATGCTCATGGATCCTCTTCCTCCAGGATCGGGGCTCGAGATCGCGGTCCCCGCCGTGTCGGGAACGCGTGGCCTTCGAACGGGGCCAGTTCGTTTTCGGTTCTAGCCTTCTTCTTCGACCTCTCGGGTGGGCAATCTTGAGGATTGTGCGGTCTCTAGCGAATTGCGCGGATGCAATGCGTGCCAGCAAGGTCCCTTGAAATAGGCAGTTCCATACTTTCCCTCCAATTGCTCTTGACAGCAAAACAGACACAACACGCAAAAGCAGAGAAATCGTCGAAGGTTGGCGCCTTTCAGGTCGATACCTTGAATGAGCGGTTGCAAAACTCTCAAAATCGACCCAACGGCATTTGATGGCACCAGGCCGCCTGCTACTGCTTGTCAGCCTAGCAGTCGGAACTTGGGGAAGGAGTTTGGAGATGAGTGGCAGGCGAGTTGACAAACGATCCATCCGTGGGTGGGTGCTCGGGCTGACCATGACGATGCTGCTCGGCCTGACTCCTGCCGTCCGCGCTGCGGAACCCAGCGGGGATGGCCCCAGTATGCCCCCGGTCCCCAGCACGACCCAACCGAGCAGTGACTCGGGGATTCAGCTGACCGGGTGCCCCAGTTGCGGCACCGCTGGCGGAATCCTCGGCATGCATTCGCCTGGGATTGTTCAGGGCGACGTGGGGGGGGGCTGTGCCGATTGTGGCGACGACGATTGTTGCTGCGGCGGCTGCTGTGGCGGCGAATGCTATCCGGGCCACAAACCCTGCGATTGTTGTGGCTGCTTTGGCAATGGTGTGGCTGGTCGTCTGGCAGGAGCGTTCTACCAGGCGGTCTGCTGTCCGGATCCGTGCTATGAACCGCGCTGGGTCGCCCTCACCGATTCGGCGTTCTTTGTCGATTCCGCGCGGCCGATCACCCAGATGCGCCTGCGCACCGACTTCGGCTGGAATCTCCAGTTCCCCGATCGCTCCGAGTACTACTGGGCGCGTATTGGGCAGAAAGGGCCGAGTGCTCCGAACAATCAGAAGATTGGCGAAACCGCGCTCGATGCGCAGGATCTGCGGTATTACACAGAAGGAGCGATCGAACGGTTCAGCTTCTTCATCGACATGGGCTTCCGCCACACGCAGCCGGAAGTCTTCGGAGGCGCCTCGGGGTTCAGCGACATGGTCATCGGTACCAAGTCGGTGTTGGTCGATTCCGAGATGATCCTTTGCACCTTCCAGTTCAAGACGTTCCTCCCCACCGGGAACGCCATCAAGGGACTGGGGACGGGCCACACCTCCCTCGAACCGTCGATGTTGTTCGCCCTGAAGTTGACTCCCGATCTGTACCTGCAAGGCCAGCTGTCGTACTTCTTCCCGCTTGGAGGGACCGATGGCCTGCAAGGATCGGTGTTTCACTACCACTTCGCTCTGAACCAGAACCTGTGGAAATGTGGCGAGGGGGTGAAGGTGATCGGTACGCTGGGCTTCAATGGCTACAAGTTCTTGAACGGAGCTTACACCAGCCCGGCCAACTCGGCGATCACCTTCCCGAGCAACACGGTCGGCGACATCTTTGAAGTCGGTCCGGGAGCGCGGCTGGTGCTCTGTGATAAGATCGACTTTGGCGTGGGGAGTTCGTTCTCGCTGACGGGCGACCACCTCTACCGCGATATCGTGCGAGCCGAGTTCCGCTGGCGCTTCTAAGCCAACTGCACTCCGCAAAGAGAAGAAACCCCGGGGAGTCTTACTCTCCGGGGTTTTTCGCCTTCGCCCACAAATTACCCGATCAACACGGTCGGACAGCCAAGGATGATCGCACCCCCGTGAGCAGTCATATCACCCAGGCGCGCGGCGGGCATTCCTCCAATCAGGACCTTGAAACTCCCCAGTGCGATCACATCGGGCGGGCCCACACAGGTGGCCATATCGCCCACCCGAGCCGCCGGCATCCCCCCAATCAGCACGGGAATGCCTCCCGGCGGGAGAATCGGTCCGCCGACATGCGGGACCACCCCGGTCACCATGGGACAGACATGCATATCACCCACGCGCGCTGCTGGCATCATGGCTCACCTCGGTCATTTCCACTTGTTGGTCCCGTTCCCCACCTCGATTCCCAGGGCACAAAAACGCTTGTGCCGCTCGGGCGCCTTGGCCGGATCGATTTGCACCGCCGCCAACATCACGGCACCGGCCACCATTTCGCCCGTGAGATGGTCTGCGGGCGGGACAGCGGGGACGTTGGGGGGGGCCAAACTTCCGCCCGAGAAAAACACAGCCATGGCGGCACACCCCGCTGGGTTACTGAGCTCGGCGGCTTCCGCGGCCTTCTGCGCCGCCCGCCGATTATCCTCGCTGGGATCGTTCACCCATTTCTCGGCGCTCTGCAAGGCCGCTGTGATCTTCGGCTCGGGATTGGCAGGGAGCACCTGGCGAGCACATTGACAGGCCCACCAGACTCCTTCCCGCTTGGGGAGCGCCTGGGCCAGAAACCGGATCGCATCGAGTTCGAACCCCTTGGCCAGGAGTTGATCGACATACTGCCGGGGAGCCAGCGCGTCACGCGGGAGTTTCTTGGCCTCGTCGCTCAGGGCGACCCTGGTGCAAATGTCCGGGGTCTTTGCCGTCACCTTGATCATCGTCCTGTCTCCCAGGCTCAGCCAATCATGACGATTCCGCCGCCGACCTTTACCATGGCACTGCCATTGATGGTCGTCATTAACCCCTTGACATCGGTCATGATCTGACCTTCGACCTTGATCATCAATCCCTTGATGGTAACACCGGTTTGATCGATGACAATGCTGTTCTGCCCCACCTTGAGGGTAATCGACTGCATCGCTTCGGTGGAACTGGCGCCCAGATTGAGCTTCGTCGTCTGGTTCCCCATGCTGATCGTCAGGGTGTCGTTGCCCATGTCGATCTTCACCTCGCGATTGCCCTTTTTGAGCTGATGGGTGTCATTGCCCTGATCGAGGGTGGTGGTGCGGTTGCCCTTCTTGACAGTGAGCGCTTCGTTCCCCGTTTCGATGGTGGTGGTGCGATCTTTCCAGATGGAGACGGTCTGGCTTCCCTCGGGGCAGTGCTTGCTGTCGGAACTCCCCACCTTGAGATCGTCGTTGTTCTCCACCACGCGATGAAAATCCTTCTCCGCGTGGAAATAGACATCTTCCGACCCTTTTTTGTCCTCGAAACGCAACTCGTTGAACTCGGTATCCGCTCCCTTGAGGGTGCTCCGTGAACGCATCCCGCTCTGCGTTTTGTTGTCGGGCAACTTGAAAGGAGGCATCTGCTCGGCGTTGTACACACTGCCGACAATGATGGGTTGATCCGGATCGCCCTCCTGAAAGGCGACGATGACTTCCTGACCGATGCGCGGAATGTGGATCATCCCCCACTGCTTGCCCGCCCACGGCGTCCCCACGCGCACCCAGCAGGAACTGTCGGCGTCGTTCTTTCCCTGGCGATCCCAGTGAAACTGCACCTTTACGCGACCGTATTTATCGGTGAAGATCTCCTCTCCCTTCGGTCCGACGACGACGGCAGTCTGTGTTCCCTGAACGAACGGTTTAGGGGTGATCCGCGTAGGACGGAAAGGAAGCGCCTGCGGGATGCAGGCGAAACTGTTGACGTACTCGACCAGATGCCCCTGGTCTGTCTGGCGTGCGCTGTGCGTCACCGAGGTAAGGACGTAGCCTCCCTCGGCGCGGAGGAGCTTGGCGCGTTTATCGTCCGCGTTGGTGGCAAGGGTGAACCGGTATCCTGGCGTGAAGAGTCCGCAGTTGCCTCCCCCGCGAATGAGAATCCCCGGGGTGGTTTCCTGTTGCATGCGGATCTCGACCGTTCGCTTGTTGTCACTGAAGATTTTCTGCACCTCGGCGGGTTGATCGCCACCTCCCCGATCGACGCCATCGAACCGTGAGGCGTAATAGCCGGGGTAATCGTACAGTTCAAGGCGATCGTTCCCCGCGACCTTGAGCTTGTGGGTGACGGCGCCGACCTGCACACTATCTGGAACAATCTTTTCGCAATCCAGGTGGTTGAACGTGCCAGGACTGCTCCCCGTCAACTCGAAGCAATGGTCCCACAGGGCGACTTTTCCCGACCGAAGTTCCTGCACGCGCTCCCAGTGCCAGAGGCGATTGTCAGGGCGATTGCCGCCCGTGTAGGTTTCGTAGATCACCTTGGCGGGGTCCAGATCGGTCCAGCTTTTCGGGGCATCGGCGACCACCAGGCGATGTCCCTCGGCGGAATGCTTGAAATAATAGAAGATCCCCTCTTCTTCCATCAGGCGGCTGGCAAACTGAAAATCGGTCTCGCGATACTGAACGCAATAATCCCGTGGCTGATAGCTTCCCTGGATTTCATAGGAGACATCCAGTCCGGTAAGAACCTTCTTGAGGATGTCGGGGATGGTCATGTGCTGAAAGATGCGGCTTTGCGCGCGGCGGGTGAGCAGCCAGAACTGCGGCACCAGTTCGAGGCGATAGGTCGTTTTGGTGACATCGCTTTCGCCCTGGCTAACGCGCTGACAGAGCCCATGAAAGTGGCGTTTTTTGCTTCCCGGCGCTTCCAGGGTGACACAGATCTTCTCCCCCAGGAGGCGGTCAAAGGCGACCTCCTTGCCGTTCTCGGCGAGCAGGTCGAGTTGAAAGTCGAAGAGTTCCGAAACCCCTTCACGGGCAGAGAGCGCCTTGACCACAAAGAAGTTGGGGCCCAGGGGAGTCGTCACGGTCAGGGGGAATGGGGCAGGCATGGGTTCCTCCATGGATGGGAGCGGCCCGAGGGACAAGCGCTCGACAACCCCACGGGCGAGCGCTCTATCAACTAGATCCGCATCACACGGTGAAAATGGGCACCAGTCCCGCCCCTTGTACCGATTCCTCCCGGATGATATAAGAAGGCGGGTTCCAGTGAGACAGTTTTTTCAGCGCCGACTCGAGGTTCTCCATGGCCGAGCAGCAACCCCCCCGTCGTCCTTCCTGGAAAGATGCTGCCTCCGCGGGAAGCCCTCAGGTCCCTGCCTCCGGGCACCGCGCCTGGCAGGCTCCGCAAACGGGCCCGGTCGCCGACAGCGCCAGGGCCAACCGCCGCACCAAGCTGATTCTGGGCGGAACCGCGCTCGCCGTGCTGACCATTATTCTGATCTGGGTCATCCTGTGGCTTATCCCTCCCCGCGGGGCAGCGCTGGTTCTGCTTGGCGCCTCCTACGACGAGAATCTGCAGTTCGCTCCCAATCTCCAGGGGTGGAACGGGCTCGCCACCTTGCAGGCGCTGGCGACAGAAGATCATCGCGGCGCTCTGAAAATGCAGGTGGGCCCCGAAGCGCTCAAGCTCGATCCGACTCGCTGGAAGGAGAACTGGAGCGATATCTCGAGCAACACGGTCGTGATTTTCCTGGCCCTGCATGGCTCGGCCGACGCCGAGGGACCTTTCCTCTTTCTCGACGACCCAAACGGTAAAACCAAATTACGGATCTCTGAGGTTCTGGACCATCTTATCACCGATAAGAAGCTGGCGAAAAAGAACAAGTTGCTGATTCTCGATGCCACCCAGGTGGGCGCAGACTATCGCGATGGTTTTGTGCTCAATGAGTTTGCCCCCCGCCTCAAGGAACTGGTGGAGAAACGCGGCGACCTCGGTCGCAATACCTTCATCCTGTGCGCCAGTGATACCAATCAACGCTCCTGGGTTTCCGAGGAATGGCAACAGACTATTTTCACCCATTATATCGTTGAAGGACTCAAGGGGGCCGCCGACGGCAACAACGACACCCGGGTGACCATCGGCGAATTAGAGCACTATGTTCGCGCCCAGGTTCCCCAGTGGGTCCGGGCCACGCGCGATGCCATTCAGGAGCCCATCTTTCTGGGCAACGAGGACGAGGCGGGGCGGGTCGACCTGGTCAAGTTGCGCGAACCGTACAAACCCTCCGAGGTGCCTGTGGATACTCTCAAGGCACCGGACATCCTGGCGCAGTGGCAGGAGTATCAATCGCTGCGTGCGCAGGTCCCCTCACCGGCGGTCTACACCCCCCAAGTGTGGCGCCGATACACCGACACCCTGCTTCGGCTGGAAGACGTTCGTCGCGCAGGGATGGGGGAGGAAAGCGAACGGAAACTCCTTTCGCGCCTTGGGGAATTGAAGGATGCCATGCAGCAGACGCGCCGGGGGCAATGGCGGGCCATCACCAACTCGCTCCCCATGCCGTCTGCCTACGGCCTTTCGGCGCCGTGGCAAACCCGCGATTTCCTGGTCCGTGCGCGCCAGGTATGGGATACACCCCTGGACGACAAATGGCCGGAAAAGTGGGCCGCCGTTCATAAATGGGCGGAGGAGCAACCCGGCGATCACGACCTGAATCGACGATTGTTCGATCTGAACCTGGCCGGTTTTCTGGTCAACGAGGTGCTGGCGCTCAACTCGGTGACAAAGCAGGATCTCGACAAGGCGCGCAAGGTACTGGAAGAGAGCGAACGTGAGGGCAATCTCCTCCCGGTGGAGGCGCATTTCCTCTCGTTATTGCAGCGTGACTTCCCTCCCACGCCCCCCCCCACCGAGTTGATCAAGTTGGCCCTGGAAGTGCGCGTCCTGAGCGAACAAGCTGCTCTGGGAGGCGAGGGGAGCAACGGCGGGGGAGCCGCACGCCCGCTCTACAGCGAGGTGATTTTCCCCTGGATTCAGGAGATGGTGAATCGAGCGGATCGCAACCGCCAGGTTGGCGAGAACCTGTTGATCAGCACGGAGAGGACTGCCTGGGACGAGTCGAGGAAGAAATTCACCAGCGCGCGTGATCTGTATCGCGATGCGGAAAAGGATGCCCAGGTGGTGCGAGAAGCGCTGTACCGACGCGACGAGGTATTCAGTCGCCTGCCGTATTATGCCAACTGGCTGGCCAACCAACGAGTTCAGGGTGGGCAGGAATCGAAAGCACTCCAGGTCCGGCTGGATCTCACCCGGGACGCCTGGAAAGAAGCCCACGAACTTGACGTACTGCTGGCCAAGGGCACCCAGGACGTCACCTCGGAGGAAGGCCGAAAGACGCGACTGGGCGAACTGAAGGCGCAAACCAGGAAGGCGATGGATGCTTTTTCCCCGGTGGCCCAGGCTTTTCGCGACGATGATAGGAATCTCGACCCCACCGTCAATCTGCAGAGTGTCTTCCACCAGATCGAGTCCGCCCTGGTGGTGCCCGAACTGGACCCCGAGCGTCGTTTGACGTTGATTCGCGCAGCTCGTGGCATGGCACGCGCATTCAACTCTCGTGACCTGGGCAAAACCACCAATCAACCCAGCAAGGATCAGGCGACGCAGGAAGCCCAGGCACTGGCTCGTCGACAGGCACGAATGGCACTGGCATTGTTTGGCACCGAGCAACTTGTCGATGCCCCCGCCCTTCCCGAGCTGATCAAACAGGCGTCCTGGACTGCTGCCGGAGAGGAACTGGGGAAACAATGGGGACGTCTGATCGATCAGTCGCTCAGCAACCTGGAGGATAGCCGCGCGCGGCGCGACCTCCGCGAAGCGAGTCGGCTGGCCTTCAAGTCCGAACGGCTAGCGCGCCTGCTGGATGGGGCCGCCGCCGCGCGCTTCGATCTCAAACGTCAGGGTCCTGGCGAGGTGGCCCGCGATCTGCGCCTGCACGATTTGCTCGGATGGGAAATCGCGCGCACTGGAACGGATCACTGGTTTGCTTATAGCCCCGACGCCATCAAGCCCTACTACATGCTCGCCGGAGAGGCGCTGGTGACTGATGCCATGGTCCTTGCCAGCGTCCCGGGAACAACCACTCCCGATCTCGACACGGAGCGGCAACGTTCGGTGAAACAGGCCCGAGAGAAATGGCTCGACAACAGTGCCGTCCTGGTCGATGCGGGCGAAACGGTGCGCACCGTGACGACCGAACGGCGCCAGGTCATCGACTGGAAACTGAAGGCGAAAGGCAATCTTCCCGAGGGACAACCCGTCGTCTGGCTCGAAACAAGCGGGGCGGCCAGGCCCGAGAACGCCCAGGCCGGCGATCACCGACCGTGCAGTGGTGAGGGCTTCCCCTTCCTTGAACGCACGCCGGTCCTGCTCGATCTCAAACCGCAGCAACAGAGCAGCAAGGTCACGCTACACGGGCGCTATCGTGGCCAGATTCTCGATACGACCGTGACCTTAAGCAGCACTGCCTCGCCCGAGTTAATTGTCCGCCGCTTTCCCGAACCCGATTCCGCGGGGATGGCCTTCCGCGCCGACCAGGGCGTTCAGGTGGGAGCGATCGCCATTGTCCTCGATGCCTCGCGCAGCATGGAAGGACGGCCTTATCGCGAAGCGACCGACACGCTGGAAAGTGTGCTCAACAGTCTGCCCAATGGGGTGAGTGTCTCGCTCTGGTACTTTGGCGATACCTGGGATGGGCAGAACGGCGTGACCGGGCGTGGGCGCGTCGGCGACCCTGTCAAGAACTGGGATCCCACCAATACTACCCCGTTCAAGCGCCTGATGAGCGATGCACGCGATCTCAAACAACGCGGCCGCTCGCCGATTGCCCAGACGATGGTGGAAGCCCTCGGATCGTTGAAGAAGGAAAAAGGCTTCCGCATGATGCTGGTGCTCACCGATGGCGACGATAACGAACCGGCCGATCCCAACGAACCGATTTCCAAGTATCTGGAGAAAAACTTCGCGGGCTCGGGCGTTTACGTCAGCATGGTTCTGGTCGGCAGCAGTGACACCGAGGAATCCTCGGCCCGCAAACAATTCGCCGGCGTGGCCAATGGCGGAATCTTCACGGTCTCCGGCTCCGTCAAGCTGGCGCAAAGTCTGCGCGAAGTGCTCACCCCCAAGGTCGCCCTGCTTGGCGCCGATGGCAAGAAGGTCGCTGACATCGGGGTGACCGTGGAAGGTTACGGCGACCTTCGCTGGCCCAATCAACATGTGCCCTCGGGCTCGTACAAGGCCGATCTCTATGGGATCCCCCTTGCCTCGAACATCTTTCTGGACCGAGGCGATCGCTTGCTGACCGAGGTGCGCGAAGGGAGTAGCGGCAGCCTTACCCTGGAGCGGATGTTATTTGGTTTGTACGAGAAAAACCGCAATCGAAGCGCCAGTAATCGCACCACGGAAACGAAGGAGGTGGATAACTGGATCGCGTCGGTCCTGCAAAACCGCTACGATCGTACCATCTCTGCCGTGCAGACGTTGGTGACTCTCGAAGATCGTCGCAACCGCAGTCCCAGTAGCGGGCACCCGCTGGGTCAGATCTATCCGGCATTCCGCTGGATCGAGATGCGCCCCCAAACCGATCAACCGCCGAAAACGCCCCCGTCGTTGCGGTGGTGGAATGATGATCGCTTCCCCGCGCCAGCGGCCACTGTGGTCGCGGAGAACTGGCCACGCCGCGGAACCGACGAAGCCGTCGCCAACACCGTCGATGTCTGGTGGCTCGATGAACAGAAAGGAACGGCGTTTCCGTCGTTTCATACGAGCGATAAGACCGTTGTCCTGAAACTCAATGAATCGACGCCGGTGGAGGTGGACGGACTGCGCTTTCAGGTCGAGGCGACCTGGGAAGAACAGCGTTCGGTGCGTGATTCCGCCGAATCGAGTTCGACCAAGCCGGCGCTGGTGCTGCGCCTCCGGCCGTTGTCGGAAGACCCAGCCACGCTGAAAAAACGGATCTGGGTGCGCGCCGAGATGAAGTCGCCCGCCGTCGGGGAGGAGCACTCTTACTTCACCAACGGCCACTATACTGCGGTGTTTTGGGGGGTCTCGGCGGCCGATGCCGCGTCGTTCACTCTCTATTTGACCTCGATCGAGGCGTTCAAGAAGACCGCTCATTACGCTCCGTTCCGGCTCGATCCAGCGCGGGTGCTTGATCGAGGCCCCAATCCGGTGCCCTTGCGGTGACATCCCCCTGACACCGAGCGTCGCTCCTGGCCTCGACTGTGCGCTGATCGTTGAACTGGCATCGGCCGCAAGGAGAATCAACCGTGTCCGACACTCCCGACTCTCCGGCACCTTCGCGAGGGCATGCCTGGCGGCCTCCGCTCCAGCAAGGAGCAACTCCGCGCACGCGGGGAGGGAAGCGCACCCGGCAGATCGTGGCGCTTGCTTTTCTCTTCCTGGCCCTGCTCGGCGCCCTGGTCGCCTGGTTGCTCTGGTTGCTCAAACCCCAATCGCCCTACTTTCTGACCATTCCCATGTCAGAGTATCGGATTCGCTCCTTCCCGGTGAATCCGTTTGCCGAACAGGATAGCGATGCCCTGGCGAGCCATTTCCCCGATGCCCGCAAGGCCTACACCAGCCAGGAACGCGATCTCTTTCTGCGCGAACTCGATGCCCTGGCCAACCGCAAGAGCAGCGAGCGCGTCATCGTGCATCTTCGCGCGCACTGCCTGTACGATGGCGAAACTGTGTATCTGATTCCCGGCAACGCCAACCCCGACGATTCGGCAAGTTGGGTTCCGCTCAAGGCAATTCTCACTCGTCTGCAGGCGTGTCCTGCCCGGCATCGCCTTCTGCTGCTCGATCTCTTCGGTCCCATCGCCGATATTCGCCTTGGGGTGATTAACGAGGATGTCGCCAACCGTGTCCTGGAGGTACTCGACAAGCGAGAAGACAAGCAGTTGATGATTCTGTGTGCCTGTGATCGCGGGCAGGTGTCTCTGGTTTCCGAAGAGCTGGGCCGCTCCATTTTTGCCCATTATCTCGATCTCGGTTTACGTGGTGCGGCCGATGGTGAACTGGGCTACCGCGACGAACAGGTCAACGTGCGCGAACTGGCGGCGTATGTCACGCGCTGTGTCAATCGCTGGACGGTGCTGAATCGGGAGGCCAACCAATCCCCTGTGCTCCTCGGGCCGGAGAACGAGGACTTCACCCTGCTTCGAGTTGATCGCCACCCTCCAGAGGAGGAACCGTACACGGCGCCGGCGACCTATCCCGACTGGCTCCAAAAAGGGTGGGAACAGCGCGACCAGTGGTGGGCGGATCAAACCTTCCGCCTGGCGCCCCAGGAATTTCGGGAACTGGGAGCGACTCTCACCGGCGCCGAGCAACGCTGGCGCGGAGGACGCCAGCCCGACCGAATTCAGCTCGATTTTGGCGATGAATTCAAACGCATCCAGAGCCGTGTCGCCCAGGCCACCAGCATCGCCAATCCCCGCGACAAACCAGCGGTTCCCTCGCTGGCCCGCAAGGGATCCAGGGCCGATCCCACCCTGGTGAAAGACCTGCGCCGCGTCCTCTTCTCCCTCGATCGGCTTATGCCCGCCGATCGCGATAAACTGGTCGCCGACTGGCAGGCCAAGGCCCCCTACGAGAAACTCGCGCCGGTCGTGTGGCAACTGTCGCTCGACGAGGAGGCGATCGCCAAACGACTGCGCCTGGAGTTTCTGCTCCGGTTACTCGAACCAGGCGCCAGCACTGATCCGTACCTGGAAACGCTCCTTCTCCGCCGACTCTTCACCTGGGACAAGGCCGACGAGACCAACTGGCCCAAAATTGTTCCCGCCGCCGTGCTCTGGTTGCGCGCCGTGCAAGAAGGCGAGGAAGTGCTCGCCAACCACCCGGCGGCGCTGCGTTGGTATCACGGCGAGATCACCCAGGCGAATCAACTGCGCCGGGACGCGGAGAAACTTCTCTTCGAGGGATTCTGGTCGCCGGAACGCGAAACCATGCCTCTGTTCAAGAAAGCCCAGGAGAACTTCGGCAAGATCCAGCGTCAAGTAAAGGAGGTCCAGGAAAGTCAGCTGATTCTCGACAAGGCGACCGTCTTCCTCCCCGAAAGTGTGCTGTACCTGGGAACAACCCAGACCCTCTCGGGATCGCTCGACGGAGCCTGGAGCGAGGCCTTACGCCGGGTTCGCCTGCTGCGGGAATTGCTGGATCAAAGCACCATGCCTCCTCCGGAAAGCGAGGTGCTTGCGCGGCGGAAAAACCTCGAAAACGCCTTGAATACCCTGCATCGTCCACTGGAGAAGGCCGGGGTGGAGCGCCTGGTGACGGCGGTCGATTCGGAAGGACCTCTCGATTACCTGGAGATGCAGGCGCGCTTGCGCACTCCCCTGCTCGCCTGGGGAGAACGCCGCCGACTCCTCTTCGACGGCACCCGCAAACTGGGTCTACGCCTCAATGGAGTGACGCAGACGCTCGACGATCAGTCTGCCCGCACAGGTGCCCCTCGCAGCGGGCAGGTCCGCTGGAACGATGAGGAGTGGGCGCGCCGGCGCGCCCGACTTTTGATTGATCTGCTGCAACTGAGCGGACTCAAGGAAGCCGACGCGCTCTCGCCGATCACGGTCACGGGTCCCCAGTTACGCAATCTCTGGGTCAATCAGTTACCGGCGGCTTTCAAACAGGCGAAAACGCTGGTGGAACAGGAACATTTGCTGCTGGGCATGCATCCCTTCGCCGAGCAGTCCACCCAGCCCTTCGCCCTGCAACAACGCGAATACCTGCTGGCGCAGTGGCGCTGGCTGGGGAAGCTACACGAGCAGGAAGCCGATTTCTACCGTAAACAAGGCGGGTCGCGCGAGCTGATCGAATTTCACGATAAGGCGGCTCGGCAATATCAAACATTTGGGGAGTAAGCGGATCGTCCTCAGGTTGACGTTGACCTCCAAGGGCGATCCGTGAGAGACTCCGCCCATCGGCAAGGTGGGCCAGGGCGCCGGCGTTCCGTTCCCGCCCCTGGGACCGATTCCTTCAGACAGGTGATTCCCATGATAGCCACGACGGGCCATCGTCACCCATTGGCACAGGCAAGTTGCCTTCTGGGCGCTGCCTTCCTGATTGTCACCCTGCTGGGCGTTTCCCCGGGTCGCGCCCAGGCTCCCATGGAGGACCTGAAACTCTTCTACAGTTTCGAGTTGCCCGCTGAAGGGAAGACCGTCCAGGTGCGCGAGGTGAAGAGCACCGAGCCGGCCTTGCTCCGACCGAACATCCAGCTCCCCCTCTATCTGTTCTTGCAAGAAACCACCGACGTCGAGCGCACCGTCACGGTTGAGGTGTTGCGCGGCACCCCGCGCGGGTTTGTGCCCTATCTGACCACCGAGATCAAGACCAGCAAGAATCGAGGGGTAATCAAGGGATGGAAGTCGGCCGCAACCCCGGCAACCTCTCCGCCGGCCACCGCGCCTGGCGCGACTCCCGGTGCACCGCCGCCTCCGCCGCCTCCGCCCCAACTCGAACCGCCCTTCCAGCTGGAAATCCGGGTTCTGGACAAGAACAAGGTGCTATTGACGCGCACAATGAATCTGGACCTCCTCCAGCCGAGCGAATATTTTCAGCGTCCAACCTCGACCTACGATCCGGCCAAGCGCGAGCTGCGCGTCGAGGTTGGGTTGAAAACGAGGGAAGGCGACCAGGACAAGCCGTTCTACGGCCCGCCCTGTCCCGTGGTCCTCGATCTGGATCACTCCCCGCATCCGATGCTGAACCAACCGGTCAGCAAAAAAGGGGTGAAAGGATTCTTGCAGGCGCAATTAAGTATGCAGAAACCAAGCGCCATTCTCCGCGCCAGCAATATCCCCTTCCGCGATGCGCGCGGGGACACCGAGAAGAAGCCCGACCTGATCTACATCTCGGCCGACGGCTGTGATCGAGCGTTTGTATTTCGCACCAATTTTCAGGGCGCGGGCACCGATTACACCAACCCCGATCTGCGCTTGCAGCTCGATCCCGTCCTGAAAGCGACCACCAAACTCCCCGTACGCATTCTCACCGACAACGTGGACTGGCGCACCACCCGCCTGCGACTTCGGATCGAGGATCCGGAAGTCACGCCCAAGGGCGGCGAAACGGGGTTCGACGAGGAGCGCAATGGCCCGCGCGAACGCCTGTTGCTGCTGGAATCCCCTGCTCCGGATGGCGGGCTGGCCCTGCAAACAGTCGTGCGCGATTGGGTAGTGGAAGTGAACACCGCAGGCATCCTGGACAAGTTGCGCCTCCGCGCCTGGCTCGTGGAGAAAGATCCGGATCAGCCCGGGAAGTGGCGCGACCTCAAGCAAAGTGATGGGAAGTTGGTGGGCGATAGTCAGCTGATTGTCCTTGATCCCACCCCGCCCACCGATGCCAAGTTCACCATCGAGGGGATCACCGACACCAAGAAACGCGTCAAGCCCGGGAGCACGCTCAAGATCTCGGCAGTGGCGACAGACGAAGAATCGGGAATTAAAGAGATCCGCTTTGGTCTTGGAAAACCCTCGACCGATCCGAAGTGGCTCGACGAGAGTGTCGTGGCAACCTTGAAGTCGCCCAAGCCCGGCACAACGGAAACCCCCATCTGGCAGGCAGAGCTGGCTCTTCCGCCCACCCTGACGGGGCAGGTGGAAGTCGGCATGCTGGCGATTAACAAGGCCGGGCTGAGCACCCCCGTCTCGATGAAAATCGATGTACTGCCCCCCTCGGCAATTGCGGCGGCGGCCAAACTTGGCAACATCGAGGTGCTCGTGGTCGAAGGAGATCGTCCCCAGGACAACCTGCCCGTCGGCCTGTTCGACGCCAAGGGAAAAGCGCTCAAGGTAGAAAAAAGCAAGGACGGCAAGGTGGTCTTCAAGGACGTCGAGCCCGGCGCTTACACCATCACCAGCGCGAAGGAAGCTTCCTCCACCAAGGGAAGTGTCGAGGTGAAACTGAAGGAAGGGGAGACGGCCAAGGTGACCGTGAAGCTCTTCCGATAAGAACTGACCGATCATGCCACCGTCTGTTCCGGCGGATGATTGGACCTCTCTGGATCCAGTCATCCGCCGGGTGTTTTTACTCAACGTCGCTGCGGGGAAAGCAGCGCCCACAGAATCAGAATCATGGCGATCACCACCACGGCACCGAGAACACTATAAACCAGGTTCGCCAGGCGTTCGCATTTCTGATCGGTGACCAAAGCCTCCGGCGTCCACGAAACGAAATCCTGTTCTTCCAGGAGGCGATGAAAGATGCCTGGCACGAAGGCCTGGTCAAAGCCGATACCCGGCCCGCCACAACTCATCAGATAGCACCCGCCAAAACAGGTCCCCTCGACGCCACCCAGGCTGCGCGACAGCACAAAGGCCAGAAGGTTTTTGCGTTTGCGCATCTCGCCGAGCAACAGGAGCAACCGCGCGTTGATCTGGGTAGGAGGGGTTGGTTCGTGAGCCCCTGGTTTTTCCATGTGAAACCTTTGATAGACCCACACCGGGAGAATCACGTCAGCCAACCAGACCGCCAGATCCTTGAGACGATCTGCGAGCGGGGTGGAATGGGGGTGCTGTGGATGCTTTCCCCCGTCGAGTGCTGCCAGATCGGGCACCAGGGGAAAGCGTTGGCCCAGGCGACGCCGTCGCTCCTTGCTGTCGAATTGCTGAGCGAATTCGCGAAAGCCCGGGGCAGTTTCCATATCGGTCAGGACAACGAAACGCGGACAGATCAGCCGGGTGGCCCGAGCAATGATTCGCAGATCTTCCTGGCACACCCCCGCGGTGTCGGCGGTATCTTCCAGGCGATCGAGCCCCGCAAAAGGAACCAGGAGCAGAATGCCATTCAGTGCTGGGAAAGGATGGCGATCCTTGACAATCAGGCGACACAGATAGTCCAGGCGCGCCGCCTGTTCCTGAATGTCCGGAGCATTCCGCAAAAATGAAATATGCGGACGGTGTTGATTGCGAACGAGCAATCGGGCTTCTCTTCGTTCCACCGGACCGAGCGGACGATCGGTTTGCAGGGCGGTCACCAGGTTGGTGAGTGCCTCGGGGGAGAGACTCAGTTTTGCCATCGCTTCCGGAGTCAACGTGGCCAGCGTGTCCATCTCCTCCTTGGAATTGCCAGGCAATGCTCCCGTCAGGAGTTTGGTGGCGTAGTAGCTCAGGAGTGACGCATCGGGACAGGTGACATAGATGCCGTCGCGATTGGCGAAGAGGTGAATCGGCCTGCTCGGATCTTGCGGGACCATGCGCACCTGCAATTGCAAGTGGCTCGCGGTAAACAGCCCTGCTTCCCCGCTTTCAGGCTTGCCCAGGATGAGAAACAAGGGCGTGGACGCGAGCGAGATCCCTGCCCGATCCAAAGCCTGAACCCCCTGTTGCCAGGCATCGAAAATTTCAGGAAACTCTGGCCCTTCTGGAGTGGGGAGCAATAACCACAACCACCAGGCGATCCAGGTCATGCCGTAAAGGAGGAGAAAGAGGATGGGCAGCCAGGACTTGGCCAGGATGCGAAAGCGGCCCGGAATCCACCCGGAGATTTCCAGATATTGATTGAGCAAAAACAGCAACAGCAGGATCAACAGGAGCAGAGCCAGGTGCAACGCCCAGCGCACCACCGGGTGCAATCCCCCGGCCTCCACGCGGGGTCCCCACCCCGGCCAGATCACCTGCCCCACCGCCCGCAACGCCTGCGTCAAGGTGCTCTGAAGTCCCATGGGACCGAACCTGGAGAGAGGGTGCCGGCGTATCCACCGACGAGTGCGCCCCGTGCGCGTGTTGCGCAAGAGACGTCTCGTAGAACGATCGGTTAGCGGCGGCCCGCCCCCATCAATGCCCAGACCAGGAGTAGCAAGCCCGCAACCGCGAGGCCACCCAGGATGGTGTAGCAGATGCTGACGGTCCGCAGGGCGCGCGCGTCTTCCTCAAAGGCCTGTTGTGTCCAGGAGACGAAGTCCTGTTCCTCGATGAGTCGGCGGAACACGCCCGGGACAAAGGCTTGCTCAAAGGCAGCATCGGCCCCGGTTGCGGCCAGGTAGCACCCGCCAAACCAGGGTGGATCCGAACTCCCTGGCAAGGGGGACATGGCGCGCGAGAGCACAAGGCCAAGTCGGCGCTGCCGCACGCGCAGTTCCTCCAGGAACAGGAACATCCGCGCGTTGGTTTCGATGATGCGGGTGGGATCGGGTTCCTCGGGCTTCTCCACCTGGAACTTCTTGTAGACCCAGGTCGGCACCACGCTGCTACTCACCCAGGTACCCAGACCGTTAAACAATTCGGCAAAGGAATCACTCCCGCTCGCTCCCGCCATGGCCATGGCGGGACGGGACATATCGGGAACCAGCGGACACCGCTGCCCCAGACGCGGACGCCGTTCCTGCGAGGAGAATTGCTGCAGGAATTCGCGAAAGCCGCGCGCCGTTTCCAGATCCACCACCGCGGCGAAACGCGGGCAGATCGTACGTGTGACCTGTTGCACAGTCGTCAGGTCGCGCAGGCAGGCATCTCCGGTATCGGCGGCGTCCTGATCGAGATCGAGGCCGGCAAATGGGATCAATACGAGAATGCCGTTCATGGCGGGACGGGGTTGGCGATCCTGCAAGAGCAACTGACACAAATAGGCCAGGCGCGCCCCGTAATACTGAACGGGTTCCCCCTGTTTCATGAACGAGGTCCGTGGTTGCTGGGAGCGCATCAGCATGCGCGCTTCGCGTCGTTCCACGGGCGACAGGGAACGCCCTTCGCGAAAGAGCGGGATGAACTGCTCGCGAAAGGCGCGCATCTCAGGCATTGCGGTGGCCTGATCCGGCCGCATGGTGGCATCCAGACCATCTTCCGCCCCACCGCTGGGCATCGCTGCCAGCGCCCCGGAAGCGTCGGGAACGATCGGAGTGGCAGTCAACTGCCCGGCATAGTAACTGAGCAGGGAGGCATCCGGGCATGTGATATAAATCCCATCCCGATTGGCGGAGATATGAATGGGGGCCGTTGGATCCTGGGGCACCATGCGCACCTGCAACTGCAACTGACTCGCGGTGAACAGAGCCTCTTCACCGCTCTCGGGTTTGCCGAGGATCAGAAACAGCGGGGTTTCGGTGAGCGGAATGCCTGCCCGATTGAGCGCCTCGACCCCTTTCTGCCAGGCAGCAAGAATGTCGGGAAACTCGGGACCTTCCGGGGGACGGCCAACCATGACCCACAGCCACCAGGCGATCCAGGTCATGCCGTAGAGGAGGAGAAAGAGGATGGGCAGCCAGGACTTGGCCAGGATGCGAAAGCGGCCCGGAATCCACCCGGAGATTTCCAGATATTGATTGAGCAAAAACAGCAACAGCAGGATCAACAGGAGCAAAGCCAGGTGCAACGCCCAGCGCACCACCGGGTGCAATCCCCCGACCTCCACGCGGGGTCCCCACCCCGGCCAGAAGATTTGCCCGAGAGCCTGCATCCCTCCCCTGACCTTACCCTGTACACTCATCGTGTTTCCCTTAGAGATTCCGCAGGATCGTTACCAGCGAAAAGGTCACGATTGGGATGAGCAACCCAACAACCGCGCCAAGCACCAACAGAGACGTGCGCAGACGCTGCTGCCCCAGGAGGGGAGGCACATTGGTGACGGGAGGCAACTCCGGAGGTTGCCCCGGCCAGCGTGCCGCTCGGCGTTGGCCAATCTGTGCTTCCACATTGTCGCGCCATTCCAGCAATTCCTGGGGGCGTTCTCGATAATCGCCGCGAAACCCGAGCATCACGCAGAGGTAAAAGACCTCCAGCGCGTCCATCTCGGAGCGCGCCTCGGCGATCCGAGCCTGATCCCAGAAGGCAAAGGAGCGGTTACGCATCTGGTAGAGCGCCACCTCCAGGCTGCGCTCATTCCACTCGGCAGACCAGCGTGAGCCGAGGATAAAGATTTCATCGAGCCAGCACGTCAGGGCGTAACGCATCCCCAAAAACTGGTCACCGTCGCCGCCGTAGTCGGGCCAGTGCATGGCCGCCTGGGAAGTCTGTAACAGACCTCTCAGGCGCGCCTGTTCCTGGTCCATCTCGAGGCGATCGCCGCGCTGGAGACGTTCACGGAGTTTGAGCCCGTATTCAAGAGTGGGATACACCTTGTCGGCGATTTCTTCGCGCATGAAGGTCTCTGCCTGGATCGTGACATCAGTTCGGGCGAACCACATAGAGGGTAAATTCCAGCGTGGTCGTCTGGCTGGCCTGGGCTCCCAGGCGAATCGTCAGACGGCGCTGCCCCTCGATCGTTCCCACAATCTTCAATTCATTCAAGCGAATGGCGAGCGTGAGCGACTTGCGGACGAAATCCCACTCGGCCGGTTGGGAATCACGGTTGATCTGGTAGTAACTCAGACCTTCCATCTTGGGGAGCGCACGAGGCGGCTGGGGGGTGTGACTGAACTGCAAGCCGGCCTCGCCATACTGGTAAATGCGATCGACGCGGTCTGAGCTGGCAATCTTCATGTCCAGCTGGCCGCGCACCGTTAACAGCCGCACCACCTCCGCGACCGGAAGCGGGCTCTTCACGCCGACAAACATCAGGTACGCTGGCGACAACCATTCCAGCTGCAAGGGCACCTGCATGCGCAAGCCAGCGCCTTCAAAGGGGCGCTGCTTGTAGTCCGGCTCGATGATCTTGTCCAGAAGGAAATCGATGTATTGCTTGACCCGGTAAAAACAACCGCCCAGGTCATCGTGATCGTACGCGGGCAGATCCGGCGGGCGGTGGGTATCGTTGTAGATCGAGAGTTGCCCGACCAGGCGACACAATTCCAGGTACGAGGTCAAGGGATGGATGCCGTTGGCGAAGCCGAGGATGCCAAGCAGCGCATACGCCTCGTTGAGAGCGCGCAACTGACCAATAATCAGGGCATCCCCCGCCGCCTGGCTCTCGACGGCGATTCCCTGCGAAACCACCTGCCCCGCCAGAAGTTCAATCTTGGTGCCAATGCGGTTGTAGATCGTTTGCAAAATATTCGTCCGCAACGGCTCCCAGGCATCGCAGGCGAGAATTGGCGGAATGTACGCCATCTCGATCTGAGGCGCCGTTTGCGCCTCGCCCGAGCGCTCAATGCTCGCGATGGGCAGCACCTCGTACCCCGCGTGGTCCTGATTCGAAGTCAGCAGGCGGAGATTGAGCAAGCGAATCTGCACCGGCTGCGGATTGAGCCCCGTGTTCTCGTCCTCGATTTCCAGCGTGTCGAGCACATAGCGTCCGCCGTGAGCCCGATCGTCGCCAGCCAGGTTCGATCGTCCCAGGCGAATCTCCGGGACCCCCAGGAAGACCGTCACCCGGCGATCCGATCCCATGGCGGCTTTCAGATCCATGGGCGGGATGGTCCCATCTTCAGGGATGGACACCAGGGTGCCATCGCGTAACCGGGCTCGCAAGGACTGAATTTCGAGTCGATTGTTGGCCAGGGCGTCGGGATTGATGGCAACCGAGCGCAGCCCCCAGTTGTAGTGGTGATCCCACTTCCCATGAAGCTGGTCGAGGTGGGCACTATGACGCTGGGCGGCCTGGAGATGATGCGGCCGAAGGAACATCCCCTCGTGCCAGTGAACAGGGCGCGCTGTCATGGTTGGTGCCACTCCCAGGAGACCGCGAACCGTCGGACAACAAGGAGCCCCTCACGGAGCCAGAACGCAGGGCGACGCCACGAACCGACGGAGCCTCCGCGGCCATTGTGGCAACAAGAGGTTGCGAAGCGACGCCTTGGTTGTGTTTATACCTCAGCGGAGCGGCCCTGTCCACTTGCCAGTTTACGCAGCGAGTCGCATGGGGGCTCGACGCGGTCGCAGCGTCAACCCAATGACTAAATTGCAAAACACCAATGGGATCGGCAACGGAAAGAATGAGCGCTCCTCAATCTCGAAGTAGGGCGCGAGTTCCCCCAGGATCTCTTCGGGCCGATTAATGTGTTCGCGTTCAATAAACCAGCGATACGATTGCTTGTAGCGTTTCTCAAACAACCGCTGCGCCGAAATCTTCCGTGCCAAAGTATAGGCCAGGCTCCCTTCACAGGGAATCACAATCGAGAACACCCCTTCACTTTTGTTGCACAATCGATGCATCTCCCGCACCGTGGCCGGAAGGTCGGGAAGATGTTCCAGCACATGAATGGCCAGCACGCGATCGAAAAAGCCATCCGGGAAGGGCAACCGCTTCTGACAATCCCCGGTAATCGTTTGCACCTCGGGAAAACGACGCTGAATCTCCGCACTCATGTTGGGGCGCAGTTCCAGAGCGTAGTAGTTCTTGCGTTGTTCCGGGGTGAGTTTCTCATACTCCAGGTGTTCGCCAATACCCGCGCCAATCTCCAGCGTGCGCAGAAAAGTTGCGGGACGAGTGCGCACCGGATAGGTGTGGTTGAATCGATCGATGATCCCAAACCGACGCGGCAGCACCTCGTGCCAGTACTTCATGAAGTCGTCGCGAATCGCCTCCTGCTCGGGGCTAAGCGGCGGAAAGGTTTTGGGCCAGGGGGACTTGGCCATGCGCGTCTCCTGAAAGCGACTGCCTGTCGGTCCGAGGCATTCCACCTCGCTGGCTGCGCCAGCAAAAGTCTTTCTCTCCTAGCAAAAAGGGGCGAATGGAACAAGATCACGCGGGGGCGGAGCGAGGCACGCTTGTCTGTCCGGCCCACTTTCCATTTAACACCGAGAACACTCGGCATCGCCGGTCCCTGAAACCTGAGGTTTCACTCCATGACGGCACCCATTTACGACAAGCTCACTCCTCCCACGCAAGGCACCCGTGTCACCGTCAACGCCGATGGAACATGGATCATCCCGGATGATCCCATCGTCTGTCTCCTGCGGGGCGACGGCATCGGCCGCGATGTGGGCACTGTTCCCGGTATCACCACCTGTGCGGTCAAGGTTCTCGATGCTGCGGTCGCCAAGGCATACGGCGGCAAGCGCACCATTCACTGGTTCGATATTCACGCAGGGGATGTCGCCCGGGAGATGTATTACCCCGCGGTGAAGGATGAGCAGGTCAATGCCCTGAGCGAGGATGCCCAGCGTCAACTCTATCTCCCCGATGACTCTCTCAAGGCATTCGAGTATTACCGCCTGGGGCTAAAAGGCCCGTTGACCACCCCGATCGGGGGCGGCTTTCGCAGTATCAATGTTTACCTGCGCATGCGTTTTGACCTGTACGCCTGCGTTCGCCCCGTGCGCTACTTCAAGGGGGTCGAGGCTCCCAACAAACGCGCCGACAAGGTGAACATGGTAATCTTCCGCGAGAACACCGAGGATGTGTACTGCGGGATCGAATTCAAGAGCGGGAGCGACAAGGCAAAGAAGGTGATCGGACTGCTCAAGGAACTGGGCTACGAGGTGCTGGGCTCCTCGGGCATTGGCATCAAGCCGATCAGCCCCGAACGAAGCAAACGCCTGATTCGCATGGCGATCCGCTATGCGCTCAGTCGCAAATTGCCCAGTGTGACCCTGATGCACAAGGGCAACATCATGAAGTTCACCGAGGGTGCCTTCAAGGACTGGGGCTACGAACTGGCGATTCAGGAATTCCGCGATCAGATCGTGACCGAGGACGAGGTGTGGAAGGGCGCCAGCGCCGCCGGCAAACTGCTGATCAAGGATCGCATTGCCGATAGCATGTTCCAGCAAATCCAGCTGCGCCCCGATGAATACAGCGTGATTGCCACCCCGAACCTCAACGGCGACTATATCTCTGATGCCGCCGCGGCGATGACCGGAGGCATTGGCCTGGCCGCAGGCGCCAACATTGGCGATCAATCGGCGATGTTCGAGGCAACCCACGGGACCGCTCCCAAGTACACCGGGAAGAACATGGCAAACCCGGGCGCGGTTCTTCTCTCCGGGGTGCTGATGCTGGAGCACATGGGCTGGAACGAGGCGGCCGATCTGGTTACCAGGGCCGTCGATGCGACCTTCGCCGAGACCGACGAGATCGCGCGCAAGGGCCCAGGCGGTCAGCTCCATGTCACGTACGACATCGCTCGCCAATTTGTCGGCTACGGCGAAAAAGCCGGTGTCACCAGTTCCGCCTTCGCCGACCGCATCATTCACCACATGGGTTAACCAAGCTGTGGTGTCGCCTTCTTCCCTGCGCGCTCAAGGCCATCCCGCCACTCCGCGCAGGGAAGAACCACGCGCTTGCTCCTCTGCCTCCTCTTCCCTTCCACATCGTGCCCCTTGCAACTCATCCGCATCGTCGCCATGGCCTCGTCGACCACGCTTCCCTGGTGGCCTGGAGATCCTACCTTCTTTTTTCTGACCAGGGGCATCGAGCGGGCTTGCCAGATGGTATGCTGAGGGACACCTTGCCACACCTACGGATGTTCTGAACCGTGCAAGCCATTCGCGAAGATGCCTGAACAAAAATTCCGAATGAGCTTGACACTCTCGGGGTGATCCTGTATTTATCTTATTAGTTAATTAACTGAATGGTGTAATACTAATGGCGGCGGACACGCTGAGCAAAACCTTTGCAGCCCTGGCCGATCCCACGCGCCGCGAAATCCTGGCTCGATTGGCATCGGGCGAGAAATCCGTAACGGAACTGGCGGCCCCTTTCCAGATGAGCTTGCCGGGGATCTCCAAACATCTGAAGGTGCTGGAACGGGCGGGGTTGATCGCCCGCGGTCGCGATGCGCAGTGGCGTCCCTGTCGCTTGCAGGCGGGCCCGCTCAAGGATGTCGCGGACTGGGTCGAACATTATCGCCGTCACTGGGAAGAGAGTCTCGACCGCCTGGACGCCTATCTCCAGGAACTCCAGAGCAAGGAGAACCAAGCTGATGCCTCGGAGGGAACCCACTGATGTCTCTTCGGACTGTGATTTTGTGATTACGCGACTTCTCAATGCCCCAGTACCTCTTGTTTTCAAGGTGTGGACCGATCCCCGGCACCTCAGCCAGTGGTGGGGACCAAAACCATTCACCACTCCTCTCTGTGAAATCGATCTGCGCGTTGGCGGGGCCTATCGCATTGTCATGCGCTCTCCGGAAGGGATCGACTACCCGTTGAAGGGGTTTTATCGCGAGATTGTCGAACCCGAACGCCTCGTGATGACCATGGATCTCTCGGACCATCCCGAGGAATGGTACGACCAGGTGCTCCCCAACCGCCCCCGCGGGGTGAAACCCGCGCTCGAGGCCCTCCAGACCGTGACCTTTGAAGCCATCGCAGGCAGGACCAAACTCACCATCCGAACGCGATTCGACTCCGTTGCGATTCGCAATGCCATGGTGAAACTCGGTATGAACGAGGGGTGGTCGCAGAGTTTGGATCGTCTGGAAGAACACCTGGTCGCCACGGCTGTGTAACTCCCCGGCTCCAAGGAGAACGTGATGAGTGATCCGAAGTTGGTGGTCCGGGATACCGCCGACCGCGAAATTGTGCTGACTCGTCTTCTGGCCGCTCCGCCCGAACTGGTTTTCCAGGCGTGGACCGACCCTGCCCACGTCACTCAGTGGTGGGGTCCAGGTGGCTTTACCACGACCACGTACAAGATGGAGGTGCGTCCAGGCGGAGTGTGGCGGTTCTGCATGCACGGTCCCGACGGCCGGGATTATCAGAACCAGATCACCTACCTGGAGGTGATCAAACCGGAGCGTTTGGTTTACAAACATGGCGGAGAGGCAGAGTGCGAACCCGTCAGTTTCCAGGTCACGGTAACCTTCGAGGAGCAGCAGGGTAAAACGCGGCTCACCGTGCAGATGCTCTTCCCCTCGGCGATTGCCCGTGAGCATGTGATCAAAACCTACGGGGCTGACGAGGGATTGAAGCAGACGCTGGCACGGCTTGCAGAGCACCTCCAAATCATGGGGTGAGTGTTCTCAACGGGGATTTATCATTCCTTTCCTCCAACCGATATGGGAGAGCGACGATGGCGGACGGAAAGCCAGATCAGGGCAGCGCAACAGGGGAACTGGTGGTCACGAGGGTATTCGCGGCTCCACGAGACCTGGTCTTCAAGGCGTGGACGGAATCCGACCGGTTGGCGAAGTGGTGGGGCCCCAGGGGGTTCACCATGCTATCCTGCAAGAACGACCTGCGCCCGGGGGGAGTGTTTCTCTACGGGATGCGCTCACCGGACGGCCACGAAATGTGGGGAAAATGGGTGTATCGCGAGATCATCGTGCCAGAGCGGTTGGTCTTTGTCGCTTCGTTTGCGGATCCCCAGGGTAATATCACCCGCCATCCCCTGGCACCCACCTGGCCTCATGAGGTCCTCTCCACCGTGACCTTCACGGACGAGGACGGACAGACCAAACTGACGATGAGGGGGATACCGATCAACGCCACGGACGTGGAGTGCAAGACATTCCTCGACAACCTGGGCGGGATGCAGAAGGGTTGGAAGGGGACTTTCGATCAACTGGACGATTACCTGGCGAATCCCGCTTGTTAATCCAGTCCAGGGGAACCAACCGTGTCGCCAGGAAGCGGCTCTCTCACGGGAGGGTGCCGCTTCCCAGGGTGGCATGAAGATGCTATGTTGTGTGGCATGAGGAAGCGGCGGTCGGAAGCCGTCGCCAGACACCAGGGAGGTCATGATGAGCGGAGTGCGAGTACTCGTAGGAACGCGCAAAGGTGCATTCATTCTGACGTCAGATGGGAAACGCGAACGCTGGGAGATCAGCGGTCCTCATTTTGGAGGTTGGGAGATCTACCATATCAAGGGTTCGCCTGCAGATCCCAATCGGCTGTATGCCTCGCAGTCCAGCGGATGGTTTGGCCAGTTGATCCAGCGTTCCAACGATGGGGGGAAGACGTGGGAGCCGGTGGGGAACAAGTTTGTCTACGATGGCGTACCTGGCACCCATCAACGGCACGATGGCACCTCGCACCCGTGGGAGTTCAAACGGGTGTGGCACCTGGAGCCCTCGCTCACCGACCCGGACACCGTCTATGCTGGAGTGGAAGACGCCGCCCTGTTCCGCACCACGGATGGCGGACAGACGTGGTCTGAACTACCCGGTCTCCGTGGCCACGGTTCCGGATCACGCTGGCAACCGGGTGCTGGGGGATTGTGTTTGCACACGATTCTCCTTGATCCGATCAATCCCGATCGCATTTACGGCGCCATCTCTGCGGCGGGGGCCTTCCGCACGGATGACGGCGGGAAGATTTGGAAAGCGATCAATCGTGGGCTGAAGTCGGAGTACATTCCCGATCCAAACGCGGAAGTGGGCCACTGCGTTCATCGCATCGCCATGCATCGCGCCCGGCCTGGGGTGCTCTTCATGCAAAAACACTGGGATGTGATGCGCAGCGACGATGCAGGTGAATCGTGGCAGGAGATCAGCGGCAATCTGCCGACCGACTTTGGTTTCCCGATCGACATCCACGCTCACGAACCAGACACGGTCTACGTGGTTCCAATCAAGAGCGATGCCGAGCACTATCCCCCGGAGGGAAAGTTGAGGGTGTATCGCAGTCGCACAGGAGGACATGAGTGGGAACCGCTCTGCAACGGTCTACCACAACGCGATTGCTACGTCAACGTGCTGCGCGACGCCATGGCGGTTGATTCCCTGGATTCGTGTGGGGTGTATTTCGGCACCACGGGCGGACAGGTCTATGCCTCTGCCGATTCGGGAGATAATTGGTCTCCCATTGCCTCGCATCTCCCTGCCGTGGTGTCCGTCGAGGTGCAGACTCTGAAATAAGCCATGCCACTGTGGCACAACCAGGAGGGAGTGCCACAGTGCGTTTTTCCCAGGCGTAGTCGAGTGCATTCTGTTAAGGAGGACAGATTCATGCAATCACAGATCCAAACAGCTCCCGTCTCGAAGGTTGCTCTCTGGACGGGGCGTATCGTAAGTGGGCTCCTCGCGTTCCTTCTCTTTGTGGATGGGGTTGCCAAGCTCTTCAAACCTGCTCCCGTGGTGGAGGGAACCATCCGCCTGGGCTATCCGGAGTCTTCCATCATCCCGCTTGGAATCGTGTTGCTAATCAGTGTGGTGCTCTATGTGGTTCCTCGGACCGCGGTGATTGGAGCAATCTTGCTCACAAGCTATCTCGGTGGGGCGGTGGCGACCCACGTCCGTGCTCAAGAAGGGGCATTTCCCATTTTCTTCCCTGTCGTGGTGGGGGCGTTGCTCTGGGGAGGGCTGGTTCTTCGTGATCCTGGGTTGCGCGTAATCCTCCCCGTGCAACGGTAACCGTCTTTTCCATCACCCCAGGGGATACCAGGATGATCCGGATCGTTCTACCGACTCATCTACGTACTCTGGCACGCATCGGTGCCGAGGTGCAACTGAATGTTACTGATCGGGTCACCCAGCGTTCCGTGCTGGATGCGCTGGAAGCGCGTTTTCCAACTCTGCGCGGCACGATCCGCGACCACGTAACCAAGCAGCGTCGGCCCATGGTGCGCTTCTTCGCCTGTGAAGAGGACCTCTCCCACGAATCTCCGGATGCCCCGCTCCCCGACGCCGTGGCTACCGGGGCGCAGCCGTTGTACATCGTGGGCGCGATCGCTGGCGGCTAACCACCTTCATCCCATCTTGCGAATGGAACGGTGCTGACGGCACGGGTGCGTATACTCCGCGCCTGCAGTGGTTGGCCGTTCCCTCGAATCTCGAACCAGGAGACGCGATGCAGATTCAGCCGTACCTCAACTTCAATGGCCGCTGTGAGGAAGCTCTGGAGTTTTATCGCCGAGCCCTTGGCGCGGAGATCCTGATGCTTATGCGCTTCAAGGACAATCCGGAGACTCCCAATCCCGGGATGATGCCACCCGGATCCGAGAACAAGGTGCTCCATACGAGTTTCCGTGTGAGCGAGACAACGATTCTGGCTTCTGATTGTGAGTGCGAAGGGCAAAGCAAATTCCAGGGCGTTTCCCTGTCCTTGACTGTGACGAATGAGAAGGAAGCAGCGCGTCTTTTTGCAAATCTCAGCGAGGGCGGACAGGTGCAGATGCCGCTCAGCAAAACGTTCTTTTCTCCGTGTTTTGGCGTGGTCGCTGACCGCTTCGGGCTGTCCTGGATGCTCTACGTGCCCCACTGAGCCGTTCGCTGCGGCAGACAGCAATCGGCCCGTCGAGAATCGACCTTCCAACAGCCGATTCTCGACGGGCTGAACTTCCTCTCCCCTTTTCCCCGCCTCTCTCTCGGCCGGGTGGTCCTGACCAAACGACGCCATGTCCATTGACATTTGGCCACCGGTCGATACCTTCTCAGATCATGGCCGTGGACGTACTTGAATCGGCGCGGCGAACGGGACTGCGGCCCCTGGTCGGTGTCGGCGAGGAGTAAGTGCGGCCTCTCTTGCGACACAAACGGACATCGATATGTCACAACACTCTAATCCTGGCTCTATCTGCGATTCACGATTCAGCCACGACCTTGCATTGACATTCCCATGACAGTGTGATCCCTGCGTGGAGTTCCCATGAAGACCTCTGCCCTCTTCGCCACCGCGACCCTTTGCCTCTTCGCCGGTTCCAGCCTCGCCCAGAAACCCGTGCCGGTCGGCAAGGGATCCTATGCGGCCTCCATTCCGCCGGGAAGCGCGGGGGGGAAGGCGGAGGAAACCGATCGCCGGAAACTCTACGTGATCAGGAGTGATGACCGGCCAATCCCGAGCAACAAATGGTATCAGAACCTGCTTCTGCAGAAGTTCGCCGTTGGCCTTTGGCCCTATCCGCACCGCGTTGACACAGGCGAGAATGGGCTGGCGGTCTACTTCCCGACCCGCTGGAAACCGGATGGCAGTGAGCTGTTTGCCGACAATCCGCTCCTGGTTGGAGCCAAAAACTTCAAGGCGGTTGATGCCCGGGCGAAGGAGTGGTCCGACTGGTTGGTGTCGTTCCGACTCGCTGAATCGGCGAGGAAGCGCTTCGATGTAACCCTTGGCGAGGGGATGCCAGCGGTTTGGATCGAATGCACTGGGGTTCGGCCTACCCTGACATTCGGCGCCCAGAACCGGCCGGGCACGGGGCCGTCGCCCAGATGGTCGGCGTTTGATAAGCAGGGTAAGGCGGTCTCGTTCCCCACCACGACGGATGCGCTCGGACTGCAGGCCAACGGGAGGTCGTATGGCGTCTTTGTCCCCGAAGGGACAACCATCGAGGTGGATGACAACGGACTGACACTTACCTTTGCTGGGAAGGGAGAGTATCTCGTCGTCTGTCCGCTCCCTGCGGCCAGGGATCTTGAATACTTCCACCAGTACGCCTACGCGATCCCGCGCAGCACCACACTCTCCTGGGCCTATCATGCAGGCAAAGGAACGGTGACGACGACCTGGGAAGTGACCACCGAACCCCTCCGTGGCAAGGAGACGCGGATCATCCAGGGCTGGCTCCCGCACCACTGGCGCGAAGCCGCGCATGACCTGAAATTCAATGGGCGTGAGTACATCACTGGCCGCGGAAGAATGCGCTGCACCGTTGGCAATAAGTTCACCATCACGTATCCCTTCCATGGGGTCGTCCCTAATCTGCCCTTTGTGGAGAAGGGGTCCAATCTCGATCGGAAACGGGTCGCCGACTATCTGAAAACCTACTTCGGAAAGCCGGCGTTCGCTCGCGATACCTATGCCGGCGGAAAGGATCTGGTTCGCGTTCTTCAGGCGTCGTTGGTCGCCACCCAGACGAATGATCCGTTGGCAAACACGGTCCGCGACGCGGCCAAGGAGGAGTTGACCAACTGGCTCACCTACACGCCGGGAGAGAAAGACCGTTTCTTCGCCTTCTATCCAGAGCGAAAGGGGTTGGTCGGGTTTAACGCCAGCTTTGGCTCGGAGCATTTCACGGACCACCACTTCCACTATGGTTACTTCACCTTCGCGGCGGGGCTCCTGGCGCAGCTCGATCCGACGTTTGCGGAAGATTACGGGCCGATGGCACGGCTGGTGGCAAGGGAGTACGCCAACTGGGACCGCAAGGATCGCCGGTTTCCCGTGTTGCGGACCTTTGATGTCTGGCGCGGGCACTCCTGGGCCGATGGCAACGGATTTCCCAACGGCAATAACCAGGAATCGACTTCCGAGGCAGTGCAAAGCTGGGCCGGGTTGATCTTGCTTGGTGAGGCCCTGGGCGATCCGGACATGACCGCGACGGGTGTCATGGGCTATGCGCTGGAGACGCGAGCCATCCTGGAGTACTGGTTCAACGCGCATGGGGATGTTTTTCCGCCTGAATGGAAGCACCCGATTGCGGGGATGATCTGGTCGTCGTCCAAGGTGTGGGGGACGTGGTTCACCGCCAGCCCCGCCTGGATCTACGGCATCCAGTGGATCCCGACCTACCCGGGAGCGTCGTACCTGGCCCGCGATCCCAGGTTCGTGCAGAAGCACTACAGGTCCATGCTCCAACAGTTCGAGGCCTGGGAGGAGCGCGAGGCGGCGAAGAAGAAAGGGGCGATCGCCAGGAAGGGCGTTACCGAATCGTTCGGCGGAGAACTGGGTAGTTACATCCTCGGCTTCCAGATGATGGCCGATCCGAACGCGGTCACGAGGGAGTTGGAGCGACTGTGGGCGGCTCCTGGCGACAGGGTTGCACACAACCCGTGGATGCTCAATGTGTATTATCAGTCCCACGCCCTGTCTCGCCTGGGTCGGGTGGATTGGAACTGCCACGCAGACAGCCCCACGGCGATGGTGTACAGGAACGACTCGACCAACTCACGAACCTTCGTTGTTTGGAATCCATCGAGCAAGGAACGCACGGTGACCTTCTACGAGCAGGGGAAGGCGCTGGGTCAGGCGATGATCCCGGCTCGGGCCCTGGTTGAGGTGAACAGGCTCCAACCGTCGAAGTAACGGCCTTCACCCTCCCAGGATTCACCGCTGCTCCTCGTGGCCACGCCGAAGACATTCCGATCTGGGCCGGGACCAGGCCTTTTACCCACCTGGACTGCCTCTATCTTGGCGACAGGGATTTCGGTAAGTACTCGACCGTTCCCCGAACCTCTCTCATCCTTGACGCGCCGCCGAGCCACTTCTGAGTCTGAGCAAACAACTGGCCCTCCTCTCCCTCGAGAAGGACGATCGGGATGAGCCGGTTTCAGCGTTGGCCAATCGCTACCCGCCGCGAAGAGGAAATCGTCGGCGCGTTTGCCTGGGGAGCGCACAGATATTACGATTGTTTGTCGAGATGTTCCAACGGTCGTTCCAGCGGCAACCTCTCGGAATCCCTGCGATCCTCACCCAGGCACCCCCATGACGGCTCTCCGCTCGCGGCGGCACGCCATTTTCACCGCCACTCTCATGCTGTACATCAGCGGGGTTTGTGGCGCCGTCGGGACTGGCTGCCCGAGCCTGATGACCGTGACGACCTTTCTGATTGCGGTCGCTGCCTGGAGCTACGGTCCGCGTGTGGCCCTCCTGATGATGATCCTGGGACACGTGGTCTCCGCCGCGGTTCTGACAAGGCTCTCGGACCGGGAGGGCATCATCATCCTCCACCCGGTCGCCATGGTGATCCCGATTGCGCTGATGGAGGGATTGTTGCTCGTCGGGCTGTCGAGTCTGCGCTGCCGCGAACTCCAGCAGGAGGTCGTTGAAGCAGAACTGCGTTGCAAGAACGCGGAGTTGAAAGCAGCCCTGGAGGAGGTCCGCGAACTCCGTGGTCTCTTACCGATTTGTGCCTGGTGCAAGAGCATTCGCGACGTGGATGGAATGTGGAACCAACTGGAGAGTTACCTGGTGCGCCACTCTGGTATCACCTTCACACACGGCATGTGCCCCGACTGCCTGAGCCGCGAACTCGCCCGCCCACGGAGCGAAACCCCCGTCGGTTCGCCTGATGCACTACCGACACCGAGGTAGCCCACGATTATCCCGTCCACACAAGCCAAGCACCTCCTCGCACCGCTGCGAATCAACCCGTAGAGTGCCAATCGGTTTCGCGATCTCTTACCCCTTTGGTGCGGGTGTCGCCTCCCTGCGGCTGTGCCGCGGCACGACCACGGGCGGCTTCACCGTCCTGTCGATCACCTCGACCCCGCCGGTCACCTCCCTCAGTTCGTACCGGCCGTCTTCCGACACGCGGGGGTGTACCGCCGGCGCCTCCGGGACCGGCTCGTCCACCCTCTTGCCTGCCCGCCAGTCCCAGATGGTGCTCGGCGTCGATACGTTCAGGCTCTGTATCACCAGGCGATTCCCGTCCTTCGTGAACCATATCGCGCGCGAATACCGCCCGCCGCCGTGTTTCAGGGGCGCGAGTTCATTGCCCTTCTCCACGTTCAGGAGCTGAATGGAGACGACGGTATTCTGCTCGGACGGGGGTTTCGCCTGGTCGATGCTCCGTGCCGTCTCCAGCGCGAGGGTCCGGCTGTCCGGGCTGAGGGCTAACCGCAAGACGTTGCTGGTCCCCAGGTGGACGATCCGCTCAGACCGGTTCGTCTTGACGTTGAAGACCTCCACCGTGTGTCCGGACCGGATCGTCTTGCCGTCTTTTTTGGTCGTCGCGTAGTGGACGATGGCGAGGCGGGACTCGTCGGGGGAAAAAACCATTCCTTGGATCGCTCCCTTGCCGACGGGGATCTCGCGGATGGTCCCGGTGGTCGTGTCCAGGAGGGTCACCAGGCCCGTCGCATCGGGGGACTGTTTCGACACGCTCAGGTTGAACCCCAGATGCCTTTCTTCCGCAGTCCCGACCACGTCCCTGCCCGCGAGGTATCGCCCCTTCGGACTCACCACGCTCTCGAGCGAGCTGGCGGCGATGTTGTACCGCGTCGTATCGATCGAGGCCCGGAGCAGGCGCCTGTCCAGATCCCACAGGCGGATCACTCCGGAGCCGTCCGGCTCGATCAGCGTCCGGTCCCGGCCGAACATCACACCCAGCTCCCCCCTCTGATCCGGGAGGATGCGCCCCCAGGCCGTCAGCACGACCGGCGGCCGGCTCACGTCCCAGAGCTTGACCTCCACCGGCCCCTCGCAATTGAAATCGTTGCGCATCGTGTCCGAGGCGATGACCGCCGTGGCGAACGTCTGGCCGTCGGGGCTAACGGCCAGCGACGTGTGCTTGCCCTTCGCGTGGGCGGTGAACGACAGCTGCCGCTGCCGGGTCAACGTGTCCCAGATCACGACCGAGTTGCCCGAGGTGGAGATGACGTTCCTGCCGTCATGGCCGAAGGCCAGACAGCCGTGCCCGTTCCCCTCCACTTTCTTCAACGGCTCTGTGGTTTCCGCGTCCCAGAAGGTGACCGTACTGCCCTTGCTGGTCAGCCTCTGTCGCCCGTGGTTCGTGACGATCGTCTTGCCGTCCGGGCTGATCGCCAGGCCCTCCAGGAGCCAGCCCCCGCCTGCCCCGAACCCCATGGCCCCGAGCAGACCTTGCCGCTTCCGCTGGCCGTCGGCTGCGTCCCAGACGCACAGCGACCGCCCGCAGGCCGACACCAGCGCGCCGGTCGCCGGGTTGAACGCCACGGCCATGTAGTCGTCCGCGAGCCCAATGCTCTCGTCGGCGTTGGGATGCTCGCGGGTGAAGCGCAACTTCCTGGTCTTCACGTCCCACACGGTCAGCGTCGGGACGCCCGAGGGGTTAAGGAGCTGCTTGTCCTTGTCGCCCTGGACATCTTTGGGCTTCGCCCGGTAGATGGCAGCCAGGGCCGAGCCGTCGGGGCTGAAGGCCACGGAAACGACCTTCGTGACTCCGACGGGGATTGTGCCCAGCGCTTCCCCCGTGGAGATGTCCCAGAGGCGGACGTCGTCGGGTTCGACTTTCTGGTTGGGGTCGGCGAAAGCGATCCAGGCAAACGCCGAGGACGAGGCGAGGGTGCGGCCGTCGGGGCTGACGGCCAGCCCGTGTACCGAGTTCTTGTGCCCGCGGAGGGTGTGGCGGAGCTTGCCGGTCTTGACGTCCCAGAGGAAGATGCGGTCGCCTGCCCCCACCGCGAGGACGTCGCCCGCGCGACTGAAGGCGGACACGGTACGTGGCCCCGTCACCTTGTCCGTCTCGAAGCGTGCCCGCTCCAGCGGCACGTCGCAGTCGATGATTTCGTAGTACCGCCCGCGAGGAACCACGACGAAATCGAGGCCCTTGCAGAACGCCGGGGGGGTGATGGTGCGAATGCCGGCCAGCGGCAGGGTGATCAACCGCTGGCCGGTCTTCACGTCCCAACGGGCCACCGCCTCGAGCACGTCGGGCACCTGGTTGTTCGATCTCAGGGCGGCCAGGACGCTCTTGCCGTCACTGTGGAACCGTACCCAGTTCGCCGACGCCCGGTGATCGCGCAGGGTCTGGCGGAGCGCGCCGCTGGCCGCATCGCGGATCTCGATGAGCCAGTTCGTGTTGCCCGTAACCAGCGAGCCGCCGTCGGGGCTGAAGTCGAGCGAGACGACCTTGTCTTGACGCTCGTTGAATGGGACGGAGCCCTGTTTCCGGAGCTGAGCCAGAACAGGGTTGGGGTTGGCTTCCGGCGTCCAGCTCGTGACGAGTTTGCCGCTCTCGACGTCCCACACCTTGACCTTGTTATCCGTCCCTCCGGTGGCGAGGCGCTTACCGTCCGGACTGAAGGTGGCGAGTTCCTCCTTGCCGAACTCCGCGAGGTCGTGCACCTTCTTACCGGTCTTCGCGTCCCAGATCCGGGCCGTGGCGTCTCCGAAGCAGGCGAACAGTCGCGCGCCGTCCGGGCTGAAGACGGCGGTCCGGAGTCCCTTGCCGAAGTCCACGAGGTCGTGCAACTTCTTACCGGTGTGCGGATCCCACAGGCTGCTCGTGTTGTCGCGTGCCGAGGTGAACAGCAGCTTGCCGTCGGGGCTGTGGATGAGGTGGCTGATGGTGTCCGCGTGCCCGTCCAGGGTCACGATCTTCCTCGCACCGGCGATGTCCCAGATCTGGACCTTGTTCGGGACGGGAACGCGTTTGGAGCCAGGGTCGGAGGGGCCGATCACCTCCGGCGCCCCCTGATACACCACCACCGCGAGGACATTGCCGTCGGGTGAGAACGAGACGGGGCCGATCGACTCCGAGGATTTCGGCAGGGTGGCGCGAACCTTACCCGTCGCCGTCTCCACGACGCGGAGGGTGGACGAGATGTGTTTCAGGATCGTTCTCGGGGGGAGCGGCTGCGGACGCTCCTGCGACTCCACCTGCGTGACCTTCTCGACGGCGACGAGCCACTTGCCATCGGGGCCTAGCGCGTGAAAGGTGCCCGTGAGCGGGAACTGGTCGCCCCAGTAGCGCTTGCAGGCGTGATCGATGAAGTTCCAGGCGAGGTCGCGGTGTTCGATCGGGCAGACATCGACGTCGGTGATCAGGCGGAGCGCCTGGAGCGGGTCCTTCTCGTAGATGTTTTCCGCCCGTTCCAGTTGACTGTTCATGAGGGTCGCCTGAGCGCGCCGGAGTTGCTTTTCCTTCTCCCGCTCGGCAGTGAGGGCCTTGTTTTTGGCGTTCGTTTCCTTCTCCGCGAGATCGCCGTTCTTGACCGCGAGGTCCTCGGCCTTCTCGCGCTGGGTCTGCTCTCTCCCGCGGGCATTCTCGGCCTGGACCATGCCGATGCTGGTGCCGATGATGCCGCCGACCAGGGCGAGGAGCACCGCCGCCCCAGCTCCCGCCAGCACCGGGTTGCGTTTGACCCACTTGACCGCGCGCTC
>JAKOSN010000204.1 GCA_029777335.1 Planctomycetota bacterium
AGTGACACCGCCCTGGGAATCGTCGACACGGGTGGTATTCCCCACGGCATCGAGGGTGTAGGTGAGCACCTGGCCAAAGAGGCCCTGCTCGCTGCTCACCCGCGACAGCCCATCATAGACCCACGTCAACGTGCCATTCTGATCGGCCAGCGTGGTGGTGTTCCCCAGCGCATCATACACGTGGGTGATGGTGTTGACCGTGCTGCCACCGCTATCCTTCCACACTTCGGTGAGCACGCGGTTGTCGTTGTCGTAGGTGAACTCCTGGCGCTGTCCCAGCCGATCCGTCTTCCCACTCAACCGACTGGCGCCGTCATAGGCCATCGTCAGGCTGTGTCCCAGCGGATCGATCACCTCCGTCTGCCGGTTGAGGGCATCGTAGACCATGGTGGTGCGACCGACCGTTCGGGTTTCGGAGGATCGAAGGGTTGATCTGGTCGGCATCGGGATGTTGGAAACGGAACCGACAAAGAGGGCGAAAGGACGCTGATCCACCTTAATGACCCAGGTGCATAAGGATCGCCGGCACCGAACCAGAGGCAACGAAATGATCACCTCCTTGGTATTCGACGTGAACGTGGTATCCTGCAGAAAGTGAACACGATAATGCCGACATTACCCGCGAGAGCGACTCCAGATATGCCGGGTCCCCTTCGATTTCAACCCCCCCTTCGCAGGCTCTGAATCGCACTTTCTGCTCAGGGATGTGAATGATAGTGATTTGGTGGCCGATTCGGGCATACGGCTGCGGATTGAAGTCTGACTCGCAAGGAATGACGGTCCCGTTGTGTCGCACGGCGTGGGCAAGTGCGAGCCACTCTGCTGCAGTCCCAGAAAGTTCAATCTCCGAGTAGTCACCGCCGCTGAGCCGAACCTTCATCGTTTCACCCTCCCGTGTCCTAAATTATCCGTTTCGAAACGGTAGGCCGACGAGTCATGAGCAGCCCGCCCACGTCGGCCAAACATCCTGTGACGGGCTTATGGGATGTCACCTGGCTTCCAACTCCCAGGTGTAATGGGGATGTGAGGGTCTGCTAGGTGGCCGGTGGTTAGCGGCACCCCGTTGACCTGTGTCTCCAGATTCAGGTGTGGTCCCAACCCTCCTCCTACGTGGGGCGATGCTGGGTTAATATCGAATCGGGCAATCACGGTGATGCGGTGTCCAGCCGGATTCGTGTACTCGGAAATGAACTGGAAGTTACCGCTCCCCGATCGCACGACTCTGGCGCCGTCGCCCACATGCTGGAGACCGAGTTCAATCGCCTGATCCATCGTAAGCGGGGTTCGTGGGAGTCCGGCGGGTCCGCCAGGAATGTGGGACAACGCCGCACCGTTGGCACCCGGACCTAACTTCGCCGTACTGGCCCGAGATAGTTCTTCGGCCTGCGCAAGGAAATTCTGCAACGTCGGCTTCCCTGCCGTTGTGGCAGCAACTGCTTCACCTCGTTGAGCTTTTGTAAGAAACTCCCGCGATGCTTTCACAATCTGGGTCCGCTCACTGGCAGTCAGCGCCCTGCCGATCGCGGACTCCGTCTCGGCAATGGCTGTGTTCACGGCCGCCGCGCCAGACAGGCCCCGCTGGAAGAGTGCAGCTTCGGCGAATAGACCTATCCCCTCAAAGGCAAACCCCCAGAGTGCTGATTCCAGAACGAAGACCATGACCTTCTCACCCGTGCTCATGGAGGCTCGCCGTTGCATATCCTCCAAGAGGTCTTTCTGGCGGAAATGCTCTGCCAGATCCCCCTCCAGCCCCCGATAGGTTGGATCGATATTACTCCACGTTTTTTGCAGAGCAACTCTCGTTCGCGCGTCGGCTTCTAATCTTTCCATTCGTTTGAGATGCTCCGGGTCCGCCGCATTCCAGGTTGGACCTGTGTATCCTCGGGTGAGTTGAGCCTGTCGGGCGATCCATTCCCGTCCTTCCTGTATCTGAGAGTATTTCTGCAGAAATGTCAACTTGGACCATGCCTCACTGTGCCTGAGATGACTGAGTAGGAACACTTGCTGGAGCCGGATCAGTCGCTGACTCTGTACATCCTCCGGAGGTGTTTGTTGCGACAACTTGCGCAGTTCATCCCACCGGCCTTGGAAGTATTCCTTCTGACTATACAACCGGGATGTGTTGTCCTGATCTTTCACCGCTTTTGCGATTGTTTCCCACCCAGCAACATACTTCCGGATCTGCTTCTTCGCTTCGTCCGGCAAGTTGACAACGCCAACCCCGTTCCCCTGCCATTCGCGATGAAAGGAGTCGGATCGGAGGGCTTCAAGCATCCCGTATCGGCCTGAATCCGCTGGGGTGTTGGCCATCGCCTTGGCCAGTTTCTCCTTATCATAGGAAGTCACATAGATGACCGCACGACCATCGTCCAACATCCCCCAGACAGCGTTAACCCCAAATTCCTTCCTGATGGTGTTGACGGCAAACTCTTTATCCTGACCTGGGACGATGTAGTAGAGTCCCGTCGGATCGGTGGCGTTCGTCGGTCCGTTCTTGACGTAGCGATAGAGATTATCATCCCCAGCTTCGAAGCCCTTGGGGTCGATCGTGGTCCAACTCCCCGTCCTGGTGTCATACCAGCGGCGACGGTTGTTCTGCAGTCCGCTATCGGCTTGCAGTTCGCGGCCGGTGTAGAGATAGCGATCGGAGGCACTGGGATTGGTCTGGCTGGTCCGTGCTCCGAAGCCGTCGTAGGTGTTCTTGTTGCTCAGCGCGCCACTGGCATCGGTGTTGCTCTGGACGGTGCCCTGGCGATCGGTCAAGTACCACGACGCCACTCCAGCGGCGTTGATGCGCGCTCCCAGCGCATCGACGCCATCGGGACGGACGTAGCGC
>JAKOSN010000205.1 GCA_029777335.1 Planctomycetota bacterium
AACCTCTTCAGGAACCGAACGCAGGTAGACCACTGTGCCGCGGTCGTGGAGATGGGCTCGATTGGCCGGCCTAAGCACAGAGCCACCGCCTGTGGAAACGATGGACGGCGGCCCCTGGGTCAACTCGTCCAGAACGGCCTCCTCCAAGTCGCGGAAACGCTCCTCCCCCTCGCGCTCGAAATACTCCCGGATTGAGCAACCCAGGCGCTCCTCGATCACATGGTCGGAGTCGAAGAAAGGAAGCGAGAGGCGCCGGGCGAGTTGCCGCCCGACAGTGGACTTGCCCGATCCCGGGAGTCCGATAAGAAAACTCGATGGAACACTCAATTGATCGCGGAGCGCCCCAATACGCGTGGCGTGATGAAGATCAGAAGCTCAGACTTGTTGGCGATACGTTCACGCGATTTGAACAGATTGCCCACCGCCGGCAGATCCCCCAGCAGCGGCACCTTGTTCACCTGATCGCGCTCCGTCTGCTCGAAGATACCACCGATCACGACAGTCCCCCCATTTTCCACCAGCACCTGCGTCTGGACATGCTTGGTGTTGATGGCGATACCATCCGGCGTCGACTCGCCCCGGCTGTCCTTGTTGATGTTGAGATCCAGGATGATGTTGCCCTCGGGCGTGATCTGCGGCGTGACTTCCAGCTTCAGGTTGGCCTTGCGGAAGGCGATGGCCGTTGCGCCACTGGAGGTGGCGGTCTGGTACGGGAATTCCGTACCCTGCTCGATCAAAGCCTTGACCTGATCGGCGGTAACCACCCGCGGGCTGGACACGATACGGCCCTTGCCATCAGACTCCAAGGCGGAGATCTCCAGGCTCAGGAAACGCGAGGCGTTCGGGCTGAACAGCGAGAGCGCATAAGAGGCAGCCAGAGCGTTGCTGGGATTGGCCGGCAGGCTCACAAAGGGCTGGGAGGTCAGCGTCGGGCCGGTCGAGACCGCGCCATAGGTCGAGCCGAAATTGCCCTGAACCTGGTTCCCATTGACCGAACCCACATTGAAGTTGCGCACGCCACCACCCAGTCGCACACCCAGCGACTTGCCGAAGGTGTCATCGGCCTCGACGATGCGCGCCTCGATCATCACCTGGCGGATGGGAATATCCAGCTTGGCAATCAGCGACTGGATCTGCTCCAGACGGGACGGAATATCGGTCACGAAGAGCTGATTGGTGCGCGGCTCCGAAATCACGCTGCCGCGTTCGGACAGGATGCGCGCATTCGCAGAGTTGCCCGAAGCACCGCTACCGGTCGACACCAGTTGGGCCGCAATGTCCGCCGCCTTGGCGTAGTTCATCTGGAAAGCCTGCGTGCGCAAGGTCTCCAGGCTTTCGATCGAGGCCTTGGACTCCAGCTCTTGCTTTTCACGCGCCGTGATTTCATCCTTGGGCGCGATCCACAGCACATTGCCCGACTTGCGCATGCCCAGGCCTTTGGCCTGCAGGATGATGTCCAGCGCCTGATCCCAGGGCACGTCCTTCAGGCGCAAGGTGACCGAGCCCGTCACCGAGTCGGAAGTCACCACGTTGAAGTTCGTGAAATCGGCGATCACCTGCAACAGGGAGCGAACCTCGATGTTCTGGAAGTTCAGCGACAACTTCTCGCCGTTGTAGCCAGGCCCTTGCGTGAGCTTGGAAGAGTCGATCTTCTGCTCACGTACCTCGAGCACGAACTGGTTGTCGCTCTGGTAAGCCGAGTGCTCCCAGTTGCCGGTCGGAGTGACCACCATGCGCACACGGTCACCCGTCTGCGTCGTGGTCACGGTCTGCACGGGCGTGCCGAAATCGCTCACATCCAGGCGGCGACGCAGCCCTTCGGGCAACGAGGTTTTAAGGAACTCCACCACCAGGTTCTGGCCTTGCTGGCGAATGTCCACACCCACCTGGTTGTTGGCCAGCTCCACCACCACC
>JAKOSN010000206.1 GCA_029777335.1 Planctomycetota bacterium
CAGCCCCGCCTTGAGAACACCCTCGGCATACCAGATGCGACGCTCCGGGGTGCGGACAATGGTGCTCCATTGCACCTCGCTGCCCTGGTCATCCCGCCAGACAAAGCGCCCCGGTCCGTTGGGTTGGATGTTGGCCACCTGGGCGCCCAGGTGACGCCACATGTCCGCGGCCCGGTCGGGATGATCAATCAGCCAGTGGTAGGTTTCACACTGGCAGTTGAAGGTTTCCATCGGGCCGCGCGCACAGAGGGTGGGTTGCTCGATCACCCGCCGGGTGCGTTCGCGCCAGGCAGGCGGAATCTCTTCCAGCCGAAGGCGCGGGGCGACCACCTCGGGAGCGCTGCGGCCGCGAACCATCGTCGGCGTGCTGGCGGAGGCGAGGGGAACGCCCTGCCCCCAGGCGGATCCGCCCAACCACCAGGCACACCACGCCAGTCCGCCCAGCCATACGCGACGATATGCCATGCGCCACCTCGCTGTGGTGTCTTGCTCGCCCGGGGCAAGCAACGATGCGATCCGGTTGGAACACGCTCCCGGCCCGATGGTAGGACGTTGGGAAGGAACTTTTGCAGAGTCCTTTTATTCATCGTGTCGCGGATGGTGCAACATGAAGGAAACTGCAGGATCTGCCGACCTCGATGGCAGCAGGGACAAGCAGGAGAAACTTCGTGGCGAACAGTTGCTCTTGAGCCGGCCGGGGATTCCTCGCTATAGACGGCGGGGTGCGAATTCCCTTCTCTCGTCATGGGATAAGAGGGGCTTATGAACAGAATCTGGCGAGGCAAGTGGAGTTGGGTCGTGCTGGGGTGTCTTCTGGTTCTGGGGACCGCTGGGATTGCCGGATGGGTCCAACGGCGCCCCCTGCAGGGCTGGTATGTGCTACGGCAACTGCGCCAGGCCGACGGCGATGCCGTCTCTGTGTGGGCGGAGAAGGCTGCCGATCTCGACGACGAGACCTTACCAACGCTCCTGGAGTGGTTGAGCCAGGATGAGCAAAGTGTCAACAATGCCCGGGCGGCTCTGGTGGTGCTCAGCCGGCGCTGGGAACGAGAAGACCCGCGTGCGCTCGAACTCGCCAATCACCTGATCAGACTCTTTCCCCATCTGCAAAGTACGGGTCGGCGCGCCGTGTTTGCGGTGGTCCTTGGGTGGTTTACGCCCGGGGATCCCTGCCCTCCCTCTCTGGCCCAGGTGTCGGCACGTTTGCTGGCAGACACCAGTTTTCTCAAGGACGAGGAGCTGGTTCCCGAGGCGCTGAAACTGGCCCAGGATCTGGTGCGTCAGGGGGGAGTTCCGCCCGATCTCCTCTGTGCGTCGCGTGGCCTGGCCCGTACCGGGCTGACATCGGCGAAGCCGGAGGTCCGGGTTCAGGCGATTCAATTGGCCGGGCAACCCGGGGTCGATCTGCTCGACGAGGTGGTGCCGCGCCTGGAGGATCCGGTGGTCGAGGTGCGGCGCGCGGCCATGGCTGCGGTCGGGCCTGCGGCGCAGGTAATCCGCACCGACAATCTCCTCCCATGGCTGCACGACAAGGATAAGGAAGTGCGCAAGCTCTGTGAACACGCGCTGCGCCAGCGCGGCCTCACGATCGAACACATTCGCCTGGCTCGGCTGATTACCGATCCGCGCTGGCAGGTGCGTCTGGAAGTGCTGGATCATCTGGAAGACGCCGCCGATCTCGACGCGGGCGCGTGGTTGCGCCGCTTGACCCATGATCCAGCCCCGGCAGTTCGCGTGGCGGCCATCCGGGCGGCCTTCGAGGGGAAGGTGGCGACCCTGATGGATCGAGTTGTTCAGATGGCCCAGGATGATCCAAGTCCCACGGTGCGCGCTCAGGCATTGTACTATCTGCGCCCCCAGCAAACCTCCATGCGCTCCCATCCTTGAAGCCGACAATTCAGCGCCGTTGCGAGGGAAGAAAGCCGCGGAGGGAAAGCATGGTCTTGCAGGGATGGATCGATCGCATGCCCCTGGCGGTGGTGTTTCTCCTCGACATCGGAGTGATCCTCCTGGCCATTCAAGGAGGGATGTTCGTGGGGCGGTGGGTCCTGCGCCGTCGTATCGAGGAAAAACCCGAGGGGGCGATGGGATCGGTGGTGGGAGCGACGCTGGGGCTGCTCGCCTTTATGCTGGCCTTCACCTTTGGGCTGGCCGCCAGCCGGTTCGATACCCGCAAACAGTTGTTGCTCGACGAGGTCAACGCGATCGGAACAACCTATCTGCGTTCGGAGTTGCTCCCCGAACCTCAGCGCACCACCACCCAGCAGCTGTTGCGGGAGTATGTCGATCTTCGCGCGAGCGTGGAGGGGCATCCGGAGCGGATCGTGGAAGCGATTCGCAACTCCGAGAAGATCCAGGCCGAGTTGTGGGCGCAGGCGGTCCAGGTTGCTCGCGACAATCGCGGCTCCGTCATTCATGCCCTCTACCTCGAGTCGCTGAACACCATGATCGACTACCACATCAGGCGCGTGACCGTGGGACGCTATCGCATTCCGCCGACCATCTGGGTGGTGCTGTATGCGGTCGTGATCCTGGCGATGGGCGTGGTTGGCTACCATTTCGCGATTTCGGGCGGAACGCGGCTGATGGTCGGTGTTGTGCTGGCGGTTACCTTCTCGGCGGTCTTTCTGCTTATCTGTGATCTGGATCGCAGTGCCGAGGGCACCTTGACGGTCAGTCAGCAACCGATGATCGAACTGCAACAAAAAGTGAAGGCCGCTGCGCCCCGCTGAGAAGTTAGCGCCTGCTTCTCGCCAAATGTCCTTGCCTTGTTACAATGACGACGAGACTCAACATCGCTTTTGCACCATGGAGCCAAACGATGGAACTGCAAGGCAAGCGCGCTGCGGTCCTGGTGGAACAACAGTATCAGGAACTGGAAGTGTGGTATCCGGTCTATCGCCTGCGCGAGGCGGGTTGCAAGGTGACCCTCGTGGGGCCAGAGGCCAATCACACTTATCCCAGCAAACTGGGATATCCCGCCAGGAGCGACAAGGGGATCAACGAGGTTTCCGCCAAGGACTTCGATGTGGTGGTGATCCCCGGCGGGTTTGCCCCGGACTTTATCCGGCGCAGCGAGGCGATGATTCGGCTGGTCAGCGACATGGCCGAGCAGGGGAAGGTGGTGGCAGCCATCTGTCACGGGCCGTGGGTGCTCTGTTCCACCCAGGCGCTCAAGGGGCGCAAGGCCACCTGTTTCTTCGCCATCAAGGACGATGTCATCAATGCGGGGGCGTCCTACGTGGATGCCGAGGTGATCCGCGATGGCAACCTGGTGACCAGCCGCAAACCCGACGATTTACCAGCATTCATGCAAACCATCTTCCAGGCACTCAAGGAAGCACGCCCGGCCGTGGTCAGCACGCGCTGAGGCTCGCCAGACTCGTGATACCCCGACGGCACCAGACCGCGCAGAGACTCCCCCTGCGCGCGCGGCTTCTTCCGGGGAGATTTCCTCTCTCTCTTGATCTCAATCTGTCCAACCCGTTGTACAGGAACCGCCATGGCCTTATTCCCTGATATCAGCACGATCCGTTACGAAGGACCGAAGTCGACCAATCCGCTCAGTTTCCGCCACTACAACCCGGACGAGGTCATCGAAGGGAAGTCGATGCGCGACCACTTCCGGTTCAGTGTCGCCTACTGGCACAGTTTTCGGGGCACCGGGAGCGATCCCTTTGGGCCAGGGTGTGCGCACCGCCCCTGGGAGGATGGCACCGACTCGGTGGAGATGGCGATCAAGCGCGTGCGCGTGGCCTTCGAGTTCATGGAGAAGCTGGGCGTTCCGTTCTATTGCTTCCATGATCGCGATGTGGCACCCGAGGGAAAAACGTTGGCGGAAACCAACGCCAATCTCGATCGCGTGGTGGCAGTCCTCAAGGAAGAACAGCAACGGACCGGGATCAAGTTGTTGTGGGGGACCGCCAATCTCTTCAGCAACGCGCGCTACATGCATGGGGCGGCCACCAGCTGCAATGCCGATGCTTTTGCCTTCGCCGCCGCGCAGGTGAAGAAGGCGCTGGAGGTCACTCACGAACTGGGCGGAGTCAACTACGTCTTCTGGGGGGGGCGCGAGGGCTACTCCAACCTGTGGAACACCGACCTGAAGCGAGAACTTGACCACCTCGCTCGCTTCTTTCACCTCGCCGTCGATTACAAGAAGCAGATCGGCTTCACCGGCCAGTTCCTGATCGAGCCCAAGCCGAAGGAACCCACCGTCCACCAGTACGACTTCGACGCGGCTGCCTGTGCAGCCTTCCTGCGCACCTATGGGTTGATCAATGATTTCAAGCTGAACATCGAGGCCAACCACGCCACCCTCGCCGGCCACACGATGATGCACGAACTGGCCTATGCGTCGGCCTACGGCTTGCTCGGCTCCATCGACGCCAACCGGGGCGATCTGCTCCTGGGCTGGGATACCGATCAGTTCCCGACGGATCTCTATCTCACCACTGGCTGCATGCTGGTCATTCTAGGCCAGGGGGGGCTGGCGCCCGGCGGGGTCAACTTCGACGCCAAGGTGCGTCGCGAAAGTTTCGAGCCGGTTGATCTCTTCCACGCCCATATTGGGGGGATGGATGCCTTTGCTCACGGGCTGAAGATTGCCGCTCGCATTCGCGCCGACGGCGTGCTGCGCGATTTTGTCAAGCAGCGCTACCAGTCGTGGGATGGCGGAATTGGCCAGCAGATCGAGCAGGGCAAGGCGGGCTTTGTCGAGCTGGAAAAGTACATGCTGGAGAAGGGGAACGCTGCCCCGAATGTCTCCGGACGCCAGGAGATGCTGGAAAACCTGATCAACCGTTACTTCGGCTGAGTGCAGTCGCGCGGGAGAGCTTCTCATGGCCATGCAACATTCACCGCGGTTTCTCCATCTGGTGAACGAGACGCGAAAGCGCGTGCGCGAAACAACGGTCGACGAGGTGAAGGCACGCCTGGACCGAGGCGAACAATTGCTGCTGATCGACGTGCGCGAGGAGAGCGAGTGGGCACGCGATCATCTCCCGGGTGCGCTTCACCTGGGGAAGGGAATCCTGGAACGCGATGTCGAGCAGCGTATTCCGGATTCCACGACGGAGATCATTCTCTACTGTGGCGGCGGGTTTCGCTCGGTGCTGGCGGCGGACAATCTGCAGAAGATGGGGTACACCAACGTCCTCTCGATGGATGGCGGGATTCGTGACTGGCGCAACAAGAACTATCCATTGACAACCGGCTGACAGTCCCGCCCTGATGGGGAGAGCAATGTGCTCCTGCAGAACTTCTCGTTCACGGAGAGGTTCTGCAGGAGTTTTCCTTTCGGTTTGCCAGTTAATCGAAGACGCCCTTGCTCCGGATAGTGACCTGTTTCTCCTCGCGGGCACCGGCGCTCGAACGGACCTCCACCTTGAGTGCGCCGTCGCTCACGGCGCGGATACGCCAGGTCACAGGGCTGATCTGGCGCAGGGCGTTGCGTGGCACGGCGGGCACGGCCTGTTCGGTGGCGCCCTCGACCAGTTGCAGACCTTCGGGAAGCACGAGGGTCAGTTTTTCCCCGCGTTTGGGGTTCATCACCTGGGCGGTCAGAGTAAATTCGCCATTGCGGACCAGCCGACCGCCAAAGCTGAGCAAGAGCCGTCCTCCACTCTGCCCGGTCGAAACCTGCCCCAGGCCATAGGTGAAGCCGACCTCGCGCGTTTCGCCGGGGGGAAGCGGTTTGGGATCCCAGTAGATGGTGACGGCTGAGTCGGGGGGCATGTCCTGCGGTTCGGGGAGTTTGCGCGCGCGGTTGTGCAACTCGCGCATGGAGATCTCGGGCACATTCCAGTAAGTGAATTGCCCGCGTGCGTCGAAGACATTGAAGTATTTCTTCAAGTTGCCATCGGGCCAGCCCCCAAGGATCACCCGCGTGGGCGACTCGAAGCGACTGCCGACGCGGAACTGCAAGCGCGCCACGGTTCCCGGATTTTCCAGATCCTCCTTCTCCATCGCTTCGATGAAATCGGGCACATCCGAGGCTTTGCGAAAGGCACGCATGGTGTCACACAGCCCGCTGGCGCCAGGAATCGTGAACGGGACGCCGTCGTTGCCGCCAATGAAGGTGTCGAGCAGAAAGCGGATGCCTACCCGATGGGGTTTGGTATCCTTGTTTTCAAGGAGATAAGAGATTAGACATGTGTCCAGACAGGCGGACAGATCGCCCGGGACCACCTCGATGTGCTGGGTGACTTGAAGGCGTTTGCTGTCCAGCATCCACACCGAGCGAAAGCCGTCACGCGTGCGGCCGTTTTCATCCTTGCCCAGCGGTTCTTCCTGCAGAATCCAGCGGCCGGGTTTGTGCCCGAAGAGGAACTCCTTCTCGTCGCCCGGATCGCCCGGATCGTCGATTTTTAGGCAGGTGTTGTTGGTGCGCCCCCACAGATCGTAGGTCAGCTTCTTGTTCACTGTGGTGCTGGGGCGATTGGTGCTCCCCCGTTCGCGCAACATGACCAGGCCGAAGCGCATGCTTCCGGCGGGCATGCCGGTGTAGAGTTCATCGGGAGTCTCGCCACTGTGGCCATCGTGCACGCGCAGCGCAATGTAGGGTTCGGTCTCGGCCAGAGAAGAGGAGGGCCCGCCTTCCCCTTTTTCGGGGCTGAGGATAATGTCGTGGATCACCAACCCCAGCAGGATGAACACGATCAATGCGAACGGCACGAGATGGGGAAGGAAGTTGCTCCGGGGCGGGGCGGGGATGGCCAGGCTCGGATCGGAGGCGGCCAGAGTCGGTTCGCGCAGCGGGGCAGGCGTGGAGTCCACCAGCAAGGGTGGAGCCCCCTCGTGGTTGACCGGCAAAGGATGGCGAATCGGAGGGGGCACCTCCTGCGGGAGCAGGGAGGGCGGGGGCATAATCGCTTCATGGCGTGGCGGAGGGTTCTGCTGCCAGGCTTGCAAGGCGGGAGGTTCATCGAGCATCAGGGGAGGCGGGGCGAGAGCCGCCCGGGAAGCACGCGAACCCCGAGGAGCCGGCCCCGTGACATGAAGCGACACCGCAACCGTGAAGCGCTGATTGCCGTTGGCGGTCACCTGCACCTTGCCCAGCAAGCGTTCGCCGGCCTGGTCGGGAACTTCGGGGACGATCAGGCGCACACGCGCGGTACGACCTTCCAGGCTGATGCGCCCAATCTTCAACCAGGGAACGGTGCTGAAGGCATGCGCGAAGACCGGGCGATTCTCGACCGTTCGCAGTTGCAAGGTGTATTCCAGTTCGGCGCCGCCTACCCCCTGCAGTTGCACGCTCTGAGTGCTAATTTCGACACGGGGCGGGGTGGTTAGCCCGAGCGCCTCGAAGAACTGCTGCACCGCGCCCAGGCCGGAAGCGGGTTCGCCCTGGATGGGATAGAGCCAGCCGTTGACACGATACCACTCGGCGACACTGCCGTTCTCGAAGAAGGGAGCCGCCTCGCGCGGCGAAACCTTGGCTTTCTCCGCGACCTGACGGGGACTGCGCGCCCCGGCGAGCACCCCGTTGGGGAACGGTTGAATCGGCACCTCGGCGCGCACCACAATGGTGGCCCGACCGCCGTTGGATTCGATCACGATTCGCCCTTCGAGGGGTTTGTTCCCGGCGCGCGTGCGCTGGCCCAGGACCTGCACCGGCAGATTGACGTCATGCAGACACTGGAAGAAGCGTTTGGGAGCCGCCGAGGTTGACTCACCGAGAGCGAGCCAGGGCGTGTCCTCGCAAACCGCGCTGCCATGCAGGAGAGCCATCCCCTGGTTTTCGACGTGGAGCACCAGTTTGCGATCGGATTTCCGGTCGAGTTGACCGAGATTGATCTCGGTGGGTTGAATGAGGAGTTTGGCGGGTTCGCGCACACTGGCGGGCAACTGGGCGAGGAAATCATCCAGGCCACGATCGGCATCCGGGGAACTGGCGGCCTGGTGGGCGACGCTGGCCAGGTCGGCACGTCCCAGTCCGCCCATGAACCCTTCGAGGTAACCGCGGCGCAACAAATCCTGGGCCTCGCTCCAGTTTTGATGACAGGCCAGAACCAGTTCATCAAAACTGCGGCAGGTGCGCCCGGAAGGGAAAACAAACGGACTGACAAAGAGCTGACTGCCCGTGGCCAGGGGAGCGCGCCCGCGTCCGCCTCCCAGGGCGCGGCCATCGAAATAACAAAAAAGGGCGTCGGGCGGATTGACGCGGGAACAGGCAGTGCAGACGTGAGCCATGGTGCGGTTCTCGCAGGTCGGGTCCTGGGCCCTACTGGCTGGCAGCTTCGCGCCGGCGTTCCCCGAAACGCAGGACGGAGCGACCCACGCGGATCACATCGCCGGCTGCGAGTCGACGCGGGCCGGTCAGGCGTTCGTCGTTGAGATAGGTGCCCGTGGCCGACCCCGCATCGGTGAGCACGTAGCCATCGCCTTCGCGTTGCAGCTGGGCGTGCAGGCGCTCGACCTGGTTGTCGCCAAAGAGACCAATGTCACAACTCTCGGCTCGCCCCATCGTGACAAGCGGTTTGGAGAGGATCAGTTCGCGGCCGGCGCGGAACCCTTCCTCGACGCGGAGCCACGCTTCCTTGAGGAACACCTGCGCCAGCCCGATGAGCAGGCCGATGCAGGCGCCCAGGATCACAAAACCCAGAGCGCTGGGACTCCACAACTGATCCACAGGCTTGGATTCAAAGAGTCCGCTCCACAGACCGTGCAGGACCAGCGAGAGAAAGCCGCCAATCAACCCTCCCACCGTTCCGCCCAGGATGCCGTTGATCACCTTCTTGAGAGGACCACGTTGATCCTGTCCGCTGAGTTGACTGGTGACCAGGTCGAACACGCCCGGAGCGGCACCGATGAGCAACCCGGTGAAGGTCCACCCCAGGACCTGGAAGAGGGCGAAATGGGTCAGATCGTAGAGTTTCTGGCTGAACACCCCCCCGACAAAGCCGCCCAGCGAACCGACCAGGAGCGAGGTCACTGCGCGGGCGGCGATCCCCTGCCACTGGCGCAGCGACAGATTCCAGAGGGCATCAACGATGGCCAGCGCCAGCGCCACAAAGAGGCCCAGGAAGAGCCCCTTGAGCCCTTGCGCGAGCAGGAGATGCGGACCGGCGGTCAATCGGCCCAGGACCCAGCCGAGCAAGGCGGCTCCGGCTCCACACAGGGCACAGTAGTAGATAAAGAGACGAAACGACATTACAGCCTGGCGTCGCAGGGAGAGTAACAGGTCAGCTACTTCCAATGTGACCGATCCTGGCCCCCGACGCAAGTCCATTCTGGACGAGGAGAGAAGGGGAAAACCGCGGGGCGAGGGAGGAACCCTGCTCCTCGCCTCGCCCCGCCAGGGACAAACGTGAAGGTGCGCCAGCGAACCCTTCCTCACGGGGACGACGGTGGGGTGGTGCTTCCCGGTTGAACCTGGAGTTCATTACGGATGTCATGCACCCCCGGGGTGAGGGAAATCATCGCCTCGGCGAGACGGCGTTCGCGTTCATCCCCGACCGTCCCACGCAGGATCACTGTGTTGCCCTGGACCCCTACCTGAATATTGCCGCGGGAGGGAAGCGAGGACGAGCGAGCAATGATCGCCCCGACCTGAGTTTGCAGCCGCGAGGTCGCCGCTGTGACGGCCGCCGCCGGAGCGGTGAAGGCGACCGCCGCGGGGTAGGAATACGTTCCGCCACCCGTGGTGCGGTTGTTAGAACCCATCCCCGCGCCGAGACGACTGCCTGTGTTCCCCATCCCGCCCGAGAAGCCGCTGCCGCCGCTGAAGCCCGAGCTGCCCGTGAGGCCGCCGCCCCCCAGTCCGCCGGTGCGCGAGCCGATTCCACCTGTGGTGCCGATGCCCCCGGTGGTCCCGAGGCCGCCCGTGCGCGAACCGCCCAGGCCCCCTGCGCCTCCGATACCCCCGCTGAAGCTGCTCCCGCCCGAGATCCCGCTCCCGCCGCTGAAGCTGCTCCCGCCCGAGAAGCCGCCGCCCGTGCTGGTACGCCCGCCCAGCCCAGTCGATCCGCCGGAAAAGCTGGATCCGCCACCAAAACTCGAGCCGCCGCTGAAGCTCGATCCACCAATGCCCGTGGAGCGTCCCATCGACCCGCTGGTGCTGACTCCACCCAGTCCAGAGCCGAATCCGCCCACGCCTCCGGTGGCGCTGCTGGTCCCATAGGTCGGGGCGGCGAAGGTGGCCTGCCCCGAGCCGCTGGCATAGCCAATCGCCAGCGGATTGCCGTAATATTTCCCGAAGAAAGAAGTTCCGCCGTATCCACTGGAACTGTTGCTGCCGCTTCCCGGGCGCAGACCGCCGCCGGTGAAGAGGGCTCCGCCGCTGAAGGTGCTACTGCCCGAGCCGCCTCCCCCGCTGGAGCCCGCGAAACTGCCCCCGCCCGAGAAGCTCGACCCACCAGAAAAACTCGATCCGCCCGAGAAGTTACTCCCGCCGCCGGAGAAGCTACTCCCCCCGCCCGAGAAGCTACTTCCGCCGCCGACACTGCTCCCGCCGGAGAAGCTGCTCCCGCCCGTGCCGGTGCGCATCTGCGCGCTGCCACAGGAAGCCCAGAGAAGCATCGCCCCGAACGCCAGGGATCCGCAGAGTAACGGTCGCCATTTGCCCTGTCTTGTGTATGTCTTCACGATCACTCCCCTTCTGGCTCGTGAACGCTTGCTCGCTCCACGGTCCCCTCCTCTTCTTTTCGGTCAAGGAAGGGCCGGTCAATTACTTTGACACTTCAAGAAATTGTGAACGGAGAAGTTCTTGTTTGCAATCGCAAAGCCGTACGATCATCTTCTTTGATTGAACCCTGCTCGCTCTCCAGTGACTCGCGCGAGACCTTGATTATGCCTCCCTTGCATCTGGCCACCTTCTCCAGCGATGCCACTCCTCCTCTGGGCCATCCCCTGTGTGGCGGGTGGATCGAACCGGTGCGTGCCGTGGACGATCCGTTGCTGGCACGCGGCATTGTTCTCCTGGGCGCCGGGGGTCCGATTGTCCTCTGTTCCGTCGACTGGTGTGGGCTGCGCAACGACGCCAATCGACTGTGGCGCGAGGCGTTGGCGAAGGCGGCCCACACCACCGCCGACCGCGTCGCACTCCATTGCATTCATCCGCACAATGCGCCCTTTGCGGATGTGGAGGCACAGAAACTGATCGAGGCGATCCCGGGGTGTGCTCCCTCGCTCGATCTGAAATTTTACCAGCGCGTGGTGGCACGAAGTGCCGAGGCTGTCAAGGCAGCGCTGGCGAAGACCACACGGTTCACTCACGTCGGACTGGGGATGGCGAAGGTGAAGGAGGTGGCTTCCAACCGGCGCGTGGTGGGGCCGGACGGCAAGATCAAGTACACGCGCACCAGCAGCACGAAGGATCCCAGGGCGCGGGCGGAGCCGGAGGGATTGATCGATCCTCTGCTGCGCACCGTGAGTTTCTGGGACGGGGAACAACCGCGGGCGGCGCTGCATTATTATGCAACCCACCCGATGAGTTACTATGGCGATGGGCGCGTCACCAGCGATTTCTGTGGTCTGGCGCGCCAGAAACGCCAGGACGATGATAAAACGATATTTCAGATCTACTTCACTGGGTGTGCCGGCAATGTGACGGCGGGGAAGTACAACGACGGTTCGAAGGAGAATCGCCCCATTCTGCGCGACCGCATCTATGCTGCCATGAAGGCGGCCTGGCAGGCCACGCAACGGCACGAGATCAAGACGTTCGGTTGGCGGAGCGAACCGGTGCGGTTCCAACCGCGACGAGAGGCGTCGTTCACCGCCGCGGAGAGCAAGAAGACGCTCGAAGATGCGAAGCAAACCAAGGCGAAGCGCAACAACGCCGCGTTTCAACTGGCGTGGCTCAAACGTATTGAAACGCCGATTGAACTGACGTGTCTGGACCTGGGGCAAGCGGTGGTGGCCCATCTCCCGGGAGAACCCTTCATTGAGTATCAGCTGAAAGCGCAGCAACTGCGCAAGGATCTCTTTGTGTGCGTGGCGGGTTACGGCGATGGCGGACCGGGGTACATCCCCACCGATCGGGCGTTTCTCGAAGGCGGATACGAGCCGACCGTCGCCCTGGCCGCTCCCTGCGAGGTGCCCCTTACGCGCGCCCTGGCCAAATTGTTGCAGGCGAAGGAGTCTGGGACCTGATCCTTGCTTCCGGGTGGAAGGCGTCGCGATGAGCAGCCCGTCACATCTCTTCAGCGCCGTTGTGGGCACCGGGTTTATTGCGCCGGTGCATGTGGAGGCGCTACGCCGGCTGGGACGCCCGGTTGTGGGCATTCTCGGCTCCTCGGCGGAGAAAGCGCGCGCGGCGGCCCTGACGCTTAATATCCGTCGCGCCTATGCCTCCTTCGCGGAACTGCTTGACGATTCGTCCGTGGGAGTGGTGCATCTTGCCTCGCCCAATCGCCTCCATTATGAGCAATGCCGACAGGCGCTGGCGGCGGGCAAACATGTCGTGTGCGAAAAGCCGTTGGCGATGACGGCGACCGAGTCGGCGGAGTTGGCGGGGCTGGCCGCGAAGGCACCGGCGGTCACGGCGGTCTGTTACAATGTCCGTTACTATCCCCTCTGTCTGGAAGCACGGCAGCGGGTGCGCAGCGGCCAACTGGGAGAGGTGCGTCACGTCGTCGGTTCGTACATGCAGGACTGGCTGGTGAACGAGAGCGATTTCAACTGGCGGGTGCTGCCCAGCGAGGGCGGCGCGTTGCGCGCCGTGGCCGACATTGGCACGCACTGGCTGGATCTGGTGCAAGCGCTCACCGGCTTGGAAGTGGAGCGCCTCTGTGCCGATCTGCGCACCTTTCTGCCGGTGCGTCAACAGCCGCAGGGGTCGGTGCAAACCTTTACCGGAGGCCCCGCGAGTCCTCAGGCGACAACGGCGATCTCCATTGCGACGGAGGATTACGGCTCGATTCTGCTGCGCTTTCGTGGAGGAGCATCGGGAGTCCTGACGGTGTCGCAGGTGGCGCCGGGGCGGAAGAACTGCCTGCGCTGGGAGATCGCGGGAGCACGGGGGAGTCTGGCGTGGAACAGTGAATCACCCAATGAGTTGTGGCACGGACGGCGCGATCGCGCCAACGAGCTTCTGGTACGCGATCCGGCCCTCTTGACCGAGGAGGCCCGTCGCTACGCCAACTATCCGGGCGGGCACAACGAGGGTTTCCCGGACACGTTCAAGCAGCTTTTTCGAGCCATCTACGACTACATCGATGCGGGCGACTGGAGTGCGCCGCGTCCTTTCCCCACGTTTCAGGATGGCCATCGCGAGATCCTGCTGTGCGCGGCCATCCTGAAAAGTCACCAGGAGCAACGCTGGGTCGACGTGGAATAGATGCGCTCACAGTTCGTGGTTGGTTGGCTGCCCCTCGCCGCGGAAATAGGTCACCTTCTTGTGCAGCGTGTTGCGGTTGATCCCCAGGCGCGCTGCGGCCTTGACATGCACATCGTCGCAGTCAATCAGCACCTGTTCGATCAATTCCCGTTCCACGCCATGGACCAACCGATCGTAGAGATCGCCCTGATCGGGAGAGATGGTCTGGATGCCGGTGCGCACCAGCTGCTGAATGAGCGTTTGCAGATCGCCGCCGCGCCCCGCGCCACGAGGCGGTTTCCAGCGTCGGCCATCGCGACCGGGCGGGCCGATCACCTCCGGGATCAGTTCGCGGCCATGGGAGAGCACCACCGCTCGTTCGATGTAGTTCTCCAGTTCGCGGACGTTCCCGGGCCAGTCGTGGTTGAGGAGCATCTCGATCACCGCACGCGGCAACTGCGGCGGATCACGGCGATTTTCCTCGCTGTAGTGTTCGAGGAAGTAGCGGGCCAGCGCGGGGATGTCCTCGCGCCGTTCGCGCAGGGGCGGCAGATAGATGGGAACGACGTTCAGGCGATAGTACAGGTCATCGCGAAAACGGCCGGCGTCGATCTCGTCTTCGAGTAACTGATTGCTGGCCGCGACCACGCGGGAATCCACGCGAATCGTACGGCTTTCGCCCACACGCTCGAACTCGTTCTCCTGCAACACCCGCAGGAGCTTCACCTGCAACTTCGGGCTCATGCTGGAGATTTCATCGAGGAAGATGGTGCCGCCGTGGGCCGCCTCGAAGCGGCCGGTTTTGTTGTCAATGGCGCCGGTGAAGGCTCCCTTGACATGGCCAAAAAGCTCGCTCTCCAGCAGACTTTCGCTCAGGGCGCCACAGTTCACACGGACATAAGGGCCATCGGCGCGCGGACTCAAACGGTGCACCGCACGTGCGATCAGTTCCTTGCCGGTGCCCGTTTCGCCCACAATCAGCACGCTGGCCCGGGTGGGGGCAACCAGGCGCGTGCGCTTGTACACCTCGCGCATGGCCGGGCTGTTCCCGACGATCCCGGGGAGAGGAGCGTCCAGGGTGGTTGGGTTCATGGGTCATCCCGCTCTTGAGAGCCTGTTCAGCGATCGAACACAGATCAGCATAGCAAACCCAGCCGGGAGGAGAACCCTGCTCTCTCATCCTCAGGGAGTCGTGGGGCGTTCCAGAAGGACCACCGTGGTGAAAAGAAAGTCGCGCCGGTGCTTCACCTGCCAACCCGCGGGCACGCGTTGCTGGACATGACGCCAGCGCTCATCGGCCGAGTCTTGCTCGGTCCAGACGGCCCACAGACGTTTCCCTTCCACCAGCAGCGGACCGCGCGTTTCGCGAAAGCCCTCGCCCAGATGACGGAAGTAGAAGATGTGAGTCCAGTCGTTGCCAAGAACCACCTCATTATTCCGCCGATGGCGCAGGATCCAGGCCGCGGCGCTGGCGGTGTCGGCACGCGGCCAGGGGCGCGCCAGGCTGTGCACCACTCCCCAGGTAGGCGTGAGCAGAACAAGAACGACGGCCACGAACGCCAACGGACGCCGCGCTTGCAACCAGGCCAGCGCCGTGTCGGCTCCCTGGGCGATCAGCAGGAGCAACCCCGGGGCGGCGTACAACATGACGCGCGCGCCGCCGTACGGATAGCGGCCGACGAGGGCCGCCAGCAGAGCCAGCCCCACCGGCACCAGGCTCAGCAAAAGACGCGGTCGCGCGTCGGTGCGCCACCAGTTCGCTGCGCCGAGAAGCACAAAGCCGATCAGCACCTGTCCGCAGGGTTTGAAGCAGTAACGCAGCACTTCCAGGGAAGCGCGCATCACCCACAGTGGGACCGTCCAGGGATGATTCCAGTCGGGGAAGAAGGGCACCCAGCAACTGGCCATCGCCTCGTCGTGCTGCAACCGAGCAATCGGCAACACCACGCCAAGAAACGTCCCCGCGACCACCGCACCCAGCAGCGTGTAGGCGGCTCCCGAGGCAAACTGCCGTTCGCGCCAGACAGCGGGGAGAAACGCAACGAGCAGGCCGCCGTAGAGAAAACAGGCCGGGTAACAGAGCGTGAGCAGGACCGGAGCCAGCAGGGCATGGCAGAGAAGTTGCTGCGACACAGGCCAGGCGCGCCAACGGCAGAAGAGGTAGAGCAACAGGGTGGCGGCGAACACATCGAGGGCATAGGGTTTGGCCTCGCAGGCGTGCCAGGCCATCTGCTCGGAGACGGCGAACAGGAGCACCGCCCAGAAGACACCCCGAGAGGAGAGGAGCAGCCGCGCCAGGGGAACCATCAGCACCAGGGAGGCGCAGCTGGCCAGAAAGGGAACCAGGCGCAGCAAGGGCACTCGTTCGCCCAGCCCAAGCGCGACACATTTTTCCAGCCACAGAAAGAGAGGGGGAGCCGCCTCGGAGAATCGCAACGGCCCCAGTAACTCGAAGAAGCCGCGTTCGATCACATTGACCAGGACGGCCGCCTCGTCGTGCCAGACCGACGGTTGGCGCAGAAAGTGATAGGAACGAAACGCCAATCCCAGCAGGACCACGACCCAGATGCCGACCGCAGGCTGTCGCAACCAGTCCAGACGGCGAGTCATCGTCTCCTCCCGGCCAGAGGCCACCAGACCAACGCGGAGGGAATATCCCAGCGGCAGGGAACAGACAAGAGGAGTTCAGCGCAGGATTTCAGGTCCGGCCGCAAGGGGCTTGACGACTCGGGAGTGCAATGCTACTCTTCCGCCCCTCGCGGGGAGGTTGACTGGAGAGCCCCGTGGCTTGGCAGACGAGGTATCGGATGAAGGGACTGGTCAGGCTAACCATGCTGGGAACCGGACTAAGCCTCACACTGGTGATGGGTTGTGCGCACCGCCCTCCCGAGGCCTTCTCGGCGGATCTGATGGAGACGAACCACCTCCAGAAAACCACTTCGCCCTACCATGCGCATCCTGCGGAGACCGCCACTGCGTCGGCGCCAGCGCCTGTCTCTCCTGGCCCCTCGGAAACGCCTGTGATTGCGCAGATGCACTATCCGGAGCCGGCGCCCTCGGCGCCGTCCCCCGCCCCCGCTCCGCAAGAAACGCCGACCACGGCGGCCGTGGTTCCGGCGGCTCGCGCCAGGCAAACCGGGAGCGAGGAGGAGAGCGCTCTCCCCAGCCCCGCACTCACCCCTCCGGCGACACCCTCCGCCCCCGCCCAGCCCGAGGATCCTCTGGTCAAGGCGCTCCGGTATTACCGGGAGAATCGCATCGCCGAGGCCCAGGCGGTGTTACAGCAATGCGATCCGGCACGGAAGGAAGCGCTCAGCGTACTGTTGCCCACGCTGGCACGGCTGGGGGAGCAACCCTCGGCGACCGAGCTGGCGAGTTTGCTCGATCAGTGTGGCGAGGTGTCGCGCAAACTGCGACCCCGGGCGGCCCTCACGCTGGACAAGGTCTGTTTCTGCAAGTCGATTGACGGCTTTGGGATGTACGATCCGCTCCCTGTCGATCACGGGTTTCTCGCGGGGCAGGAAGGCCAGGCCGGCGACCTGGTGCAGGTCTATCTGGAACTGCGTCATTTCGCCAGTCAACCTCGTGGGACGGTTTACGAGACGAGCCTGGCCAGTACTCTGGAGATCCGAGATTATCGCCAGCAGGTGGTGTGGCGCCAGGATCGTCCGGCGCGTGCGGAACGCAGCCGAACGCCGCGCCAGGATTGTTTCCTCAACTGCTACTTCCACGTGCCTCCGCGGCTGCCTCCGGGAGATTACATCCTGGTGATCCAGGTGAAGGATGTGACCGGGGTGACGGGGCGCGAACCGCCTGCGCATCGGATCGCTTCGCGCACTCTCGATTTCCGGGTGGTCAACCAGAGGCAGGAACGCACCGCCCAGCCGTTGTCGGCGCGTTAAGAGCACTCTCCCTCGGGCGGAGTTCAAAAGCAAAAACACCGAAGGCCCTGAGCACGTAAAAGGACGTGGCCAGGGCCTTTGCTATTGTTGCCGGGAGTCGTGGGAGGGGGAAAGTCAATTCTGGGGATCGAAGCGAGCAACCAGGCGGCGGCTGTTGATGTCGAGGGCTTCAAGGATCTGGAGGACCGGATCGGTAGGAATCCCCCAGGAGTGGGCCCAGATGATGATATCCAGGTTTTCTTTGCCTTCTTTGAGTCGATCGAGGATGCGATCGAGGAGGAGGGTATTATCGTGGAAGTGGCGTTGGAGGAGGCCGAAATCGCCGCGATCGAGTTCCACCCAGAAACGTTTGCCTTGCAGATGCTCCAGCCAGCGGGCTCGCAAGTAACCCCACCAGTGACACTGCACCCAGCGCTTGATGGCGGCTTCACCCAGATCGCGACCGGCGCGTTCGCTCTCAATCCATTTGTATTTGAGCGCTTCCTGCTCGCCGTCCACGTGAACGCTCAGTTTCTCGACCATGGGTTTGCACCCCCTGGCACTATGCGGGAGCTATCCATCGACCACGGTTGGCGAAGAGTGCTTTGGCGGTCGATCCTGTGACTTTCATGAGCGGACGATTCTCACAAAATTCATCCAGTGTAATATCTTACCTTGCACGCTGGAGCAGTTCAAGTCAGTTCTGGTTTCCCAACCATCGAAGATCCGTGAAGGCAACAGCGCCCTCTGGCCTTGCGATCGGAGCGAAAGCACGGATCGTGCCGCGTGCGGCAAGAGTAGGGAATGAAACAATTTTCTGGTATCGTCATCGGCTTCGGACGGCCAAAACTTGAGTCTTTGCATTGCGTTCTGGCCAGCGCAAAAACTACCCTTAAGTCGTTGAGATCGTCAGGGTCTACGAGATCGGTTTCCCAGCACCAAACAGCGTTTTCGGTTCTGCTGGCTCACACGGCATTCCTGTTCCCCTGAGCAGGACCGGAGAGTGTGCGCACTCCCCTCTGGTGTGACGAGGCGAGATCGCTCGCGCGCCGCCCCTACAACCTGTGCACCGCTCGAGGATGTCATCATGAAGTGGTCTGTATACTCCCCCTCCCTGGGCCTGCGCCGGGCGCGTTTGCAGGTCGAGGAACTCGAAGGTCGTGAACTGCTTGATGCGCAGCCGTTGGCTGCTCTGCCGGCGCTTGATCCCCAAACGCCGACCGCACTCCTGGTTCACTACACCCCCCAGGCGATTGCCGATTCCAGCGGCGCGCTCACCGATCAGGTCTATCAAGTGGCACTCCCCGCCAAGGAAACGCTTCAGCAGGCGCTGGCCGCCTATCGTGCCGATCCGCGGGTTCTCTATGCCGAACCCGATTACACCATGCAGATCAGCCAGGTGCCCAACGATCCGAGTTTCAGCAACCAGTGGGGGCTGGAAAATACCGGGCAATCCAACGGCACGGTCAATGCCGATATCGATGCCACCAGGGCCTGGGATGTCACCACGGGGAGCCTGAACACCGTTGTCGCCGTCATCGACACGGGGATCGATTACCGCCACATCGACCTGTACAAGAATATCTGGATCAACCAGGGGGAAATTCCTCCGGAGGTTCGCGCTCGTTTGACCGATATTGATGGCGATGGGAAGATCACCTTCTGGGATCTGAATGATCCGCGGAATCAGGGAACGGGGAAGATCACCGACCTGAATAAAAATGGTCGCATTGATGGTGCCGATCTCCTTTACGCGTACCGGGCCGATGGCAAGGGCGGATGGGCGGATGGGATCTCCGAGGATGGCGACAAGTACGTGGACGACATCATCGGCTGGAACTTTGTGGATAACAACAACAAGCCGTTTGACAATAACTCGCACGGCACCCACGTGGCGGGGATCATCGGCGCCCTGGGGGACAATGGCGTGGGGGTGGCGGGCGTGGACTGGAAGGTCCAGCTGATGGCCCTGAAGTTCCTCGATGCCAAGGGCGTGGGGAGCACCAGCGCCGCCATCGAAGCCCTGAACTATGCCGTGGCCAAGGGCGCGCAGATCTCCAACAACAGCTGGGCCACCACGGGCTACAGCCAGGCGATGTACGATGCCATCAATGCTGCCCGGAGCAAGGGGCACATTTACGTTGCCGCGGCGGGTAATGGCGGGTCGGATGGGAAGGGCGATAATAACGATCTTGAACCGAGCTATCCCGCCAGTTACAACCTCGACAACGTGATCAGCGTGGCGGCCACCTCGCGAACCGACAAGCTGGCGGGGTTCTCCAACTACGGCGCCGTCTCGGTCGATCTGGCGGCTCCGGGGATGTACATCACCAGCACGACCCCCTACGATCGCTACAACACGTTCAGCGGCACGTCGATGGCGACTCCCTACGTCGCCGGCGTGGCGGCCCTC
>JAKOSN010000207.1 GCA_029777335.1 Planctomycetota bacterium
CGCTGATCTTCTGGCTGTACAGTTACGAGCTCAAGCTGGTCGCTGGCCGGACCGCGCTGGGATTGCTCTGTCTTCGCGTGGCGACGGTGGCGTTGATTCTCTTCCTGGTCTGTCTGGAGCCGATCTACGCCCACACCAGCACGCGCGCGATTCCAGGGCGCGTGCTGGTGACCATCGATCGCTCCGATAGTACCTCCATTGCCGATCCGCAAAGAGAACCAATCGATAAACTGCGCCTGGCCCGGGCGCTCCAGCTGGGGAACGATCTTTGTTCCGAGACGCAGCTCGATGACTGGATTCATCAGTATGCGAGTGGAGGCAAGCTCCAGTGGGTGAAAGCAGAGGAGTTTCCCGACCCGGCCAAACGCGAGGAAGCGACGCGTGACCGCAAACGGATTCACGACGAGGTGTGCAAACGGGTTGATGGAATGACACGCAGCGCGGTGGTGCAGCGGTTGCTCGCGCCCGAAGGCGGCGATCTGCTCGCCCGGCTGACTGCCAAGCATGAATGTACCTTGCTCGGCTTTGCGCGAGGCACCCGCAACGTCACGCCAGAACAATGGCGTGATCTCTTTGCTCCCGTACAGGTGCCGGAGGACAAGAGCCAAAAAGAGGAAAAGACCGATCTGTTGACTACCTCGACCGATCTGAATCTCCCTTTGTTGCAGGCCCTGGAACGAAGCAGTCTGCAGGGAGGGAAGATTCTTGGCGTGGTGCTGGTGACGGATGGTCAGCACAATTTTCCCGAATCTCCGGTGCGCAAGGCAATCGAGCTGGGGCAACAGAAGGTCCCCGTTTATCCGATCATGCTGGGGGCGCGCAAACCGCCTGCCGATATCGCCGTGATCGCCATTTCCGGGCCGACGGCCACCTTCAAGAACGTCGATGCCACTCTGGATGTGCGCTTCAAGGTGACTGGCCTGGCCGCGCAACCGTTGCGCGTTCGCCTGCACAAACCCGGGCAGGAAAATACTCCCCTCGAAGAACGCACCGTTCAACATGATGGCACCGATCGCGAATACACCGAGCGTTTTCAGACGCGCATGGAGGAGGTGGGGACCCAGAAACTGCAGGTAACGGTGCGCCCTCAGCAAGAGCAGGGAACAGAGGCGACCACGCAGAACAATTCGCAGAGCCATGTGATGAACGTGGCGGACGACAAGGCGAAGGTGCTGGTGATCGATGGCGAGGCACGCTGGGAGTTTCATTATCTGGCGTCGGTGCTCCAGCGTGATCCCACGATGAAGGTCGAGAGCGTGGTCTTTGTGCAGCCGCGCCTGCACCTGGTCAAGGAGGACGAACTGGTCCAGGCGGGTAACCCGGCTCGTGAACTTCCCACGGCGCAGGACGCTTACTCCGCGTATGACTGCATTATTCTTGGCGATGTCACGCCCGAGCAACTTCCGCCCGCGGAGCGGGTTCGGCTGGAAAAGTACGTTGCTGATCAGGGAGGAACGCTGGTGATTCTGGCCGGCAAGCGCGCCATGCCGCTCGGCTTCCCGCTCGATGGCGCCTCGGGTTCTGCAAATGGAGAGAATCAGGACCCGTTAATGCGTTTACTCCCGGTGGAGAAACCGCAGGTGTATCGCCCAGAAGATGGCTTTGCGGTCACCCTGACCGAGGAGGGACGGCAGACAAGTTACCTGGAGCTGGAATCTGGCCCGGGGAAGAACGAACAACGTTGGTCTGAATTCCCTCCGCATTACTGGGGGGTGATCGGCAAGGCGAAACCGGGGGCGACCGTGCTGGCCTCTGTCGCGGGTGCCAACAACAACCGGAGCGCCAGGGAGCAACGCGAACTGGAACAATCCCAGGCACTATTTGTCAGGCAACATTATGGGTTTGGGCGTGTTCTCTTTGTAGGGATCGATAGTACCTGGCGCTGGCGCTATCGCGAAGGCGATACGTTCCATCACCGCTTCTGGGGACAGACGATTCGCTGGGCGGCGTCGGATAAACCGCTTGTCACCGGCAACGACTATGTTCGGTTTGGGACCTCCGAGGCTATCCAGCGGGGGGCCGACCCGGTCAAGGTGATCGTTCGGCTGGGCGATGGCCTGCTCACCCTCCCGGCCAAACTCGATGCCCGGGCGCGAATTTTGCGGCTGGATGGCAAGGCGGAGGAGGTCGTTGCCCTGGCGAACCTCTCACGCAGCGAAAAGCAGGCGCGCGTGCTCGAAACCCAGGTTGCCAATCTCCCCCCAGGCGAATACGCGATCGAACTCCTCATCCCGGAGCTGGGAGACAAACTGCTGGCGCCAGCCGGCGCGGATGGGCAGTCTCGGCCCATGCGTGCCCACTTTACCGTGGCGGTCCCGGATCGCGGCGAGATGATCGAACTGGGGAGCAATCTGCCGCTGCTTCAGGAAATTGCCACGAAAAATGGCACCAACAAGGTGTATACTCCGGAGAATGCCGCCGAGCTCATCGATCTGTTAACACGCCAGGCGGTGACCTTCACGGAACAGACTGAAACCCGGTTGTGGCAGTGGTGGATGACGCTGGTGTTGCTCGTGACCCTGCTGACTGCCGAATGGGTGATCCGCAAGTGGGTGGGCCTGCCCTGAGGCGAGGAGGCTGCCCGGTCAACAAGGACAAACGCCATGAAATTTGTCTACTTCACGAAGATGCTCAAGGGGCAGGATGTGGCCGGGATGATCGCCTTTTGCAAGGAGACGGGGCTGGATGGAGCCGATCTGGCGGTGCGACCGGGCTATCCGGTCACCCCGGAGAATGTGGCGACCGAACTCCCCAGGGCCGCCAAGGCATTCCGCGAGGCCGGGCTGATCCTCGGGCTGGTGACCGCGCCGACCGACCTGGTGAATCCCTCCGCCAAATCGGCACAGGCGCTTTTCGAGGCGTGTGGCCAGGTAGGCGTGCCAGCGATCAAGATCGGCTATTTTCCCTATCGTGGGAACTTCAACGAGGATCTCAAGCAAGCTCGGACGCAGATGGCGGGGTTTGCCAAGCTGGGCGAGAAGACCCGGGTGCGCGCCTGCTATCACACCCATTCGGGCAACTTCATCGGGGCCAATGGAGCCGTCCTGCGCATGCTCCTGCAGGACCTGGATCCGCACCACGTCGGGGCGTTTGTGGATACCGGCCATGTGGCAGTCGGTGGCGGACCGATCCGCATGGAATTCGATCTGGTGCGTCCGTGGCTGTCGTTGCTCGCGATCAAGGACATCGCGTGGGTGAAAAAGGATCGCACCTGGAGCTATCATGTGATTCCGGCCGGAGACGGCATTGTGCGCTGGAAAGAGGTGGCGGTCGGTCTCAAGGAGAGCAAGTTCAACGGCACCATCAGCGTCCATGGCGAGTATGACACCAGGGATTATGCCGAGCGCAAAACTCTCGCCAAGGCGGAGCGCGCGTTTTTGCAAAAGCAGTTCGCCTCGGTGTGAAAAAACACAGGGTGTGTCAAGTAGCCAGGCTACCCGTACACACCCTGTTCGCGTGGGACCAGGGTCCTTCCACTCCGACACTATCCGTTCCCCGTGGGGGGATTATTCCTCCATGGACTCGGCCTGGATGGCGGGGAGCACAAAACGGCACACCTCATCGGCGATCCGATGCGGCTGGGTGATAAACGCCAGATGCCCGGCACCGGCCAGCGGGACCGTCTCGCAGTTGGCCACGCCTTCCTGCAGATCATTCAGGCTCTGTGGAGAAACGAGCAAATCGCGCTCGCCGGCCAGAACCAGGGTTGGCACCGCGATCCGCGCCAGGCGTGAACTCACATCAAACTGTTGCACCATGCGGAAGCGATGAGCCATGACCCCCTGATCGGTCTGCCAGCACTGGCGCGTCACAAAGTTAAACATCGATCCCGGATTCTGGCGTCCGCCAAAGAGGAGATTGAAAAACTGATTGACGAACGCGTTATCGCTGGGCAGGGGAAAGCCAGAGAGGACCTGGCCAGCGATTTGCTGAATCAGTCCGCGTTCAAAACGGCACCCGGTTCCCTGGACCACGAGAGAGTTGAGGCGCAGCGGATAGCGGGCCGCGTATTCCAGGGCGAGGAGTCCGCCAAAGGACACCCCCATCACGGCGGGGCGTTCGAGGCCGAGCCAGTCGATGAAGGCGCGCAGATCGTGCACGAGGTCCGCCAGGCCAAAGCGCTGGCGCAGCGCAAAGGGATCATCCTCCCCGCGCAGTTGATAACTCACCACGCGGAAGTGGCGCGCGAGCAAGCGCGCCAGCGGACCGAGGAGTTCAAACCCGCCTGCCAACCCTGGCACCAGGATGAGCGGAGGGCCTTCGCCCCACTCCGCATAACTGACCGAGTAATGTTTCAGGTGCGCCTGACCTGCTCGTCCGGTGCCCGCACTGAACTCTGCGCCACTCGTGGTTAGCCAATCAACCGTTGCCTTCACAACCAAACTCCCGTGGCTCTTCTCCCCGTCCGGCGACAGGTCGATGGGACAAGAAAATCCTTCGTCCACAGCGTGCATCGATGTGACTTGCATCAGAACATAAATGCAGAATGCGTGCCAGCCCACCTTTTCTGTTCGTAATGGGAATGTGACGGAATCAATCGGCGTAACATATTTAATAAGAATAGTTTAACGTAATGACGATTGAGGCGCTCGGCGCCATCGGCGAGATTTCGACAGTGGGAATCGTCGACTTTCGGCGCTGAGCGCCGACATTTCGGCGCTCAGCGGAAGACAGTTGGAGAAGCCAGGAAGGATGGATACCCCTTAAGTGACTCCCCGACAACTCAGATCTGTTCGGGTGATCAGTGAGAGGAGTTGCTTCGTTCGGTCAGGCGGTTAAAAACCCCCTGCAGAGGGCTGTCACCAAAGAGCTTGCCGAGAACTTCAACAAAGTTCTTGCCCCCGATGATATTCTGTACAGAAAGTGCCTCAGCCACCTTCTGGAGAGTCTCCTGGTTGCCCAAAGTGACAAGCGCTTCGGAGAATCCTCCCTGGGCGGACTGGAAGCGCTGGACAACCGCTTCGGTCTCACCGCGGAGTTGATCGAGCACCAGTTGCAGACGGGCCCGGCTTGTGGTCAGTTCCTGTTCAGAGGCAGCGCTCTGGCGCTGCAGGGCGGCGCTCTGTTTGAGATCCTCGATCAACTGGCGCGCCTTCTCCGCTTCCTTTTCGCGCCCCGCGACTTCGAGATCGGACTGCAACCTGGCCAGCGCCAGAGTGAGTTCATCCCCCACCTGGGTGACCATCAGTTCATTTTTGCGCCGCACCGTGGCTGCTCGGGCTTCCTCGCTTTCGCGCGCGATCTCCTCCCGTCGGCGGGTGAAGGCCAGTTCCTTCTCGGCCTGGTCCAACTGAATGTTAGCGCGAACCACCTCGTGTTGCACCTGGGTGAGCATCTCGGCAATCGAGGGATCATCGACCTCGATCTCCAGGACCTCCACATCGGTCACGTGCATGCCGTTTTCCTCGAAGGTCAGCCCCGGGCGATGACTGCCCACCACTGGGCCAAGGATCACATCACGCACCAGATCGACGCCGTTGGCTTCAAATTCCGCCACCGTGCGTTTCTGCGCCGCCCCCTTGAGCAGGGAACGAATGTGATCGCAGAGAAACTGCACATAGTTCTCCACCTGGAACCAACGGCTTTCCTCCCCCTCGAAGTTGACGCGGTAAGAGAGCTTGAGGGACACCTCCACACGATCCCGCGTTTTGACATGGATGATGTCTGAAACCTTGTTGTTCATCACGCGCAGAAAAACGGTTCGTTCCAGCCGATCGGTGCTCTTGGGCTTGCCGGTGCTGAGTTCAAGGACCTCCAGCGATTCGTCGTACTCCAGAAGGATGGTGCAGGGACCTTTCTCGACGCGCCGGGTTCCGGTTTTCGAGATGACCATGGCGGCATAGCCGGTCCAGACGTTGATGCTCGGCACCCCCTGATACTTGGTGTCGAGAGTCACTGTCCGTGGCTGGGTGTAGTTGAGGTTGCGCTCGAAGGAATCGGGCATGGCCGCCTTGCCCGTGTCCGCCTTCTCCGCCGCCTGGCTGGCGGTCGGTGCTTCGCGGAGTCCCTCGGCCTGGCGCTGGAGGAGTTCGTTCTCGGGCACAAACCCGGCGCGCGCGCTGGGGGCCTCATTCATCACGGCGCGAAGGCTGCGATTGTAGGCCAGCGCTTCCTGGTTGCCTGGATACCACAGGGCGCACTCCTTGTCCGAAAGTACCCGCCGAACGATCACCTCGTGCCGCGGATCGGGCAACAGCATCTGGGGTCCGCGTACCGTTTTGATCTCCCCGCTGGAGCGGTTCATCACGTAGCGGCCCTCGCCTGCGGGAATCGCCGTCGCATAGTGCTTTTTGCGCTCGCCATACTGGACGATGGAGTGTTCCACACGCGGGTAGTAGATCGATTGCTCCCGCCCGGTGAGGAAGATCTCTTCCCCCACATGGTATTCGTGGCCGTTTTCCTGGTAGTCGGCAATCACCTTGACGTGCAATCCCTGGATCGGCTGCAGTTCGATCGCCTTGAACTTGCGGCTCCCCTTCTCCTGGTAGAAGGTCTCCGTGGGACGCGGAAAGACGACCTGCGGACCTTTCTCGTAGCGTTTGTTGCCGTCCTCATCGACGAGGATGGCATACTCCAACCGTTCCAGGGTGACGGCCTCGCGGATGTAGTTGCCGTTCTCGTCCTTCTCCACTTCCACGCCAGTGGGCGGAATGTAGAAGGAAATCTCGGTCCCCTTGATCAGCATTAGCTTGCCGATGGTCAGGTGGAGTGCCTCGGCGGGGGTGGTGGTGAGGGCCGAACCAGAGGCGGCGGGCACGGCTTCGGGGCCGGTGGCGCGAACGGTGACTGCCTGTCCCCAGTTCTGCCGGGCCTGTTCCTCGTTGTAGATGCGCACAAAGAGATACTGATTGCTGCGCAGATGGTGGCCCTTGACCACCGTCGCCTTCTGACCCGGCCAGAGAGCGAAGGTGCACGGCCCCGGGGTGTTGACCTTCCGACCGATGTGGAGCGGAGGCGAGGCTTTACTCCCTCCCTCTTCGGGCTTCTCCTGGTTCTGGGCCGGATTTTCCAGAATGATGTAATCTCCCTCGGACGCCACCGGGCTCTTGACCACCGCCTGTTCGAGGGTGCAGCGCTGGAAGCTGTTGGTCTTGGGATCGAAGCGAACCGGCCGATCCTGCGCCGTCTGGTTGATCACAGTTGGACCGACGTGAGTCTTGATCTGGCCCCGCGTTTCATCCTGGAGATAGGCATACTCACCGGGGGCAAGAACAAGATCGCGTTTCTCGCCGACACCTGTCTGGCTCATGCGGGATTCCTTGACTGGAGAGTAAGCGCGGGCGTGACGGATCCTCTCCGCACGCTGCCCCTGAACAGGGGAGCCTTTCGCTCACTCAGAGACGGTTGAGGTGAAAGCTATCCGATTCTACACTCCGCCCGCGAGGAAGAAAAGGGGTGGAAAGTGTAATTGTAACACTTATTGAGGAGCACGAGCAGAGAGGGTGAGGGGTCGTTCCTCGCGGAATGGGGTTACCGTTCGCTCGCCGGGAGATGCAAAACCGTCAAGGCGCAGCAATCCCAGACGCGCCCGCCGGTGCGATTGGCGTTCCAGGTGATGTAAAGCGTCTCGCCGCGCGGATCGAGCGCCACGCTATAGGTCCCCGCGAGGGCACAGCCATATTTCGTTTTGTAGTAGGGGTGCAGAAAGGCGAGGATCTTGCGCGTGTGCGTCTGGGTGTCATACTGCACGACCGGAGAACCATCGCTGGCACTTCCGCCGTGTGCACCGGGAACATAGTAGAGATAACGCCCGGTGGGATCGAGATCGAGCGAGGTGATGTAGGTCTGGGTGGCAACCTCCGCCGGGCCGAGTTTCGCAATCTTTTCGGTCTTTACCGCGAAGGAATAGAGGGTGGCTCCTGCGTCCTTTCCGCCCTGTGACACCGTGTAGACAATCCCCTGGGGAGACTCCGCGCTGGCGGCACGCAACCCGAGCGTTCCGTCGATCTTGGTCGGCTGCCCACCCCTGGCGGGATCGTAGCGCATCAAGGTGTTGCTTTTGCCCTGGAGGTAGTAAACTCGCCCCGTGGAGGAAGAAAGAATCAGCGCTCGCGCTGGGCCTTGCGGCACATCGCAGAGCACCTTTTTGGCTTTTACATCGAAGGCGAGGAAATGTCCCTCGTCTTCTTTTCCCACTCCCGGAGTGGTGCCCGCGTAGAAGATCAGGCGTCGAGGATCGAGCTGTCCGGTGGGGAGGCAATGCCTGGGAACAGGACCATGGGCAAGGATCTCGGTTTTCCCGGTGGCGGGATGACAGCGCAAGATCCAGTCGCCCTGGTAGTGATAGCGCTCGGTGGTGACGGTCGTGGAGCCGCGGTGCGTGGAAAAATAGAGCCAGCCATCCGAACCCAGGTCGAGTCGACTGTGAATCTTTCCTGGGCTGTAGTGCCCCTCGGGGAGGCGCAACAGCTGGCGCAGATCGACCAGTTGGCGGAATTTCCTCGTTTGTGGATCGTATTCGTAGACAAAGGCGTTGCCTGTCGGCGCGAGGTGATCCCCAATGGCGGCGTAGTATTTCCCGTTCACCGCCAGGCTGTCCCCCCAGGCCGACCAGGGCTTGCCCGGATAGGTTTGCCCAGGGAAATAGAGGAAATCGATCGTCGGTGGCGTTTTGGCGATCGTGACTCCCTCTGCCAGGGTGATTCCCTCGGGCTTCTTCAGAAAGTCAGCGGCCCGATCGACGGCCACGGTCTTGCCCTCCGCCAGCAGCGGCGGGAAGGTCGCCTCGGTTTTCTTCTTTCCCTGGGCGGCCGCTTGTGCTGGGAAATATGCCAGCAGTAGCACCACGAGCAGACCATACCGCATGAGTTCTCCCCCTATTCTTCCTCAACCAGGATCTGCTGATCGGCCTTCACATTCCTGCGCGTGAGAGTCTTTCCTCCTGGCAGCCGCACCACGACATCGACCGCCTTTTCGTCGCCCAGGCCAAAATGGCAAAGGGCGGGCTGTCCGGCGGCGAAGCCGTAGCCGGTCGCGAGCTCCTGAAAGCCGAGTAATCCCTCCGCCCGCGCGCTTGTTCCCGCGCTATAGATCTTCACCTGGGCGCCTATTCCCATCCGATTCATCTTCTTGCCACGAACGGCGACCTTCAACCAGTGCCGTTTTGGACTGTCGTTGTGGAGCAAACGGCAGTGATTGCCCTGAAACCAGTTGACCAGAAAGAGATCCATGCGGCCGTCGTTGTCGTAGTCCGCCGAGGGACCCGTGGGATAGTACACCATCGGCCCCTTGATCGGTTGGGGAGGAACGAAACGAGGCATACCGTCCTTGACTCCCAGATGCCGGTAGATCAGCGGGGTAACCTTCCCCTTCGCGTCGAGCCAAGCCGCGGAGACGTAAATGTCCGGCCAGCCGTCGTTGTCGAAATCCTGGATCTCACAATGGGGACATTTCGTGGGAACCGTCTCGCCCAGACCCACTTCCTGGGTGACATCGCGAAATTGGGGGATGCCGTCCTTCAACCCCTCGTTCAGAAACACCTTGTTGCGCGCTTTCTGGCCGTGAATCGACAGGACGAGATCGAGCCTGCCGTCGCGATTCAAATCGCCGAAGCACGCGCCGCAGGGCCAGTCTTCCCGGTCGAGCGGCTTCCAGGCGAACACACCCTGAGGAGCTTCACGATACTTGCCATCCTTCTGGCTGAGAAAGAGGCGATTACTGTGAGGGACAAAGAGATCGGGTCGGCCATCGTCATTGAGATCGGCGCAGGCCAACCCCAGCCCATACAGATCCTCGGGGAGTCCGGCAGATCGGGTGACATCGACAAATTTCAACCCGCCCTGGTTGCGCAGCAATGCGCAGCGCGGCGCAGGTGTGAAGCGATCCTCGACAACAAAGAGGTCGAGGAGGCCGTCCTGATCGAAGTCGAGCACCCCCACATTGCGCGCCGTGAAGAGAGACTCGGGGCAGGCGCCACTGGCGCGGGAAATATCGACGAGTTTCCCCTGGTCGTTACGAAAGAGCTGACAGTGGAGAGTCAGTTCGGGCTTCTTCGCCTTCGTTTTGGCGTTGTTGGCGACATAGAGTTCGAGGGTGCCGTTGTTGTCGAGATCGGCGAACACCGCTCCCGACGTGCGGCCCCGGGATTCGACGGCGGGGAGGGCGACGCGAGTAAAAGTCCCATCGCCCCGATTGCGGAAGAGACGATTGGTGATAGGCCCGGACGCGGGTTTGTACTCGGCATCGGGGCGGTCACAGAAGCCCCCCACATAGAGATCGACCAGACCATCGCCATCAAAATCGCCCCAGGCGGCGCCGTGGCCCATCAGCCCGGCCAGCGGTTCCAGCAACCCAGCCGTCTGGGTGGTTTCGGTGAACACGAGCCGGTCGTTCGACTCCGAGGGATCGCCAGGGGCGGCCAGCCATCCAGTGCCAAGGAGCAGGATGCTGCCGAGGAGCCAGCGGAACGTTGTCATGAGGGAGACTCCAGCGACCAGCGGGGAGGATCTCAGGCCCCGAGTGTCGCCCTGCGCGACAGGCGAGTAAAGGGTTTTTCTGAAAATCGGTGCGGAACGGCGCTGGCTCGCCAGAAGTGCAAGGGACCGCTATCATAGAGACAGATTGTCTGGTCAGGCCCCGTGAAGCCGAGGTCCTCATGCAACCGACCGCTTCTGCCGCTGCTGAGCGTCCAGCCCGCATCCTGATTGCCGACGATAACCCTCAGGGCGTCGAGCTGCTGGAAGCGTATCTGAGCGGGACAGACTACGAGCTGCAAACCGCCTTTGATGGAGAGGAAACGCTGGCGCGCGTGGCCGAGTGGCATCCCGATCTGATTCTGCTCGATGTCATGATGCCCAAGATTAGCGGGTTTGAAGTGTGCAAACGGCTGCGCAGCGACCCCAGGACGAGCGACATCGCCATTCTCATGGTCACCGCGCTGGATCAGAACAGCGATATCGATCGCGCCATCGATGTCGGGGCAGAGGATTTTTTGAGCAAACCGATCAACAAGGCGGAGTTACTGTTGCGCGTGCAATCGCTGCTGAAGAGTCGGCGTTACACCCGGGAAATGGATCGGACCCTGGCGCACATTGAGGCAGTGGAGCGAGGCACTCCATGACGCTCCCGCGGATCGTCGTGCAACCCGGGCGCGTGCGACCGTTTTTTGGCCGGCATCCCTGGGTGTTCGCGGGGGCCATCGCCCGCGTGGAGGGAGATCCCGCCGACGGTGCCGAGGTCGATCTGGTCACGCCCAGCGGGACGTTCATCGCGCGGGGACTGTATAACAGCCAGAGCAAGATTCGCGTTCGTCTTTATAGCTGGGAGGAAAGGACCTCCCTCGATCGAGACTTCTTCGCCGCGCGCCTGCGCGCGGCGATTCGGTGGCGTCACGACGTACTCGGGTGGCAGGGGCCCGAAACGGCGTGTCGGCTGGTCTTTAGCGAGGCAGATGGCCTCTCGGGCTGCACCGTGGATCGCTACGACCGGTGGTTGGTGGTTCAGTTCACTTCCCTGGCGCTGGCGCAGCGACGCGATCTGATGGTGGATCTCCTGCGGGAGATCCTGGCTCCCGAGGGGATTATGCTGCGCACCGAGAAGGGGATTCGCGACCTCGAAGGGCTGGACCTTCACGATCAACTCCTGTGGGGCGAGGTGCCTGCCGAACCGATCAGGATCCGCGAGGGACCAGTGGTGTTCCGGGTCCATCTCCGCGAGGGGCAGAAAACGGGGTTCTACCTCGATCAGCGCGACAATCGACAACGGGTGGCCGCGCTGGCGCGCGGCCGCCGGATGCTCGATGCGTTTTGCTACACTGGCGGGTTTGGGCTCCACGCAGCGCAGGCAGGCGCGCAGGCGGTCGAGGGGGTGGATGTCTCCGAGCCTGCGCTGGAACTGGCGCGGGGGAACGCGCACTGCAACAGGCTTGACAACCTGGAGTTCATTCGTAGGGATGTCTTCACTCATCTGGCTGAACGAGCCGAGGCTGGTGAGCGATTCGGTCTGGTAGTGCTCGATCCCCCCAGGTTCGCACGAACGCGCGAAGCGATCGGGGAGGCACTCCGCGGGTATCGTCGGCTCCACGCTCTGGCCCTGCGGCTGCTCGAACCGGAAGGAATTCTGGTGAGCTGCTGTTGTTCCGGGTTGATCACCGGCGAGATGCTCACACTGATGCTGGCGGAGTTGGCCGCTGAAATGGGGCGAGACATTCAGTTGATGGAACAGCGCGGCGCGGCGGCTGATCATCCGGTGTCGGTCTCATGCCTGGAGTCGAACTATTTGAAATGCCTGATCAGTCGAGTCCGGTAAATTCCTGAAACCGGTTGGTGCCAGGGCGGGTACTGCCAGGACACGGTCCGCCAGAGTGATCGTCCGAACGGATACATTCTCTTTCCTAGAGGTAGAGTCACACAATGCTATCTCACCGTCGTCTGTGGGTTCGCGTTCTGAGCCTGACCTTGCTGGCTACCCTGGTGGCCAGCCCTGCTCGCGCCATCGAGATCGACAAGTATCTCCCGGCGGACACGGAAACCCTGGTCGTTTTTAACATCAAGCAACTCCTGGGCTCTGCGCTCGTCAAGAAGTACGGGATGAAGCAGCTCGAGGAAGCAATGAAGTCACAGGACGAAGCGACCAAGATCCTCAAGGATCTGGGCTTCAACCCCCTGAAGGATCTGGACAAGATCATGATTGCGGGGCCGTCGTCGGGCGAAAAAAGCAAGGGGCTGGCCATTATTCGTGGGCGTTTCGACGTCGACAAGTTCAAGAGCCAGGCGGAGAAGTTCGCCAAGGATAACAAGGATGTCCTGAAGATCATCAAGATCAAGGATGGGCAGGGCGGCGATTTCACCGCCTATGAAGTCACCCCGCCGATGCAGGAAGATCCGATGTTCATCGCCCTGGCTTCCAACGACACCATTCTGGCCGGCGCCTCCAAGGAATATCTCGCCGAGGCAATGCGGGTCAAGGGAGAGAAGAAGCCGACGCTCAAGAGCAAGGCGTTCACGGCCTTGCTGGACCGGGTCGATGGACAGCAGACGATGTCGATGGTGTTGATGGGCGATGTCCTCACCAAGGGCCCGCTCGCCGATCTCCCCGTTGCCGATATGCTCGCCAAGGTGCGTGCGGTGGCGGGCGGCTTCACCGTCACCGACGGCATCAAGGTTGAGTTTGCCATCACCGCCAAGGATGCCGACGCGACCAAGGAGATCAAGGAAGCGATCGACAATGGCGTGAACCTGGCCCTGGGCGCCCTGGCCTTTGGCGCTGGGCAGCAGAAGGAACTGGCTCCGGTGCTCGAGATCATCAAGAGCGTGAAGACCACCACCAAGGACAAGACGATCACTGTCAAGGCGGCTCTCAGCGCCGAAACTCTGGGGAAATCGATCATTCAGGATCAGTAAGCCCGCGTTGAAACGCAACAGAACCGCAGGTGCTCCTCGCCTGCGGTTCGTCCGCTTTGTAAGGATTGACTATTCTCTCCTCGTGGAAAGGAATGACTCCATGTTCCGACTGTGCAAACCTGCCGCGTTGGCCCTGCTCCTCCTCGCGGTGCCCCTCCAGGCCGCCGATGTGGATCCGTTCATCCCGGCGGAGACCGAACAGGTTATCTTTATCAATGTCCGCCAGATGCTCGACTCGCCCCTGGTGAAAAAACATGGTCTGGAAATCCTCAAGGATGCCATGGCCAAGGATCCCAACGTCAAGCAGATGCTGACAACGCTCGGACTCGATCCGCTCAAGGATATCGACAGCGTGCTGATCACCAACAAGGGGACCGAGGGCGACAAGGTGCTGGTCGTGGTCCGGGGCAAGTTCGATCTGTCCAAGATCGAGCCGACCATCGAGGCCGTCGCCAAGAACAAGCCGGGCGAGGTGAAGATTTCCAAGGATGGCAAGCTCAAGATCTACGAGACGGCTCAGCAGGGCAAGCCGCTCTTCTCCACCTTCCTGGACGGCAATACCATCGTGGCCACCACCACCAAGGGGTTGCTCGTGGACGCCGCTGCCAAGAAGCCGGCCAAGCTGCACAAGGATCTCGCGGCAGCCCTGACGGCGGTGAACTCCAAGCAGAGCATGTACATGGTCGCCGTCGTGCCCGACGAGGTCAAGAAAATGCTGGCCAATCAGGAGGCGGCTGCCAACCTGGCGCCGAAACTCCGCGTGCTGACCGCCAGTGTCGCGGTCACCAAGGACGTCGCCATCAACGTGAAGATCGAAACCGACGATGAGAAATCGGCCGAGGAACTGGGCGACCTGGCCAAGCAGGGCAAGGCGTTGATTCAGTTTGCCGCCGCCAACAACGACATGCTCAAGGAAGCCAAACCGTTGATCGATGGTGTGCTCAAGAGCATCGATATCAAGACCACCAAGAACAGCACCAGCGTGAGCATGAAGCTTAGCGCGGAGCTGATTGAAAAGGCGATGGAAAAGCTGCCCAAGCAGTAAGCCTCTTGCCGGAGCGATCTGCTCGGAGCCCGCAGGGGAACGTGGTGGCCACCCGCCGTCCCCCTGCGGGCTCGCTTTTTTTCATCCGACAAGAAGCAAACGCGGCCAGAATCCCCCGCCCCTCTTTTCCGCCGACCCTTCCCGCCCTTCAATAACCTCAGGGAGATCCGCGGTGGCAACGCAAGGGGATCGATCATGTATTTCGGCATCGGAGCGCGGCTCGGCGTGCTGGCATCGGCGCTGATCATTGCCAGCACATGGATCGTCTCCGACCTGGCCCAGAATAGCTCGCGCAAGGTCCTCCTCGAACACGAGATGGCCGACCTGGCCGACGACGCACGCCTGCGTGGCTACGCCCTGGTGCGCGGGGCTCGTTCGCTGCGCGAGAGTTTGATGCAGCAGGCCACCCATCTTGAATTGCAGGAGATGCTACGCTCGGCGACCGAGCAGCAAGGACGCTTTCAACCGCTCATTCGTGCCGAATTTCAGCGCTTTCTGGCCACGCATCCGGACTATCTGCAAATCGAATTTGTGCCGCAGAATGACAGCGGGTTTGAGCCCATCCACGTTGCGCGAACCAGCCTCGAGGGTGTCTCGTGTCAGGTGGTGATTCGGAGTGATCACCATGCCCGCTATCTGCCCGAGGTCTTCGCTCCGCAGGGGCGGGACCCAGCGCCCGGAGAGGATCCGGGGCTGGCACGCGGGGAGCCCCTGCTCTCCGAGGTGCGCAAAAACGACGATGCCCGACTCAATGGTAAGCCGGTCCCGGTGATGCGTGCCGGGGTCCGCCTCTACACGCGCAAGCCGGGCATGCTCATCTCGCCGCGCCGCCTGGCCGGGGCGCTCATTATCACGCGCAATTACACGGACCTGTTCCAGGAAGTGTCGAGCTTTCCGCGTGCGCTGGTCTATGTCACCAACCAGGAGGGAAACCTGCTGGTCAGCCCCGATCGGCGCGAAACCTTTACCTTTGAACCCGATAATCATCCGAGTCGGCGCGTGCAGGATGAACTCTTCCCGCAACTGGCTCCCTATTATGCGCGGGACGATGCAGGGCTCACCACGGAGCAGATGCGCGCGGTGGATACCGGCACCAGTTACACCACGGGGCTGAGTTGCACCAATCTCAAGAAGTTCTGGCACCTCCCTCGCGACGAGCACTATTACCTTCTGGTGTTGCGTGTGACCCTGTCTCATGAGCAGTGGTGCCAGGCGGACGAGGTTCAGGCTCGATTGCGGGCGCGCTTTGCCCAGATCCAGCGCGAGGCCGAGAATCCCACCCTGCTGTTCAGTTCGCGCGTGGATGATCAGACTCCCACTCTCCATGTGCGCAGCGATAACAAAGAGGAACTGGAGCAGATTGGGAAAACGCTGGAACAGGAGTTTCCCGGGGTCCTGGAGGCGCGAACGGTCATTGATTGCAAGAAGTACGTCGTGCATTTCTATCGGATGATCTACATGGGGAATGGCGGAGAGGTCGATCCACACAAGCGCTGGTTTGGCCTGATCTGGGCCAGCGCCGTCGAGGAGATCGTCTCGGACATCGAGGAGCAGGGCAAGGTGATGTTGCGCTACACCTTTGTCCTGGTATGTGCCGGCGTTCTGCTCGCCTTTCTCCTCTCGCGTTTGCTCAGTCGCCCACTGGTGAACATGACCAAGGCGACCCAGGAACTGGCGCACGGCAATTTCAACGTGCAAATGCCGACCCATGCCGGAGGCGAAATCGGTTCCCTGGCGCGGTCCTTTCAGGACATGGTCGAACAGTTACAGCAACGCACCCAGGAACTCCACGAGAAGGAGGCGCGCTTACGCACGATTCTCAAGACGGCCGCCGAGGGGATCATCATTCTCAACGACAATTGCCAGATTCAGATGGTCAACCAGGCGGTCGAGCGCATCTTTGGCTACACCGCCGAGGAAATGAAGGGAAAACCCATCACCCTGCTCATTCCCCGTCAGGCGCTGAACATGGGCGAGGGCGAGGCGATGATGCCTTCGGATTCTTCGGAGAGCATCTTGCTGGGGCCGATCCGCAACGTGATTCGCGAGGCCACCGGCACGCGCAAGGACGGCATGACCTTCCCGGTGGAGTTGTCGCTGAGCGAGGTCCCGCTGGGGGACACCCATCTCTTCACAGGAATTATTCGCGATATTACGGAGCGAAAAAAGGCAGAACAGGAGATTCGCGAACTCAACCAGCAACTCTTTGAGATGAACGAGCAACTGGAACTGCGGGTGCGCGAGCGGACGGTCGAACTGGAGCACACCAATGAACAACTCGGTGTGGCACGAGATCGCGCGCTGGAAGCCAACCGCGCCAAGAGCGTCTTTCTGGCCCAGATGAGCCACGAACTGCGCACGCCGCTCAACGCCGTCAAAGGCTACAGCGAATTGCTCCTTGAGGAGGCGCAGGATCGACATCTCGACGATTTTGTCCCCGATTTGCAAAAGATCATCAACGCCGGCAGCCATCTCCTCACGCTGATCAACGATATTCTGGATCTCTCCAAGATTGAGGCGCAAAAGATCGAACTCCACCCCGAGACCTTCGAGGTCAAGGAACTGATCACCGCCATCACCAGCACCATCGAACCGCTGATCCAGCGGCGGCAAAATCGGCTGGTACTCCAGCTGGGGGGGGAACTGGGGTCGATCTACGCCGATCGAACCCGCGTACGCCAGATTCTCTTCAACCTGCTCAGCAATGCCGCCAAGTTCACCGAAAAGGGGACGGTGACCTTCGAGGTGCTCCGCCAGGCGATCGACGGCCACGACTGGCTGGTCTTCCACGTGCGCGACACCGGGATTGGAATGACCGCCGAACAACTGGGCAAGCTGTTCAAACCCTTCACGCAGATCGATTCCTCCACCACACGCCGCTACGAGGGAACGGGGCTGGGGCTGGTGATCAGTCGGAGTTTGGCCGAGATGATGGGAGGCGAAATTCTCGTCGAGAGTGAGTACGGCAAGGGATCCACCTTTAGCCTGCGCATGCCCGCGGCTCCTTACACCGATGCGATCCAGCCCGAGGCAAACGAGACGTCCGAAGTTCCGCAGCCCGGAACGGTCCTGGTTATCGACGATGATCCGGTCGTTCGCGATCTGATGCACCGTTTCCTGGAGAAGGAGGGCTATCATGTGGTCACGGTGGGCACCGGGATGGACGGGGTGCGCCTGGCGCGCGAGTTAAAGCCGTTCGCCATCACCCTCGATGTGATGATGGCCGGGATGGACGGCTGGGAGGTGTTGACGACCCTGAAAGCCAACCCCGCCACCAGTGACATCCCGGTGATCATGGTGACGATCGTCGACGACAAGAATCTCGGCTACGCGCTTGGGGCCACCGATTACATGACCAAGCCGATCGATCGCGAACGCCTGATCCGGCTGCTGTTGCGCTATCGTCAGCGCGATGCCAAACGCGAGGTCCTGGTGGTCGAGGACAGTCCGGAAACGCGGGAGGTGTTGCGGCGCACACTGGAAAAGGTGGGCTGGACCGTGATCGAGGCGGAAAATGGCCAGGTGGCGCTGGAGAAATTGCGTGAATCTATCCCTGCGATTCTCCTGCTTGATCTGATGATGCCCGAGGTGGACGGCTTCGAGGTGGTTTTGCAAATGCGGCAGAACCCCGCGTGGCGGCATGTGCCGGTCATTGTGTTGACCGCCAAGGAACTCACTGCGCACGATCGCGAAATGCTGAACGGCTCGGTGCTGCGCGTGCTGCAAAAGGGGCAGGTGTCGTTACAGGAGGTCCTGGAGGAACTACGCGACTTGATGCTGGAAGTCGCCCCGCCTTACGATACCCGATCGTGACAGGCGGACGACACCTGCCCTGACGCGGTGCCCTGTCCCTGGCAGCGGCGGGAGTGTCAACCCATCACGCCATACGAGTACGGGGTTTTCACCGGATCATTCTCCTCGAAGCGAGCCACGCGCAATGGGGCGATGTCCAGTGTTTTGGCCTGCCCATCGATCACCAGTTCCGCCATCAACTCTCCCACAATGGGCGACATCTTGAAGCCATGTCCGCTAAACCCAACGGCGCAGTAAGCCCCTTCCACGCCGGGCAAGCGATCGAGTATCGGATGCCAGTCGGGAGTGATGCCGTAGAGGGCGCCATAGCCGCCACGCCCAAAGCCACGATGCATGGCGGGATAACGGCGATTCACACGCTGGCGAATCCCCGGCAGCCAGGTGCCATCGGCAGCCTCGTTATACTGATCGGGATTTACCGGATCCTGAATCTCCTCACCGGCCAGACTCCCGGCGTGGATCATCTCGCCATGCGTCGGCTTGAAGTAGATTCCCTGCACAAAATCGCCGTAGACCACCCCCCGACGGCTGAGATCGGTGGGACGGCGGAAGAGTGCGACCTGGGTGCGGCAGGCCTGAACAGGGAGCGGATTGCGAAGAACGCGCGTGAGCTGCGCTGCCCATGGCCCGGTGGCCAGGATGAGCGTGCCACACCCGTAGGTGCCTTCGTTGGTTTCCACCCCGGTGATTTTCCCTTTCTCGGTCAGGAGGTTCTTGACCTCGACACCCAGACGGAGATCGGCCCCGGCGCGCCGGGCCGCATCGGCAAAGGAACTGACCACCTGGACCGCCTCGACGTAGCCGGCCTCGCTCTCGAAGGCGGCCAGCTCATCGTCTCCCAGGCGAGCGTTGGGGTCGATGTCCATCAGCTCCGCAGCGCTGATGAGCTTGACCTCGATGCCCAGTTGATGTTGCAGAGCCAGGTTCGCCTCCAACCCGGCGCGGTCGCGTTCGTTCACAATCAGCACCATCCCGGTGCGGGTAAACACAGGAGGTCCGCCCACGCGATCGTGGAACTGCTCGAAGACGCGCAGGCTTTGCTGAGCCATCGCCGCGGTCAGCGTATTGGAATAGTGCTGGCGAACAATGGCGCCCGATTTGCCACTGGAGCCCGCGCCCAGGTAGGTTTTCTCCAGCAGGATCACCTGGCCGACTCGACGCCGTGCCAGGTGGAAGGCGATGCTGGTGCCGATTACACCTCCCCCCACGATCAGGATATCACCATTCGTGGCCATCTCGGTTCCTTTTGCGCGTTGATTGGGGCTCTCGACTTCCCTGCCATGATACCATACGTGAGCGCGGGATCGTGATCACTCCAGGGGAGCCACCTGAACGAGATTATCGAAGAACGTCGCCCCCCCGCCGAGGTCGGTAAGTCGACTGCTCGTGGTCATGTTGCAGTTCATGCCGTCGGCGGTGTAGCGGCTCCACCAGACGCCGAGGGTCGCCACCACCCCCGGCTGCACGGTCGGACCGACCACTGCCCGCGCCTGAAATCCGCCGCGTTCATTGAACACGCGCACCAGCTGACCGTGGTGAATCCCTCGTTGCAGAGCGTCGGCGGGATGTATCTCGACGATCGGCTCGCGCGCATCTTCACGCAACGAGGGAACGTTGACAAAGGTCGAGTTCAGAAACGACGGATGAGGCGGACTCACCATCTGCAGAGGATAGCGACGAGCCAGCTCGGGGTGCGTCTGCGGATCCTCGTGCGGGGGGACATAGGCGGGCAAGGGATCGAGTCCGCGCGCCTCCAGCGAGGGGCTGAATAACTCGCACTTGCCGGACGGCGTCGCAAAGTGGCCATGGGCGAAGGGCGTGTAGTCGAGCGGCAGATTCAGACGCAGCGGGCCTTCCTCCAGCAGACGCTCCCGCGTGATCCCCTCGAAAGCTTCCTGGTGCGGATAGCGTCCCGGCGCCTCAAGGGGGTCCAGGGCGAGGCGGATCAATTCCTCGTCGCTCACGTCGAACAATGCGCGTTCAAAACCCATGCGTTGGGCCAGCAGGCGGAACACCTCGGTATTGCATTTCGCCTCACCCAGCGGGGCGATCGCTGGTTGATTGATCTGCACATAGAGATGGCCATACGCGCCGTGAATGTCCCAGTGCTCCAGCTGCGTGGTCGCCGGCAGAACGATGTCGGCATACCTGGTTGTGTCGGTCGGGAATTGTTCGTGAACCACGGTGAACAGATCGGTGCGCGCCAGCCCTGCGCGAACGCGGTGCTGATTGGGACACACGGCCGCGGGGTTGGAGTTCCAGACATAAAGGGCACGCACAGGTGGACCGGCGAGTTCACCATGGAGTGCCTCGCCCAGCTGAACCATGTTCACCGTGCGCGTTCCCGGCGGAACCAGATCCGGGCGCGTCAGGCGATCATCTCGCAGAAACGGGTTCTGGCCCGAGGTGCTCAGCAAGGCGCCGCCGCCCGGATAACGCCAGGCGCCGATGAGCGCGGGGAGGCAGGTGATGGTTCGCACCGCCATCCCCCCCCCGCCATGCCGTTGCAACCCATAGTTGAGGCGGATAAACGACGGCCCGCGGCGCTCCTCCCTCGAGGTGGCATAGAGCCGGGCGAGGTCCTCGATATCCTTGACCGGGAGAGTTGTGATCGCCGACACCTTCTCGGGGGAATAGTCGCGCTCCACCCGGTCGCGCAGCTCATCGCCTCCAAGACAAAAGCGATCCAGATAGTCCTGATCGTGCCATCCTTCACGCCAGATCACGTGCATCATCCCCAGGGCGAGGGCGGCATCGGTGCCGGGGCGGATGGGAAGCCACCAATCGCTGCGTGCGGCGGTGCGACTCCGGTGCGGATCGATGGTGATGATGCGTGCCCCTTCGCGGCGCGCCTTCACCATCAGAACCCACAGGTGGGAATTGGTGACGCTGGTATTCGAGCCCCAGTTGATAATGGTGCGCGCCTTGACCACCGTATCGGGATCGACAAAGGCGCGCGTTCCCAGGGTCACGAGACAGCCGGCGATTCCCGCAGTGGCACAGATGGTGCGGTCCAGCAACGAGGCACCCAGGCGATGGAAGAAGCGAAAGCCGAGGCTGCCGCCCTGAAGCTGGCCCATGGTGCCGGCATAGCTGTACGGCAGGATTGTCTGGGGGCCGTCGGGGGACTGGGCGAGCGCACCGAACGTGCGTGCAATCGTGTCGAGCGCCTCCTCCCAGGTGATCCGTTCAAAGCGCCCCTCGCCCTTGGCGCCAACGCGCTTCAGCGGCCATTGCAAACGCTCCGGGTGATAGACTCGTTCCAGGTAACGCGCCACTTTCTGGCAGAGGAATCCCCCGGTGAAGGAGTGGTCGGGATTGCCGCGCAGGTCCACGGCCCGACCCGCCTTGACGGTGACGACAAGGGAACAGGTATCGGGACAGTCGTGGGGGCAGACAGCGCGAACGAGGTGCGGGGCCTGAGTGATCACCGATCGATCCTCCTTTTCCACTGATTGTGGAAGGAGAAGAGGCGATTGTCAATCACTGCGGTGGCTTCCCCGCGGACCGGCCCTGGTTTCATCGCGGTGGCATCATAAAATGAGCGACGTGGACCGCCACACGGCCGGCCCGGCGCGCTCGCGTTGAGCTGTCGGCTGAATGCTTCTCAAGATCCCGGAAAGCCGAGACCGTATGCAAAAGACACTCGTTTTGCTCAAACCCGATTGTGTACATCGCCGTCTGGTGGGGGCGCTCCTCCAACGCTTCGAGCAGAAGGGCCTGCGCATCGCCGCGATGAAGATTCTCCAGGCCAGCACCGAACTGGCGCAGAAGCACTACGCGGTGCACCAGGGGAAGCCGTTTTACGAATCGCTGATCACCTTTCTGACTGCCGGTCCCACGGTGGCGCTGGTGCTCGAAGGGCGCGAAGCGGTGGTGGTGGTTCGGAACCTCATGGGGCCGACCGATGGCGCCAAGGCTCCCCCGGGATCGATTCGCGGGGACCATGCCATCAGTATTCAGAACAACCTCATTCATGGGAGCGACAGCCCCGAGAATGCGGCAAGCGAGATTGCTCTCTGGTTTCGCCCCGAGGAACTGGTGCATTACCAGACGGTGGATGCCGCCTGGGTTGCCGGTAGCAACTGAGCAACTTCCTGGGAGCGCGCCGTCGCCCGTGGGTGGCGGCTCTCCCTGGTCAATCCTTCTGTGAAGGTCGTCGAGGCGCGCGAGAGCCATCTCACGGTGATTTTCTGGTTGAAGGGGGATTGATTGGCAGGTGGATCTGGGAATGCCCGTGCGAGTGGGAGTGAGCACGAGGCTGGCGGCGGTCTTCCCCGTGCGATAACCGGCTTGGGGTGAACCCCATCACGGCGCTGCAACACAATGAATACCCTCCCCCGCGAGCAGGAACTCCCGGCTCGCGGGGGAATGGGAGGGTTGGGTTATGAGGCTCAGGCGACTCCCACGTCCTTCTTGACGCGCGAATACCAGTTGGAGAAGAGGCCGGTCTTGACCTTGTAGCTGTTGTCGTCGATCACCTCGATGACCATACGCTTCAGCTGGACCTCGTTCTTCTTGCCCTGCGTGGCCTTCTTCGCCATGGCGACGCAATCGTTAAATTCCTTCTCGTCGATCTTGCCATCGTTGCTGGCAAAGGTTTCGATGAGATCCTTGATCTGCGAAAGAACCTTGCTTTCCAGGACGTAGCCGTTGCTCTCACACACCTGAGCGAGGGCGGAGCGGGCCGAATCGACGGTCACGCCGGCCTGCAAGGCAATCTGGAGGATTTCACGTTCCTCGTTCTTGTCGATGTACTTGTCGTCGTAGGCACGCAACTTGACCTGTTCGACAAACTGCCGTTTCACTTCATCCAGCGTCATGGAAGCCACTCCTTACTTTGCAGAAGGTGAGAATCGCTTTTCTCACTTCACCTGAGCTGTTGTATTCTCTCCGAAACAGTCAGAGGACTGACAGTTGGTACACTGAGTAGTTCGTTAACCCACGCGGTTTATTTTGGAGAAACTCGCCTGATTATACCCGGCGGCAAGGTGTCATCAACGATGGAGTTGGATCGCGCAAGGAATTCTCGGGGGAAGAAAAAAGCCAGCCAGGCAACGGCGCCTGGCTGGCTTTGGTGAGTGCAGGACCGAGAAGCGTCAACAAGACAATCCCGAAACTACTTGAGGATCTTGGAGAGATCCTTGACAATTGCCTCGACATCCGAGGACTTCATTTCGCCCTTACGGAAGGCATAGTTGGCCTTGATTGCCCGGTTGACGTAGAGAACGACAGTGACGTCGGCATCCTTGGCTACCTTGTGGCCCTTCGGGCCGGCGGGGTTATCCATCGCCAAGACGGTTTGCTTGAGGTTTTCCTTCTTGGCAAGTTCTTTCAGCTTCGGTTCGAGTTCGTCGGTATCCTTGGTGAGGAAGACGACAAAACTGCCCATCCGTTGCTTCTTGTTGGCCGCAGTGGCCTCATCGAGCTTCTTGACCAAACTGGTCAAGCCGGGGGTGACTTCGCGAGCGAAGACCATCGCCACCGGATTACCACCGTTCTTTCATACCAAGCACACTTTACCGCCCGCGTCGGGGCCGGTCACATGGAGTGGGTTGAAGGCAGGAACACCTTTGTCGCCCGGCTGTAAGCCGGACTTTACGGGCTCCGCTGCGATCAGTGCGCCGCCGAGCAGCATCACCGTCATCAGCGTCGCCCCGGACAGGTAACGCGCATACATGTGCGATTAACCTCCAGGGTAGGATACGGTCCCGCAAGCACCATTAGTTTTCTTATCATCCCGCGAGACACCCGGCAAGAGGGCAAGGAACTGGACGATCGGTTTCTTCCCTGGCACTCGGTTTTCCCGGCTTCACGCCTCCTCTTTTCCTAGCCTGGATCTCCTCGCATAATGGAAGGATGACCAGGAAAGCACGGGGTGAGCGAACCATTCGGCTCGAACGCTCCCCGAAACTCGATGGGATCGGCATTTTCAGTGTGCGCGCCGGCACCACCCGTGCCTATTATGTGCTGCACGAAATCCCCTGCGCCATTGGCGGACGGGGGTTTGCTGTTCATCGACTCGGACTGGGGTCGCTCTACCATGTCCGCATCGGTCCGCCCGAAGATTGTTCTTGCGAATGTCTGGGATTTCTGGCCCATGGGCGTTGCCGGCATATCCTCGGCTTGCTGGCCCTGGCACGACGCGACAAGATTTGACCGCGTCGTTGCTACCGCCGGGGTGCTCCGGCGGTTCAATCTGATGTCTTTTGACTGCGAAGCAAGTACAATAAGAACAATTCCCTACGAACCCTTCCGAGATGCACCATGGATGAGCGCCTGCAGCGAATCAATACGATGTGGAGCCAGGTGCTCAAGATCCCGCAGCAGGGGCTGGACGGAAGCGTCCATCAGAATCTGGACAGCATTGTCACCAATACCGATCTCTTACTGGAGGCGAATCGCACCCCCGACCCGGTGCTCTCGCCCATGATGCAAATGGCCCAGCAGGCGCTGATGCAACGCTATCATGGTGCTGTTTATCGCTATTTGCTGGCGGCGGTGCGCGATCCGCATGTGGCGGAGGACCTTACCCAGGAGTTTGCCCTGCGCTTTATTCAGGGGCGGTTTCGCCATTACTCCCCCGAGCAGGGACGTTTCCGCGATTATCTCAAGAGCGCGCTCTTTCATCTGGTTGCAGACTTTCGCCGCAAGAGTTGTCGCGAACCCGATCTCATGGCGTCCGACTTCGAGCCGTCGGCGCGCGAAGAACCAACCTCGGAAGAAGACTCGCTCTTTCTGGACACCTGGCGCAAGGAACTGCTGGCGCGCGCCTGGGAGTCTCTCGCGCGCGTGGAGAGCGAAACCGGGCAACCGTATCACCTGGTGCTGCGCTACCGCTCGGAGCATCCCGAGCGCTCCTCGCAACAAATCGCCGCGGAACTCTCGCGGCAATTGAACCGACCGCTCACCTCAACCAACATTCGCAAGTTGATCGAACGCGCCCGGGAGAAGTTTCGGCAATTCCTGCTGGAGGACCTTCGCCTGTCACTGGGCAATCGTGCCGAGACCGATCTGGAAGAGGAACTGCAAGCCCTGAACCTGTGGAAGTACTGTCGCGACGATCTGCGCTCCCATTGAAGCGACCGGTGGAAAGTCCCACGCTCCGTCACGCCCGTTCTCCTCCCCGACGAGTCTGCGCGATCCGGTGCTCCTGAAGCCTCGGTCCTTCGTTCCTCCAACTCGGGACGGTCGAGCGCAGCTTTTTGCAACGACCGCACTTCCAGGGAAAATGGCTCCGATGTATGCTGTCTGCCGTGCGGACATCGGCGACGACGGGGCATGCTGAGGACGAACCGCGATTTGCACCGAAAGGGGAACAGGGATGACTTTCGCCAATTTGCTTTTTCTGACCACGCTGGGGCTCCCGGCCGCGGACCACGAGGCGAGCAATCCCGTCTATCGCCACCTGCGACAAACCGGCGTGGCGATCACCTCCACCCAGACGATCCCGCTTCCTCCCCCAAGCATGGCCGACGGGTTATCCGCCGAGGGGCAACAGAAGGTGATCAGGGAGGTCGCAGGGCGCGATTATGCAGTGGCCGAGTTGCTTCGAAAATCGCCGGTGTCCCCGCACATCCTGCGGCTGCGTGACATCACCCCGGCGGATCCCCAAACTCCTAGGCGCGGCGTCGATGTCTGGTTCATCGCTTATGGCGATCTGAAAACTCTCTCGAAGAAGGAGTTCCTGGAGCGGTTGCAGAACAGTAATCGCGAGGAGGCGAAGGGGGAACAAATCAAGAGCGAGGCGTTGAAAAAGCGTGGGATTGAAATCAAAAGCGAGGACGACAAACGCGAGGCGTATGGCCACCTTGTGTTCAACTTCCTTGATCGGGTTCAGATCAGCACCACAGGGCACACGTTCTGGTCGGAGACCGACGATTCAATCCTGATTGCCAGCGAACTCGATCCGCGCTTTGCTCGCGATTCCGACTATCCCAATCAGTGGCGCGCCATCAGCAAGGACCGGCAGGGGAAAAAGGAACTGGGCGAACCCCAACCCTACCAGGGATCGGGCTACTATCTCAAGATTACCCGCCTTGCCAGCCCGGAAGGCGCTCTCTTTGTGGAGGGGCATGTGATCTTTGCTGAACCAGTCAAGTGGTTCAACGGCGCCAATCTGCTCCGATCCAAACTTCCCCCGGTGGTGCAGAACCAGGTGCGCGCGTTCCGTCGTGAACTCGGCAAACGCGCGCCCTGAAGGCTCCTCAGACGAGATCCGGTCCGCGTCCCTGGGCATGAGCGATAATCGGGATCTCGTGAGTGGGTGTGCGCGGGGTACACAGCCGGGTATCCTCGATGATGCGGCCATCGCGAATGCGCACCACTCGCTCGGCTCGCAGGGCGACCTCATCGCTATGGGTGACCACCACCAGGGTCATGCCACGATCGCGATGAAGCGCGGCGAAGAGATCCAGCACATCGTTGGCGGTCCGGGTATCGAGGTTCCCAGTCGGTTCATCGGCGAGCAGCAGCGGTGGATCGTTGGCCAGGGCGCGAGCGATCGCCACCCGCTGACGTTCCCCGACCGACAGACGCGAAGGGAGATGCTGCAGACGGTGGGATAAGCCCACGGTTTGCAGTAATTCAAGCGCCTTCTGAGCTCGCTGCGCGGCGCGCAACGGTCCCTCGAACATGGGGATCTGCACATTCTCCAGCGCGGTCAAGGTGGGCAACAGGTGGAATGATTGGAAGACAAAGCCGATCCGCCGCGAGCGAAACTCGTCCAGGTTGCCGTAGGCGTTCAGGGGTTTGCCCTCGAAGCGGATTTCGCCCCGGTCGGGTTCGTCGAGCGCACCGAGGAGGTTGAGCAGGGTGGATTTGCCACTCCCGCTTGGACCCATGATGGCGACATAATCGCCCCGTGCGATCTCCAGCGAAAGATCGACCAGGGCAGCCACCTTGCCATCCGGGTAGACCTTGCAAACCCGGAGGGCGGCCAGCAACGGCTCGGATTCACTCATGACGCAAAGCCTCCGTGGGCAACCAGTGCGCGGCGCGGTAGGCAGGGTAGGTGCCACCCACGAGGGCGACCACCAGAGCGGTCACAAATCCCTGCATCATGATCACCGGGGAAACATCCCCGCGGACAAACCCATTTACCTCGGGAACAGTTGCCAGCCAGCGCGTCACCAGGACCGCCCCGAGGACGCCCACGACCCCCCCGGCGATGCTGAGTAACATCGATTCCCCCAGGATCATGCGGACGACCCGACCCTTGCGCCACCCCATGGCGCGCAGAATGCCGATCTCCTTGATCCGTTCGAGAACCGAGGTGATCATCGTATTTAACATGCTGATGGCGCCGATAAAGGCAGCGATCGCCGAGGTAATCCAGGCCATCCCATGGGCCAGTTGAATATAGAGGGTCCCGGACACGTACTGTTTCGATTCCTGAGCCATGATCTTGTAGGGCCGGCCCTGCTCATCCTTGAGGGTCTCGATCTCCTTGCAGACCCGCTCGACCGTTCCCGCCCGATCCTCTGCTGGCTCCAGAACGACCGAGAATCCTGTGACGCGCCCCTTGCGATCCATCAGACGCTGCAGTTCGTCGAGCGCGATCACCACACCGCCATTTTCGTACACATTGAAGCTCCGAAAAATCCCTACCACGCGAAACGGCTCCTGCTGCATCTCGATCGTATCGCCCACCTTCTTGTTGAGGGTGCTGGCCAGGGTGGTCCCGAGCAGGACCTCGTGCGGATCCCCCTTCTGCAAGGAGCGGCCGTCCAGCAGAGTGAGATCGTCGAAGAGAGGGGTGTTGGGACGCCAACCATGGATTAGCGCACTGCTGACGCTGGTCCCGCGGGTAATATCAATCATCTCCAGCAACCCCGGCCAGGCGGTCTTCACGCCGGGAATGTGCTGCAACTGCTCGCAGATCTTCTCGTCCAGATCGCTGCGTAACTGATCGGCCTGTCCCGCAGCCACCACGACAATGTCGGTGCCGCGATGCTGGAAGCTCTCCACGAACGACGACTCGAAGCCGTAGGAGATACCGCGAAGCGTGACCATGGTGCCGACGGCGACCGCCACCCCCAGGATGGTCAGCAACGAGCGCGTCTTGCGCCGGGTCAGGTTTTTGATGAGAAAGGTAAGAAAATACACGCTTCACTCCTGGGTGCTCAAAGCCGGGGTTGCTGCCAGGGTGGGCTCTTTCAGGGTCCCCAGATGCTTCTGAATCAAAGCGACAAAAGCCTCTGCGTTCTGCAGCGGGGCCAGGTGCTTGGCCCCTGGAACCACGTCCAGGGTGCAGTGGGGGAGATGCTCGGCCAACCAGTCGCGGGTGGCGGCAAAGGGCGTGTGTTCATCATACAGGGCCACGACCGGTTGGCGAATCGAGGCCAGGCGCTCAGCGGTCAAGCCGGCCACGGCAAAAACGTCGGCTCCACAGGTGGTGGTCGCCAAACGCGGCAGCTGGGACAACCAGCGGACCGAGGGGGCGCCCATTTCACGCCGAATCGCGCTCATTTGTTCCGCAGTTAACCCTGCCACCAACTGGAACAGCGTGGTGAAATCGACCTGCTCTCCCAGTTCCACTCCCGCGACGGCAAAGGTTTGTTTCAGATCGAGCCAGACATTGGTTTCGCCGAGATTGGGCTCAATGGCGCCGAGTCCGGGGAAGTAGCTGTCCGAGAGAATCACGCCCGCGACGCGCTCTGGATAGAGCGACGCGGCATGCATCGCTACCACGCCGCCAAAACTGTGACCGACCAGGTACGCGGGCCCCAACGCCAGGGCCTCGTGCAGCAGGCGAAAATCCCAGGCCATGTCGGCGGAGGTGTAACCACTGGGAGGGGCATCGCTCAGGCCGTGGCCGCGCAGATCGTAGGCGGTCACCCGGTAGTCCCCCCCGAGAGTTTCCAGCAGATTAATAAACATCCACACCGCGAGGTTGCTGGTGACGGCATGGATCAAGACGACATCCGGCCCGTCTCCGGTTTGCTGATAAAAGAAGCTGTTGCCGTCGAGGTTCAGGTGTGGCATGGGTGCTCTCGTGGTCTCAGCGCAGATGGGTCTGCAAAAACGCTGCCAGGTCGCCGACGGCGAGGTCCTGCACCCCGCGCTGGCTCATCTGGCTGACGAATTGATGAAAGGGCAACTTCTGGCCGTACAGCGCTTCCAGTTTCTCGGCAAGGATGACAGCGTCGATCGAAACCATCCCCAGATCGCCAAAGAAAAGCGTCTCCGGGCCGATGGGATCGGAATATTCGCGGCCATTGAAGTTCGCCAGCAACGTGGCGAGGTCGCGTTCAATCTGAAACCGGGTGCGCGTGCTCATGGGGCCTCCTGTTCGCAGAAGGTGATCGCCACCAGATAGCCGTTCTCGGCGAAGGTGTAGACACGCAGTGGGGCCCCGCCATGCTCCGGGAGGCGGGGCGCCAGGTTTGCGCTCGGGAGTATGCGGACCAGGCCACTTTCCGGATCGCAACTCTCGCTGAATAACTCCGCGACGGCGGTTTGAAGCGCCGAGGCGACCGCTTCCAGTGCCAGGCGTGACCGGTCCTCGTCATGAGCGGGTCCTGTCAACCGTGTGGCGGCGATTCCCGGGCGCCCCGTCATGCAGGCCACCCCAAAGGACACCCCGTCCCGATGGGTGGTCGCAACCCGAGGGAAGGGCTCAGGCTCGCTCACCGCACGCCGTGCGCCGTGCCATTGCCCCGGACCGTCGGGGTAGCATTCGATGTCTGCCGGGAAGATGCGCTCGTTGTGGATCTGGGTCCACAGCAGCCGAGCGGCATCCTTGGCGGTGATCCGCTCGAAAAGCCAGCGGATTTGCTCCGCCTCGGTGCCCGAGAGACGCCGTTGTTCGCTCAGTTCGCGAGGAGTGAGGCTGACACACCCGGCCGCGCGCCGCATCCCCGCGCGTTGCAAATCGGCCGGCGGTTCCAGCCGCGCCACTGCCAGGGGGCCGGGGTGACTGCGCATCTGCTGGAGTTTGTCCTCGATCGCCGTCCAGCGCGTGCTGAGGAAGTATTGATCCTTGGGGCCGTGGAAGTTCACACTGCCAAACGGGACGTAGAAGCGCCAGTATTTGAGGGAACTCATGCGCGCCCAGAGGCGCCCGTTGGGACCAATCACCTCGATGGTGTGCACATAATGCCGGGCCGACTCCTCGACGATGCGCCCTTGGACACGCAGTTGTGTGCCTTCGGGCAAGGGGCCGCCAAACATCTCCAGCCGGCCCATCTCAAAGGGGAGCAGAATGCGCCCCGCCTGGCTTTCCTGCTCCAGGTGCCAGCCACAGAGCGGATGCATGGCAATATCGAGCAGAACGGGATCGAAGAGAAAAGCGGGTTGATCCGTCCAGCTAAAAAGCCCCCGGCGCGGAGGCACGACAATTTCGCCGATGGTGCCATCGCGCCCCACCACGCCAAGGGAGAGCACCCCGGTGAAGAGCCGCCCGTGGAAAAGGCTGTTATACAGCTGTTCCAGCGTGATGCGGCACGGATGCTGATCAGCGAGCGGGAACGGTGTGGGTTCCGGGGCAGGAGGCAAACGGTCGCCGAGCCGCACAAAGCCCAGGGCTGCCACTCCTGCCTTCTCGCTCAGATCGCGCACCTCCACCGTGAGCAAGGTGACTCCCGGTTCCTCGGGATTTGCCGGAGCGCTGCGCAGGGTAATCTCCACCTCGCCCACGATTTCTTCGTCGAAGGCCAACCAGCGGTGCAACTTGACCCGATCCAGACCAAGCACCACCTTCCCCGGGCAGAAGACCGTGGCTGCCTCGGCGATCATTTCGAGGGTGAAGGTCATCGGCATTACCGGCAGGCCGTGCTGGTGCGGATCGACCTTGCTCACCGTGCGGCCGCCCACCGTGTGCTCATCGGCAAAACGATCGCGGCTGAGATCCATGAGGCGACGCATCACCAGGCGTTCGCCCGGCACATGCTCGATCACCGTCCCCAGGAGAGGGAGGGGTTCTGGCGCTGGCTCAGCAGGGAGCGGTTCCGCGGGGAGCGAAGCCAGGGGTTCCTGGACGATCAGGTCCTCCGCCGGCGACCTGGTCTGAGGACCTCGGGCAAGGTAGAGCTCCATCAACTCGCGTTGCAGATCGAGGAACTGCTCCATCACCTCGAAGTAGCTCGTCATCACCCCCGCTCGTGCCCCGGCTCCCCCCTGGAGGGTCGGCGGTAGCGACGGCACGATAGGGGAGGGCATCCACTCGATGCGGCGAGGATGCCGACGAACGTAGAGCGGATCGAGACGAAGCGGCACCTGGTGCGCTGCCAGCTGACCCAGGACGTGCTGCAACTGGGTCAGTGGGGAACGACGTGGCACATTGAGCGGCAACGCGGCACAGGTGCGCCCACGCAGAATATCCTCGACAAACGACGAGAGATTGCCACGCGGGCCGGATTCGACAAAGAGACGCACCCCCTCCGCGTACAGATTCTCGATCAGCTGGGTGAATTCCACCGGTGCGGCCCAGTGCGACACGGTTAACTCGCGCATCGCCTCGGCATCGTGCGGAAAGAGCCTGGCGGTGGTGCAGGAGTAGACCGGGATCCGCGGCGTGTGAAACTTCACCCCGGCGAACAACTCGCGCAGGGGAGCGAGCGACTCCGCAAAGAGAGGGGTGTGATAGGGGCGACGGAAGGGGAGCCGTTCGTGCATGATCCGTCGGGCTTGGAGATCCGCCTCGATCGCTGCCAGCGGGCCAGGTAACCCAACCACCACCGTCTGATGGGGGCAGTTGTCCATGGCCAGGAAAACCGTCCCCGCGGGATGAGCGTTGAGCAGGGGAGCAAGATCTGCCTTGCCGGCTCCCACGGCCAGAAGGACAGCTTCGGTCCCCTGGCCTGCTGCCTCGGCGTGCTGCATCGCCTCCACGGCGCCGACCAGCCGGATAAAGGTTTCGTCGTCGATCTCCACGGCGTCGGCGGCCCACAGCGCCGCAAGTTCGCCCATGCTGTGCCCGGCGACCGCATCGGGAGAAAGACCGAATGCCCCAAGCAAGCGCCACAGAGCGTAATCGACCATGAGCACACTGCACATGGCATTGCCCAGTTGGCGCAGCTCGTTCTCCGCCTGGGCGAATTCCTCTGCGGAAGCGTGGGGAGGCAACTGAAACACCCGACTGAGCGAGCCGCGCGGATGATGGGCCCGCCGGGCGGCGTCATCACAACGAGCAAAGGCGTCGGCGACCTCGGGGAAGTGCGCACACAGGTCGCCCGCCATGTTGATATACTGTGCGCCTTCCCCCGGAAAGAGGAACGCGATCTTTCCCTGTGGATAAAGAGGCTCCTCAAAGTAGTAGATACCCAGGGAGTCGCGAAGCTGGGTACAGTCGGGCCTGTGCAGACGTTCTCGGCTGCGCGCCAGGCGTTTTTGGAGCTCCGCCACCGAGCCGGCGACGATCGCCAGGCGTTTCCCTGCCGTGGGGAGGTCGTGGTTGAGCGTCCACGCCAGGTCTTTCAGATCGACCGTTGGCTCACGCTGCAGAAAGGTTTCCAGCTGCTGCACCAGGGTGAGCAGAGCGGACCGATCTGGCGCGCAGAGAAGGAACAACTCGCTCTCCCAGGCCGGGCAGGCCGGCGCAGCAGAGACCACGACGTTACTGGGGAGAGTCGTGAAGCGCGGGTGAATCCCGTTGCTGGTTGTTGCAGGCACGGCTATTCCTCCTCTGCGTTGACAGGTACCCGTCACCGTCCGACCGCGAGCGCCTGGGGCGGCTGGGCGAGTTGCTCCGCTCCGCCGGCGATGATCACCTCGCTCTCGCCCTTGTGTCCGTACAGGAGTTCCTCAACCAGGAACACCGGTCCTTCCTCGGGGGTGATCAACTGCAGCCCGCGTTGCGTGAGATGTTTCTCCAGGTCGGCGACCATGCCAATGCGCGCCCACGGCCCCCAGGCGATCGAGACCACACGTCCCGGCCATTCGCGGTCGAGTTTCCAGGCGAGTTTGCTCAGCACTTCATTGGCCGCGGCATAATCGGACTGCCCCTTGTTGCCATAGCGGCTGGCGATCGAGGCGAAGAACACCAGGAATTTCAGGTGTTCTTTGGAGAGGTGCTCGCTGAGCCAGAAGGCGCTTTCACTCTTGGTGCCGAGGACCCGTTCAAACGATTCGGGCGTCTTGTCCTTCACCAGGCGATCCTCGATGATGCCGGCTCCGTGAATCACCCCTTCGAGCCGACCGTGCCGTTTCTCGACCTCGCGGAGCAGGTGGGCAAATGCCTCGGTATCGCGCACATTGAGGGAGTGATACTCGACCCGTGCCCCGGTCGCGCGAATCCGCTCCAGGTTGCTGCGGATCTCCCGATCCTGGAGGAGGCGTTGATAGGCCGCCTCGACAGCGGACGGTACGATGGGCCGGCCTTCCTGCTGCATCCGGGCCATGAGGATGCTCTTGATCGCTCCCGGCTGAGTGAGCGAGGCAGTTTCTGGATCTTCTGTTTCGACCGGCAGCGGAGAGCGTCCCACCAGGATGAGCGTGGGCTTGAACCGTCGGGCGATCTCCAGCGCTACCACCGCCGTGACTCCTCGTGCTCCGCCGGTGATCAGCACGGTGGAGTCGCGCGTGAGGAGCGGGGTGCCGTTGGACGTCGGAGTCAGCGGAGCCGCCACGGGCTCCCAGGTGACCCGGCGCGTGCCCAGATAGCCGATCTCCACAGGTCCCTGGCGATCCGCCATCTCGGCCAGCAATTGTTCCGCCAGCTGAGTCGGTGTGCGGGCTTCGAGATTGACATCGACCGCCCGCACCAGCACCTCGGGCCATTCCTGCGCCAGGCACTTGGTGAAGCCCAGAATCCCGCCTTGCCCGGCAAAATACGATGCGGGGAGAGGATTCTCGCCAAAGCCGAAACTGCCTCCCAGTGCCGTCGCGGTCAGCAGGTAGGCATTCCCCTGCTGGGCGCTGGCACGCAGCTGGTCGCCAAGCCCCCGGGCCAGCAGATAGAGCGATTGCACCTCGCGCCGCAGCCGTTCGGTGGGCGTTTCCTCCGCTCGTGCCTGGGCCAGCGGCAGCAGATGGATCAGGCCAGCAATCGGTCCGACGTCCTTCTCCAGTTGAGCGAGAAGCGCGAGGACCGCTTGCGGAGATGCAAGATCGGTTTGATAGATATCTCCCTCGGTACTCCTGGGGCCATGGCGGAGGAGGACCACTTTCTGGCCCAGGTCGGCCAGGCGATTGGCCATTTCCCGCGCGATGCCTCGTTGATCGTCGGTAAAGAGAATCGCCCCCGGCGCCAGCGAAAAGAGCGGTGAGGAAGGCATGAGCGCCTCGGCGAGGCGCACCAGCGCCCGTTGGACCTTCCCCTGGACGGGCGGAGTGGCTGTCACGGGGCGGGTTGGAGCCGGAGGAGTGGCTCGCTCTGCTTTCTTCTCCTCCTTGCAGACGATGCTGGTGAGATAATCGAGGATGCCCCGAATCGTCTTGATGCTCGTCAGCTTTTCCATCTCCAGCTGATTGGCAAGGTCGCTGTCGCTGTTGTCGGCACCCATCGCCTGGGCGAGTTCGCCAAGAATTTCGACGCGCTTGATCGAGTCGATCCCCAGGTCTGCTTCCAGGTCCAGATCGGCGCCGAGCATTTCCCGGGGATACCCCGTGCGGTTGCTCACCAGTTCATGAAGCCGCGTGCTCAGCCATTCGCGATCGATCGCCGGGGTGGCCGAGGGAGTCGCCGCTGGCGGGGGAGGCGGTGTTATCGGGGTGACCGATTCCACCGGCGCCGGCGACTGAGGAGCGACATGGGGCGTGTTGCCATTGATCGAGGTCGGTGCCGCCGGCGGTTCATTCATGCGTGCGACGATCGAAGCAGGAACGAAGCCGTTCTCGCTCGGCGCGGGCGGCGTTGATGGAGGGGCTGACACTGCAGGGACACTCGCTGTCCCCTGCAAAAAGCTGGTCATCACGCTCTTTTGTGTGTCCAGGAAACGAGCCATCAAATCCTGAAAACGAAGCATCACCTGGGCCGCCTCGTCGCTGGCCGGCGCGGCGGTGTGGGGATGAGGGAGCGTACCATTGCTCGCGGGGGTATGGGGGACCGGGTTCGCCATGGGTGTCGTGGGTCGTGGGGGTGTTGGGACAGTTCGTGAGCTGTGAGCCGCCGTCCCGTTGGAAGTACCGTTTTTCGCCGAAGGAGCAGTGCCGTTCACGATTTTCTCGGGGGGCGCCTTGCCTGCCGGAGCTTTCTCTCCCGGCGCCGTGGTCGCAGGGGTCCGCGCGGGAGGCACTGCCTTCTCGCTGCGCGACTGGCCGAGCAGGAGCGGTTCGGGAGCGTTGTGCGGACGATTGCGCACACTGTTGATGATCCAGCTACTCGGGGTGAGGCGCGGTTGGCCGGTCTCCTGCGCCAGGTGGGCCAGGTTGAGGACAGGCAATCCTCGCCCTCGGAACACTCGATCCAGCTGAACAGGAACACCGTGGACGAGTAACTGTCCCAGCAGATGCACCAGCTGAACCAGTCCCGGGCGACCCTTGACATCGGAAGCCAGGGCCAGGTGGGGGCGGTCCTTGAGGATCTGCTGAACCAGGCCAGTGAGGACGGCCTGAGGCCCCACCTCCAGAAAGATGCGTGCCCCGGCGTTGTACATCGCCTCGATCTCACTGGCGAAGTGCACGGGTGAGCCGAGATGATCCGCCATCGTTGCCGCGATGATCGCCGGATCGTCGGGATGGGGAGCCGCCGTGGTATTGGAAAACACCGGCAAACGCGGGGCGTGGAACTTGGCAGCGGTGAGTGCCTCGGCCAGCGGAGCGCGAGCAGC
>JAKOSN010000034.1 GCA_029777335.1 Planctomycetota bacterium
CCCACCGCGCGAATGGCGCCTTGACGCAGAAAACTGCCGTGTCCCTTGAAGGAGTCCAGCAGTTCCCCGGTAGCCACACTCCAGAGGCGAACCACCCACGCCTGGCGCGAGGACGAGGTACTGTCACTCCCCGCCACGAGCAGACGCCCATCGGGAGACAACGCCAGCACAATCCGTTGCGCCCGGACCGAGGGATACTTGATCGTGGCGAGCCGACGCCCCGTGGCGACCTCCCAGCGTTGCAACTGTCCGCGCACACTGGCGATGATCACCTGCGTCCCGTCAGGGGTAAACGCGACGGCAGTCACCTCGCCTCCCTGCGGACTGAGCAGGCGAAGCTCCCGGCCCGAGGCACAATCCCACAGGCGCACGGTGCCATCGGCAGATCCAGAGACAAGCTGGGTTCCCTCGGGTGAACAGGCGACACTCCAGACCACCCCCTGATGCCCCTCGAACAGCTGTCCCCCCCGCGCTGGGGGCTTGGGTTTGGTGCGAAAGACATATAGCACCACCGCTCCCCCCAGGAGCACCCCTTCGAGCACCAACAAGAACACTCCCATCGCCATGGACGGATCTTGCCTGGCCCAGCGCAAAGCGAACTGAGGCGGATGCGCCTGCGGCAAGGCGGGGAAGATCCACCCGGCGAGCGCGAAGGCGACGCCCCCGGCCAGAACCCCCGTCAGCATGCCCACCAGCGCTCCCCGCAAGGTCTGTCCGACGACCCATGGCAGTTCATGATCCTCGCGTTCATCCCAGCGATTCCAGGCCGCCGACCAGAGGGCGAAGCCTCCCAGCCCCGCCGCCCCGGCGCTGATCCATCCTTCCCACCCCGAGTACCCGGTGCCAATCCCCCAGGTGAGCGCGCCCGCCCCCGCTCCAGCGAGGGCCTCGGTGGCAAAGTGGCGATGGTTCACACCGAAACTGATCTTGCTCACCAGCAAGGAGAGAAGAACCACCGTCCCCACGATAGGCCCGCCCAGAAACGCACCAAGAATCGCAGGCCCTGCCCCGACCAGACGCCACAACACCACTGCCAGCACGGTCGCGCCCACAGCCGCCAGGTATCCGCCATAGAGCATGAGCGCCCAGGGCGGACGCGTCAGCCGCCGTTGGAAAGGCGTGAGCCACATTCCACACACCGTCAGCCCAACCAGCCCCCCCTGCCGTTGTCCCTCCGGTCCAGCGCACACCCAACCAATCAGACTGCCCAGGCAAAAGTGGTGAAACCCAAGAATCCCCCAGCTCACCCCGGTCAGGAGCAGGGTGAGGAGAAAGCGACCCACGTGAGGGAAAGTGCGGTCCCTGTCGCCGTCCAGTTCGTGCTCCTCGACGGGCGGACCGGGGGTGCGGTCTTTCTCGCGAATGCGGCCCAGCACCAGCGCCCAGGCTTCCACCACCCAGTGGGCCGCCTGGGGAGTGACATCCTTGCCCAGTCTGGTCAGCAGTTGTTCGCGCAACCTGTCCCAGGGAAGCGCGGGCTCGGCGTCGAGGATGGCGGCTGGGATGTCGCGATCGAGAGCGTAGATCAGCAGTTCCACATCCCCGGCATAGCCCGAACAGTTTTCGAGGAGAAGATCCCGGCAGCGGTCGCGCTCTTTCCACAATTCCGAGCCGTGATGAGCGAGAAGTTCCTGCAATTGATAACGAACATGGTTGTTGAACATGGCGCCCACGTCTCCGGGTCCGTCAGCTCCCTGGTTCCAGCCAGGCGAGGGTGGCTGCTGCGTTGGGATGAGTGCTAACATAGCCTGCGAGCGATCGTGCGCAAACAGGAGATCATGGAAATGTCGGCAACTCCCTGGACTCACCCCGCGATGGAACGTGCCTATCAGCAGGCACTGAATCGTCTGCTGACCGAGCGGGCTCCCGAGGGATACTGGAGCGGCGAACTCTCCACCTCGGCGCTTTCGACGGCGGTTGCTGTCAGTGCCCTGGCAGTGGTGCAGCAGCGGACCGCCGAACTGGGATCGTTTGACGCGCTGATCCAGGGCGGTTTGCGCTGGCTGACACTGCATCAGAATCGCGATGGCGGCTGGGGCGACACCGTGCGCTCGTTTAGCAATATCTCGACGACCATGCTCTGTCGGGCGGCCTTTCACATGGCCGGGGATGTCACTCCCCATTATGAAACCCTGCGCCGCGCCGATGATTTCATGGCGGAACATTACGGCCCCACCCCGGAGCAGCACGCCGAGGCGGTCCGCGCTCGTTATGGCAAGGATCGCACCTTCTCGGTCCCCATCCTGGTGACAGGCGCGCTCGCCGGGTTGGTCTCCTGGCGCGAGGTGCCCGCGCTCCCCTTTGAACTGGCGTGTTTTCCGCAAGCGTGGTTTCGCTTCCTGCGTCTGCCAGTGGTCAGCTATGCCCTACCGGCGCTGATCGCCATTGGGCAGACGATTTACCACCATCGGCCTCCGCGCAATCCCTTGACGCGCCTGATTCGCTACCTGGCGCGAGAAAAGAGCCTGCACGTTCTCCAGTCGATTCAGCCCAGCAATGGCGGTTTTCTGGAGGCCACCCCGCTCACCAGCTTTGTGACGATGAGCCTGGCGAGTGCGGGGCGCGCCGAGCACCCGGTGGTCCGCAAGGGGGTGGAGTTCATTGTGCAGTCGGTGCGCCCTGATGGCAGCTGGCCGATTGATACCAACCTCTCCACCTGGGTGACCACGCTGAGCATCAACGCCCTTGCCGCGGGGGGAGAACTGGACACGCTCGCGCAGCGCGTGGAACTGCGTGACTGGTTATTGCAGCAACAGTATCGCGAACGACACCCCTTCACCGGAGCGGCCCCAGGAGGATTCTCGTGGACGCCTCTGCCTGGTGCCGTTCCCGACGCCGACGACACCCCAGGCGCCCTGTTGGCCTTCCATGAACTCCCGCATGAACCGGCGCATCTTCCGGCGATCTTCGCTGGCCTGAACTGGCTCGCCGATTTGCAGAACAGCGACGGCGGATGGCCCACCTTCTGCCGGGGGTGGACCAAGCTTCCCTTTGATCGCAGCGGAGCCGATCTGACAGCGCATGCCCTGCGCGCCCTGGCGGCATGGACCCGGCGGCTCTGTGGCCGACTGCCCGGCCCGCAGGATCGCGTCCGCTGGAAGTGGACCGGGAATCTTCCCCCCGAACAGAAACTCTTTCGACGGCTGAGCGAGGCCCTCCCTGCGGGACTCACCTATCTGGCGCGCACACAGCGTCCCGACGGCTCGTGGTTGCCGCTCTGGTTTGGCAATCAGTATGCGCCCGACGATGAGAACCCCACCTATGGAACGGCGCGAGTGCTGGCTGCTTATCGGGATCTGGAACTGCTCACCTCCGAGCCGGCACGCAAGGCGCTCAGCTGGCTGGTGCGGACTCAGAATGAAGACGGCGGCTGGGGCGCAGGACCGGGCACGCCAAGCAGTATCGAGGAGACGGCGCTGGCAATCGAGGCATTGCTTGAGGCCGGGGCGCAGGCGGAGAACGCAGTCCAACGCGGTCTGCTCTGGCTGAGTCTGCGCGTGGAGAGCGGGGCGCTGGAACAGGCCACGCCGATTGGCTTTTACTTCGCCAAGTTGTGGTATTTTGAAAAGCTCTATCCGATCGTCTTCACCGTGGCAGCGCTCGGTCGGGCGCGTCGCAGGGGCGCCGGCTCCTGAGCGTGGGGGCGTGGGATCCCGGCCTGTAGTCGCTCTGGCCGCCGTCGCCGGACGACGTATGATAATCCCGACTGTCGGGGAGATCCCCTGAATAGGGGTTTCCTCAGGCTCGTCCAGCAAGAAGAACCTTCGCACCGGAGAAACTTTCTCCCGAAGCGAATTTTCCTTGGCAATGGGCGTGCTCTTTGAGAAACTTGTTGCTGTGATCCTCGCCGCGACGGTTCTCGGGCGAGCCCGCCGGATTTCTCTCCAGCCGTTGTGCCGACCTCTCACTGTGATGGACCCCCTCCCGAGGAGTGGATGAACGTGGCGATTGCTGCCGAACCTCAGGCCGAGAAAAAGGACAGGCGTGCCAGCACTGCCCACCTCAAGGTTGTCCCGGAAACCAGGGAGCTGCGCGATCGCATTCGCGCTGAGGCGGCCCGGGTGGGACAGGCCTTCGACCGCTCGCGCCCGCTCACCAAGAACGAACTGCAACAGACCGCCGAGGCCCTGCTGCGCGGCATGGAGTTGGGAGAACAATACCTTGGCTTCACCATGGTCTGTCTGACCAACGAATTCTGGCGCGAACAGATCCAGGCGATTGATTTCAAACGTCGACTGTTGCTCCTGCCCCACTGCCTGAAAAACGCCGAGGGCTGTCCCGCCGACTACGATGAGTTCGGTCTGGATTGCAAGAAGTGCGGCGCCTGTTCGGTGGCCGACTTCAAGGTGAAGGCGGAGGAACTGGGTTACAAGGTGCTTGTCTCCGAGGGCACCCCGATTGTTCTGAAGATCATTGTGAGCGGGCATGTCGATGCCATCGTGGGCGTGGCTTGCCTGAACGTGCTGGAAAAAGCACTCGACAAGATCCTCCTGGCGGGCATCCCCTGCGTCGCCGCACCGCTGCTGTCAAGCAACTGTCGCAGTACCTCGGTGGATGACGACTGGGTGGCCGAGTTGATCGATCTTCACACGCCGGCCACCCCCACGCCCACGCGCAGTTATGTGCACCTGATGCGCGCCGCCCACCAGATCTGCGAGGAGCCGGAGTTAAGCCGGCTTGCTCCGCGTCTGCGCGCCGGCTCGACCCGCACCACCGATCCCCTCGCGGTTCACGAGAACATTGCCTACGACTGGCTGGCGCAGGGAGGCAAACGCTCACGTCCCTTTATCACCCTGGCTGCCTACGATGCCCTCAAGGGGGCCCCCGGGACGAGGTCCGCCGAAGGCTGCCAACTCCCCGATGCCATCCGCCGCACCGCCCTGGCGATCGAGGTGTTCCACAAGGCCTCGCTGGTTCACGATGATATCGAGGACGACGACACCTTCCGCTACGGGCGCGAAACGCTCCATCGCCAGTACGGAGTGGGAACCGCGATCAACGTGGGCGATTACCTCATCGGTCTGGGCTATCGCCTGGTCAGTCGCGATCGCAAGGAACTGGGGGGCGATTGCGCCGCCGACATCTTGAACAAGATGGCCGAGGCACATCTGAAACTCTCGGAGGGGCAGGGGGCGGAACTCCTCTGGCGCGACGCCACCGATCAAGCGCTGACTGCCCTGGACGCGCTGAAAATCTATGCCCTCAAGACCGCCCCGGCATTCGAGGCCGCCCTTTACTCGGGGTTGCGTTTGGCGGGGCCGGCGGACCACTACGAGAAGATGGTGGCCGAATTCAGCAAGAACCTGGGAGTTGCCTTCCAGATTCTCAACGATCTCAAGGACTGGGAAGGCGACGAGGACAACAAACTCGTCATCGGCCAGGACGTTCTGGCCGCTCGCCCCACGTTGCTGCTAGCGCTGGCCCTGGAAGGACTCACCGGCGCCGACAAGGAAGAACTGCTGCACCTTCTCCACCAGGCGCGGCAGGAACAACGCAGCAGTGATGGCCAGGTGCTGGTGGCGCGGGTGCAACACCTGTTCCGCCGCGCCCAGGTCTTTGCCAAGGCCGAAAAACTGATCGAGAAGTATCGGGCTCGCGCCGAGGCCCTGGCCGACGAGGTGGAACCGACCGAGTTGCGCGAGCTGCTCTATTACCTGGTCGATAACGTTCTCGACCGCCAGGCGACGGCTCCCGAACCGCCGCCGCTCCCCTTGCTCCAATTGACGACGACACCATGAATTTTCCGGTGCGCGTGCAGGGGCCGAACGTCGCTGAGCTGTTCGGCCTCTTTCCCTCCAACGAGGACCTCCCCGCCTACGAGGTTCTCCCTGCCAACAAGGTCCCGCCTCCCTACCATGGCTTGCTGGTCCATGAACACCACATGACCGTGACCGTGGAAGCCTATCACGGCGACCTGGTCAATGTGCAGATCCTCGAGAAACGCCAGGAAGGCGATTTCTACGCGCGCAAGATTCTTTTGGCCCTGCAGAAAACCGGCCGTATCGTCCAGTTTGGCATTGTCCGCGTGAATCTGGCTCTGTGCAGCCCCGAGGTCCGCGCCGAGATTGTCGCCGGCCAAACCCCCTTCGGCCGAATCCTGATCAATCACAATGTGCTGCGCCGCATTGAGCCAACCGCCTTTCTGCGCTTGACTCCCACGCCCTCCATGATGAAATGGTTTGGAATGACCGAGCCACGTCCGCTCCATGGCCGGCTGGCTCTGATCCATTGCGACGATCAACCCGCGGTTGAACTCCTTGAGATTGTCGCCCCCTGAGGAACCCCGCACGGAAAGGGGCCCGGATGCGTCGGCACGCTGTTCTGGTCGTTGGTCTTTCACTCTGCCTGATCGGCTGCATGGAGGGGACCAAGGGCACTCCCCTGGTGCGCACCCCTTCGCTCTATGAGCGCCTGGGCGGACAGCCGATGGTGACCCGCGTGGTGGACGATTATGTCGTCAATGTTCTGGTCGCCACGGATATCTCCGCCGAGGAAAAAAAACCGTTTCGCGAGGGTGATATCACCGCCTTGAAGAACAAGCTGGTGACCCAGATCACCACCCTGACCGCGGCTCCGCCTCCGTCAACAGGAGCGACCGCAAAGGCCCACGTTGCCGGGGTGCAGTTTACCGACTCGCAGCGGAAGGCCTTTCAGAAGGCCCTGGAAAGCAATCACCTCTCCGCGGCATTGCGCGACGAACTGCTCACGCGGTTGGCGCCAGGCCGTTCCCCGCCAGTCAATCAATGAGCGTCGAGTGTTTACACCAGGGAGGACGACGACGCTGAGCCGTTGTCCTCCCTGGCCGGGGAATCCTGCGGTTTCGCGTGCGCCAATCATCCCTTCGCCGGTTCTTCCGCCGGGGGTTCGGGGAGGAAGATACTCACCGCAAGACCGAGGACGAAGACCGCCAGCCCGACGATCCCCGCCGCCGTCGCCACCTTGCCGCCCTGCGAGGGAACGGACGTGATCAGGGGAGCAATCAGGTTGGTGGTAAGGAAGGCCGCTGACGTCCCCAGCATGCGGCCGCCGACGTTGGTGGCAAACGCGCCCCCGGTGCCGCGCAGATGGACCGGGAAGACCTTGGGCAAATATTCGCCGAAGTAGCTGAACTGCGACACAATCACAATCCCCGCGAAGAACACTCCGTAACTAAAGAGATCGGGCATGTTCCAGAAAGCGTAGAACCACACTGCGGGGATAATCACCAGACCCGGCACCTGGAACAACCACAGGAGCACCCGGCGCGACACGATCACCATCAATCCCAGCGCCAGCAGAATGCGGCCAACGAGCCCACCCAGTTCTTGTTTGAATTGCACATTCTCGCGCACCGGCTGGATCTCTTCCTTGTTGAGTTTCCCCATGGCGCGCAGGTTGGCGGTGAACTCCTTCTGCAGGGTCTCTTTCTCCTCTCCCGTTGCCTTGGCGAGTTTCTCCTGCAGTTCGCGGTTCTTCTTGCCATATTCGGCCATCCTGGTCGCCGGCTCCTTGAGCGTCGGCAAGCCCGGCACCCCCTGCGTGACCGTCACCTGCAAGGTGCCAAAGGCAGCGGCATAGGCACAGGCGGAAAGGATGGTGGTGACCACCGTGATCCGCAGCAAACCAGGAGAGAAAATTTCGCGGAAGCTGGGTCGTTTCAGGGTTCCGGAGGCCTTGCGCTCCCGCCAGACGATCGACTCCGGCACAAAAGGCAAAAGCGCGGCAATCGGGATGGCGGGGAGAAGCCCAGTCATCAGGGTGTAGCGCCAGGCGGGGTTGGTTGGATCGCCGACCGGAAGTTCGGGGAGCATCTTGTGGGCCACCAGGTAGCCCACGCCAGAACTGACCCCGGTCACAAAAAGCCCACCGACCGAGGCAAACGCCTGCGTCCAGCCGATGGCGAGTTCCTTGGTTTTCTTGTCCGGGAAAATCTCGGACAACCAGGTCACGGCGGCGACAAACTCCACGCACACCCCAACGAACGTCGTACAGCGGAAAAAGATCAGCGTGTACAGATCGGTCGAGAGCCCCGCCATCACCGGGGAGAGACTGTAGACGAAGATGCTGCCGATCATCACCGTTTTCCGGCCGAATCGATCGATCAGCCATCCGCCGAGCAGGCCAAAAATACCGCCCGACAGAGCAGTGAGCCAGAGAACACGGCCCACCCAGGCGGTCACCAGGGGATGATTGGCGGGCACCTTGAGCAACTCCGACAGCGCCGGCGCCAGCACCAGGGGAGTCATCAGGAGTTCATAAGTGTCGAAGAGAAAGCCGATGGCAGCAACGGTGAGGATCAGCCACTGAGTGAGACCAAAGCGGGGAGTGGGAGGTTGGGTTGCGGTGCTCACGAAAAAACTCTCCTGAGATGGACAGCGAGGCGGGATCGAGCAGAGACTTTGAGAATTCTAGGACTTCGCGCCTGAAGGGGCAGGTCGATCCTGTCCGAGATGTGGAGAAAACGCGAGGAATCCGCGTGCGCAGGCGCGTTCGCCATCGGCAAAGGGGCCAGTGTGCCGCGAACCGAAGGGGGACTGCCCGGGAGAGCGAGCGGCGAAGATCCTTTTCACCGCTCGCGGGGAGTCGTTATGGGACGGCGACGGCGGCGAGAATGGAGCGATCGTCGAAATCGGGAGTTCCCGAACAGAAGTCGCGATAGTTGCGTTCCACGTGGCGAACCATCGGCCCGGCCAGCAAGGGCGCCAGGCGCAGGGCGTTGTCCAGCCGCTGCAGGCCAAAGGGCTCTCCGGCAGCGTTGGTCCCTTCCAGCAGCCCATCGGTGTAGAGCAGGAGTGCATCCCCCAGTTGGAGGGTGATCTCCTTCTCGTGCCAGATGGCGCAATCGGTGACTCCCAGAGGTAAACCGGGAGTGCTGGTCAACGGCACCACGCCGCGATTCCCCCGCCGCAGCCGTGGGGGCGGATGCCCAGCCAGAACATAGCGGAGGTTGCGGGTCGCCACGTCATAGATGCCATAGAAGGCGGTCGCAAACATCCCTTCGGGAGCGACCTTGAGCAGATGACTGTTGATGTGCTCCAGCACCAGACGCGGATGAGGAGGATTGCTGTTGTAGGTGCGCACCAGGGTGTGAATGATGGCCATCACCACCGCTGCGGGAACACCGTGTCCACTGACATCGGCCAGACACAACCCCCACTGGTTGTCGGGCAGTTCGACCACATCGTAGTAATCCCCGCCCGCCTGGCTGCAGGTGACATACGAGGCGCCCAGCGAAAGCCCTTCGATCCGAGGCAATTCGGCGGGGAGCAGATGGCGCTGCATCGCGCCAACTTTTTGCATCTCGTGATCGAGCTTCTGGTAGGCTTCCTCCAGTTGCTGCGCCAGCGCCAGATTGGTAACCGCGCGCCCCAGCATGTTGCTATTGAGCAGAAGCGTTTCCAGGTCCTGCTGGTTGAAACGCCCCGGCTCGTGATGGAGAAGCACTACCAGGGCAATCGGCTTCCCCTGGTGATAGTTCGGAGCGCACGCCAGCGACCGATAACCGCGCAGATGTTCATAACAGGGATCGTCCGGGCTGATGTCCAGATCGTGCAGCAGTTGCGGTTTCCCCGCATAAAGCAGATCGCCCAGCAGTCCCGTTTCGAAAATGGGCAAACGATTTGGCTGCGTGTACGGATTGACGTTCTCCGACCAGAGCCACGAGCGCGTGAGCCGATACGCAGGCGGTTGCAGATCGCGATTGTCCAGCGTGAGCAACGCCTCGTGCTCGTGGAAGAGATTGCTCTTGCGCACAAAGGCGCGCACCAACCGATCGGGATCGCTGTGATGACTAAGTTCTTTGACCAGCGCGTCCAGACGTTGCAGATGAGTCATTGCGCCTTGATTCAGATTCCACGATCCGCCAGGCGTGGCTGGGTGCACCTTTCTCTCCGACGTCAGAACAGCCATCAAATCACCTCTCGCGCTGGCACCGCCAGACAGGGTAAGAGGACGAGCCGCAGGCTCCATGCGACGGCTCGGCGGAGCTGGGATCACGCTTCTTCTTCACGCAGTCGCGCCAGGGCACTGTAATCTTCCAGCGTGGTGGTATCGCCGACCGTTTCGCGACCACTGGCAATGTCACGCAGCAGACGGCGCATGATTTTCCCCGAGCGGGTCTTCGGTAACGCCTCGGTGAAACGAATATCATCGGGACGCGCCAGCGCACCAATCTCGTGGGCGACGTGCTCGCGCAGCTCCTTTTTCAGCTCATCTGAAGCGGGGACCCCGCCCACCAGGGTGACAAAACAGGCAATTCCTTCTCCCTTGATCTCGTCGGGGCGGCCAACCACCGCAGCTTCCGCCACCTTGGGGTGATGCACCAGGGCACTCTCGATTTCCATGGTGCTCAGGCGATGGCCGGCCACGTTGAGCACATCGTCCACCCGGCCCATGATCCATATATAGCCGTCCGAATCGCGCCGTGCCCCGTCGGCGGTGAAATAACAGTGCGGCACCTGGTTCCAGTACTGCTGCCGATAGCGTTCATCGTCGCCATAGATGGTACGAAGCATCGCCGGCCAGGGTTGGCGGATTACCAGCAGCCCGCCCGTGTTGTCCGGCACAGGACGCCCCTGGCGATCCACCACCTCGGCGATGATTCCCGGGAAGGGCCGCGTGGCCGACCCGGGCTTGGTGGCGATCGCTCCGGGCACCGGCGCAATCATGATCGCCCCGGTCTCCGTTTGCCACCATGTATCGACAATAGGACATTTTTCCTTGCCAATCACGGTGTGATACCACATCCACGCTTCGGGATTGATCGGCTCGCCCACGGAGCCAAGCAGGCGCAGCGAAGAGAGATCGTGCCCGTTGGGCCATTTGTCGCCCCACTTGATGAAGGCACGAATCGCGGTCGGCGCGGTGTAAAAGATATTCACCTGATACTTTTCGATGATCTCCCAGAACCGATCTTCGCGCGGATAGTTTGGGGCCCCTTCATACATCAGGGTGGTCGCTCCGTTGCACAGCGGACCATAAACGATGTAACTGTGCCCCGTCACCCAGCCGATATCGGCCGTGCACCAGTAAGTATCCTCCTCGCGCAGATCAAAGATCCATTCGTGCGTCAACGAGGTGCCCAGCAGATACCCTGCCGTCGTGTGCAGGATTCCCTTCGGCTTGCCGGTCGACCCGGAGGTGTAGAGGATGTACAGCGGATGTTCGCTGTCCAGCGGAACGGCCGGGCAATCCGCCGAGGCCTGCGCCATCAGTTCATGCCACCACAGATCCCGTCCAGGCTTCATGGTGATCTGCTGATGGCAGCGATTCAAAACGATGCACTTCTCGATGGTGGTAGACTTGGTCAACGCTTCGTCGACATTGTCCTTGAGCGGGATCACCTTGCCGCGTCGCCAGCCGCCGTCGGCGGTAATGATCAGTCGCGATTTGGCGTCGTTGTTGCGATCCGCCACGGCATCGGCAGAGAACCCGCCAAAGATGACCGAGTGTGTGACGCCGATGCGGGCGCAGGCCAGCATGGCGATCGCCAGCTCCGGCACCATGGGCATGTAAATCGTCACCCGATCACCCGGTTGCATGCCGAGCGCTTTGAGCACGTTGGCGAACTGACACACCTCGCGATGGAGAGTCTGATAGGTCAGAATCCGGCTCTCGCCCGGCTCGCCTTCCCAGATGATGGCCGCCTTGTTCTTGTGCGGAGTGTTCAGATGACGATCGAGGCAGTTATAACTGGCGTTGAGCTTGCCGCCGACAAACCACTGCGCGTGCGGTTCCTTCCAGTCCAGAACCTGCTGCCAGCGCTGGAACCAGTGCAACCGTTCGGCCTGATCCGCCCAGAAGGCTTCCGGGTTCTCGCGCGCACGCTGACAGAGCTCCTCGTATTCTTCCAGGCTGCGGATGTGTGCGTGCGCGGCAAAGCGAGGAGGAGGCGGAAAACTCCGGGTTTCCTTGAGAACGCTGGTGATGTGCGAGGCAGAAGCGGACATGGTCGAAACACTCCATCCACTGATTCGAGCTGAGAGGAACGGTCGCATTCTAAGCGGTCCGAGGCGCCGATGGAAGAGGCTGGTTAGAATTCTGAGAAGAGTTGCCGTTAACCGCGCCCTGGACGGGGCCTCGGCGGGCGGACTGTTGACCTGCCCTTCTTCCCCGCGTAAACTGAACGTTCGTGTTTTCACTTTGGCTGATGGCGCAAGGAAACCGGTCGCGTTCATGTTGATGGCCCGCATCATCCCCTGTCTGGACGTCAACTGTGGGCGCGTGGTCAAGGGAATCAATTTCCTTCAACTGCGTGATGCGGGGGACCCGGTTGAGGTCGCCCGACGCTACGAGGAGGCCGGCGCTGATGAACTGGTCTTTCTCGATATCAGCGCCAGCCATGAAGGCCGCTCGATCATGCTCGACGTGGTGCGCCGTGTCTCCGAGGAGATCTTCATGCCCTTCACCGTGGGTGGGGGGATTCGGACGCTGGACGATGCCACGCGCTTGATCCAGGCTGGGGCGGAGAAGGTCAGCATCAATTCCGCCGCCGTGCGAACCCCGGAGTTGATCACGGAGGTGTCGCGCAAGTTTGGCCGCTGTGCCACGGTCGTCAATATTGACCCCCGGCGCGTGCAGCGCGAAGGCCGCGAGGTCTGGGAAGTTCACATCAACGGCGGACGGGTGCCCACGGGGCTGGAAGCAGTCGCCTGGGCCCGGCGTGTTGAGGAACTGGGAGCCGGGGAAATCGTCCTGACCTCGATGGATGCTGACGGAACGAAGAACGGTTACGATTTGCCGATGACCCGGGCGGTTTCCGAGGCCGTCAGCATCCCGGTGGTGGCATCTGGGGGTGCGGGACATCCCGAGCATCTGTACCAGGCATTGACCGTGGGCGGAGCCGATGCGGTTCTGGCCGCGAGTATCTTTCATTACAATGAATACGGAATAGCCGCGACCAAGGCCTATCTGGCCGAACGCGGCGTTCGCGTTCGACTCACTCAGCCGGCGTGATGGCAGAACGGTTCCCTCGTGATTTCGAGCAGGAGTGAATGGGATGTCCAGTCGCGAAGTTGCTGAAGCTGCCCCCGTCCTCGACATCGCAGAAGCCCCTCCACGCGGGGCCAGCGAGACCCGGCGGGAGCCCGAGGTCAACAAGCTCTTTCGCATGGTCATGAAATACGAGGGATCCGACCTTCATCTCAAGGTGGGGCAGCCCCCGATGATGCGCCTTAAGGGCGACATTCGCCGGATGGAAATGCGGCCGCTGACCCAGGAAGACATGGAGCGTTTGCTCCTCACCCAGCTGTCTCCCAAGCATCGCAAGATTCTCGACGAGGAAGGCGGGGTCGACTTCTCCTATGTCATCGGCGCGGACGAGTGCCGTTTCCGCGTGAGCTTGTTCCGCCAGCGGGGGCGGTTATCCCTGGTGGCTCGCCGCGTGAACAACACCATCCCCAACTTCGAGAAACTCGGTCTGCCTGCCAGCATCGAGAAGCTGTGCAACTACCCCGAAGGATTGATCATCCTGGCGGGCGTGACGGGTTCCGGCAAGAGTACCACGATCGCCTCGATGATCGACTACATCAACGAGCGCGAACCGCTGCACATCCTCACCGTCGAGGACCCGATCGAATTCACTTTCACCGACAAGAAGTCGTATATCAACCAGCGTGAGATCGGCCTGGACTGCTTGAACTGGCACAAGGCCTTGAAGGACGCCGTGCGTCAAGATCCCGATGTGATCCTCGTTGGTGAGTTGCGCGATATCGAAACGTTCGAGGCCGCCGTGCATGCGGCGGAAACAGGCCACCTTGTGTTTGGCACCATCCACGCTGCCAGCGCCGCCACCACCATCAACCGTATTCTGGACCTCTTCCCACCGGAAAAACACGGCGCCATCCGCCAGGCGCTGGCAAACAACCTGAAGGCGGTCGTCGCCCAGAAGCTCCTCAAGAGCATCAAGCCGGGGGTGTCGCGAACTCCCACCAACGAGATCATGATCGTGACTCCCATCGTGCGCAAGCTGATCGCCGAGGGGGAGGATAGCAAGCTGATCGATGCCATCCGCATGAGCTACCAGGAAGGGATGGTGGACTTCACCGAGAATCTGCGGCAACTGGTCGACCGCGGCATGATTGACAAGCCCACCGCACTCGAGGTGGCGCCCAACCCCGAGCAGCTCAAGATGGCCTTCAAGGGTATCAAGTTCCCGGCGCCGGGTATTCTGTGAGTGACCGTCGGCAGACAGGACCACGAAGCAACAGAAGGGATATCCAACATGGTCGGCTGGGAAGGTCTGCACGCAGAGCTGCCCGGGCTCCTGGCTCAACCACTGGGGGGAGACCTGTCGCTCGGTTCGCTGGCATCCTGGCTCACCGCAGCGGGTTCACTTCCCTTTGCGGTGGGCCTTCCCAGCTTTCCGCGCGGCCCCGGCTTCTACTTCAGCCCGTTCAAGCTGATCTTTATCTTGCTTCTCTATGGCTGCTGGATCAAAACGTGCTGGTGGGTGGATCAGGACGCCGAGGAACTGAAACTGCGTCGCCCCCTCTGGAACGCGGTCATGCTGTTGTCCGGCTTCCTCGGGCTGGTTGCCATCTGGGTTTTTCCCTGGTTCGTCGTGTCGGTTGGCCTGTTCCTCCTGCTCTATGGGGTGTCCTCGATTGCCTATGTCAACAAACGCAATGCGCGCGTGAGCGACGACGAAAAGGTGCTCACCATGGGCCACCTGCGCCGCCTGATCCACATGAGGAAGACGGCGGTCAAGGAGTCGCAGAAACGGGTTCCTCTACGCTTTGTCGGCAAGAGTACCGGGTCGAGTCAGGAAGACCCTGCCCGCATCGCGCGCGCGCAGGGATCACGCGGGTATCAGGCGGCCATTGAGATGGTCTGGGAGGCGATCGAGCAGCGCGCCACCGATATTCACATGGAGCCGACCAAGGAGGAGATGACGCTCCGTTTTCGCATCGACGGTATCTTGCAGCCCGCGGCGCCCTTTGGCCGCGGGATGGGGGATGCCGTTCTCAACATTTTCAAGGTGCTCGCCGATCTCGACATCACCGAGAAGCGCAAACCGCAGGACGGGAGTTTCTCTGCCATCGTGGAAGGCGGACGCACCGTCGATTTCCGTGTCGCCACCGCGGGGAGCGTCGCGGGTGAAAAGATGGTCATGCGTATTCTCGATCGGGAGGGGCAGGTCCTCGATCTGCGCAACATCGGGATGCGTCCGGTGATGCACGAAACGGTCCATGGCCTGGTCACTCAACCCCATGGGTTGTTCATTGTTTGTGGGCCGACCGGGGCGGGGAAAAGCACCACCCTCTACGCTTGCCTCAACGAGATCGATCGCTTTCAGAAGAACGTGATCACCGTTGAGAACCCGGTGGAATATCACATCGACAATGTCACTCAGATCGAGATCAACCCCAAGGCGGGCAAAACCTTCGCTTCCGAGTTGCGCAGCATTCTGCGGCAGGATCCCGATGTGATCTACATCGGGGAGATTCGCGATCAGGAAACGGCGGAGATTGCCTGCCAGGCCGCTCAGACGGGCCACATGGTCTTTACCACACTGCACGCCAACGACACGGTCACGGCCATCGCACGCTTGCTCGATCTTGGGGTGCAACCGTTCCTGATCGGGAGTTCGCTCACCGCCGTCCTGGGCCAGCGCCTGGTGCGTATCCTCTGCCCCCATTGCAAGGTGAAGTACAAACCCAACCCCGATCTCATCCGCAAGGCCAACCTCCCCGCCGACCAGATCAAGCACTTCTATCGCCCGCCGAACAACAAGGCGGAAGAGGAAGACGAGGGCGACGAGAAGAGTTCGGCCTGTCCGCACTGCGGCGGGATGGGATATCGTGGCCGAACGGGCATCTTCGAATTACTGGTGATTACCGAGAAGTTGCGCGAGATGATTCGCGAGCACCCCAACCTCAGCGCCATCAAACAGGAAGCGATGAAATCCGGGATGAAGACGATTCAGGAAGACGGCCTGCGCCAGGTGATCGCCGGCCAGACCTCGGTGCAGGAACTTCTGCGTGTTAGCAAGTGAGCACGATGATCAACCCGCCTCGGAGCGCAGCGGGGGGCGACCCCGGCGCGGGGGGCGGACCGGTCGATGGAGCGAGCGGGCAAAGGCGGCGAAGTGACTGAGCGTATCGCCGTAGAAGGTGTAGGGCATCCGGGCGCGGATCGAGTCGGTGAGGGCCAACCCTCCCACCGCCACGGCCACGCCGTTCTCTTCTGCCACCCGGTACAACTCCCGATACTCTGCCAGAAAACGTTCCACGTCCTGAAAGTAACTCATCGAGAGCCAGAGCAAACGCGGTTTCAGATCCACGATAGCGCGCGCGAAGGAGAGTAGCGGCGTGTGCCCGCTGAAGTTGCGCGTTCGCCAGCCATTGTCCAGCAAGACCATCTCGGCCAGGAGCGAGGCGATGCGATAATGATCATGTTCGGGGCAGCCGCCGATCGCCAGCGGCCCGTCATTTTCCTTCCCCGCGAGCCGGGTTTTCAACTCTTTCAACGCGGTCAGGCAGACGCTGGTGCCCAGATGTTCCTGATAGACATCGATCGCGCCGGTCGCCCACTGGTGCCCCAGCGCCCGCATGGTCGGGGCGACCACCTCGTCGGCAATTTTCTCGATGGGTAAGCCGGCATGGCAGGCGCCCTGCAGCAAGGTGTGGGCGGCGGTCGCATCGCCGTCGCACAGAGCCCGGAGATACTGAGCGCTCAATGTGGCGGGGTCGGTCGCTGGTGCTGGGGTCAGGCGCCCAGCAAGATCCTCGATCCGAGCGCTGGGAACGATGCCAAGCTGGGCGAGGCGCAACAGATCTGCCAGCAGGATCTTGCGGTGCCCTCCGACGGTTTTGTGCGCGGGGAGAACACCATCGTCCACCCAGCGCTTCACCGTGGTTACACTCACGTCCAGCAGTTTGGAAACATCCGTCGTGCTGATGTAATGCGATTCGTTCATGCCCAGGTCTCTGTTTCGACCAAAACGTCCACTTTACTATACGCGGCACACCTGCATCCTTCAAGTTGAAAGAACCCGGTGAGCGAGAAAGAAAGCGATTCTCGGTCATAATTTATTTATTGAAAGCATTTTACATCCCTGAGCAGAAGAAACAGCAGCGGACGACGTCAAGCAAGGGGCAGCCGCGGAGTGACCGAGCACTCGGCGGGGGGAGGGAATAAAAACGTCAAAATCGTCAGAATTAGGGTTGACCTTTTGGAGACCAAGGGTACTCTGAAAGTGACGTTTTGATCGTTTTGAATGATTTGGTCGTTTTGTCCTACCAGGGACGAGAGGCCTGGCTGATTCAGGAGCGTCTTATGAGCAGTCTTCTCCCCAGCACAGTCAGCCGGACAGCCCCACACAGCGAAGGGCCCCGTTTTGTCTTTCACCCCTCGTTCGAGGAACCGAACGCTGAGGCAGACTATGCTGCGCTGGCGCAGGAGGTTCGTGCGGACGAGGGAAGCAGCCACATGGCCGATGAAGTCACCAAGGCGGCAGCCCGGTGTATGCACCACGCCGCCTACCGCATCCAGCAGGCCACCCGAGCGGCCGACAAGGAACGGTGGGAACGCACCTACCGCGAATTTCGTGATCGCATCGTGCTGGGGAATCGCAAGCTGATCTATCGGGCGGTGAGTCGCTGGATGCCGCCGTCGCAATGGGCGGACGACATGATCGGCGATTGCCAGATCGTCCTGATCCAGGCGGTTGCGGCCTACAACCCCTGGCTGGGCATTCGCTTCAGCACCTATGCCTTCACCTGCTTGATGCGGGCCCTGTCCCGGCTCTCCCAGCGTCACGCAGCGGATCGGCTGTCCAAATCAGTTCCTCTGGAAGCGCTCCCCGATGGCGAGCCGCGCGACCTGGATACCGAGGAGCCCCCGACCACGCGCTTGCAGCGGATCGACGAATTTTTGCAGGAGCATCATCAGCTGCTCTCCAGCCGCGAAAAGGTGGTCTTGATGCGTCGCTTTAGCCTGGATGATCAGGCCAAGGCGGGCACCCTGGAGCAGGTGGGGAAGGAACTCGGCCTTTCCAAGGAGCGCGTGCGTCAGGTGCAGGCGAGTGCGCTCACGAAGTTGCGCAAGGCGCTGACTGAGGAAGGGAACATGGCGGGGGTTCGCTGAGTGTCCGGCGGGCACCCGTGGCGAGGCAAGAGCAAGCGCTCACCGTCCACGGCTGGTCTTTTCGAGTAGTTGCTGCACCGCCGGCAACAGCAGGGGACGGGTAAGCATCCGCTCACCCCATTCACTCCAGGCCGTGCGCGAGTCATTTTCAAGATGCCGCGCGAGCAAAATCGACGTTTGCAGACAACCGACCGCGCCGGGAGCCCGCAGAAGCGGCTCTCCTGGCAGAAGCAGCACTTCCCCACTCCCAGGGAGCGGACGCGTCAAGGGAATCTCGGCGCGAGCCACTCCCCCGTCCGCGGGGCGGCAGAGCACAAACCACTGCGCCACCCCGTCCACCCCCGACAGAACGAGAAACGCGAGTGTGGTCGCCCGAGGCACAAGCGCACCCCGCCATTCGAGGCGCAAACGCAGCGGATCGGCAGGGGCGAACAGGAGAGTGAGGCGCTCCTCGTCGAAGGGGATCAGGCGTTCGGAAGGATGGCTGGATCCGGCCAGGGCACGTTCCCGACTCCAGGGAGGAGGGAGTGAAGCCACAGCGGCCGCCTCCAGCACGGGGCGCAAGTGCGGAGGCGCCAGTTCAGCGAGAAGACTTTCGCTCGCCAGGGCCGCGAGGACGCGGCGACAACGGCAACAGCCGTCTTTTTCCAGATGATAGTTCAGATCGAGGTCGTTCTCGGCGGGACGGGGAGCGTGAACCTGGCTGAGCAACTGCACGAGACGAGGATGCCAGAGCGTGCGACTGGCCTGCAGGACAGCCTGTGCGCAGCAGGCGCAGGCGCTGCCATGCTGATCCTCGGCAGCAGTCCAGTTTTCACGCACCAGGGCCGAGCGGATGCGCCCCAACGACAGACAGTTCCGGGTGCGCTCGGGGTTGCGCGTGGTTCCCTGAGTGAGCAGCGCGGACGCGAGCTGGGTCAGTCCTGGCTGGTCCATCTTCGTCCCCTTTGTCTCACGGTTTGCGACCGGCGCTGGCTCGGTCGCGCACCCCTGGTGACGACAGGCGCGTGCGAAAGGCCAATTCAACTGTAGCACGAGGGCGCAGGTTTCAACAAGCACAACTGCCAGGGTCAAGCGCGCGGTTCGACCATGCCAAACCCTGGTTGTTGGCCGAGAATCTCTCGTAACTCCTCGAAGCGGAAGGGGCGATATTCTCCCAGCAAGCGATAGGCATTATCGATCCCCACGTCCAGGGAGCGACGCCCTTTCATGGCGGTGTCGGCCCAGTTCTCCGCCGAGGCATGGGAGTGGCCATAGAGGTGCCAGTTCCCCTTGTGCGAACCGTTCCAGGCGGCCATCAGGTAATGGCACAGGACGATCATTTGCCAGTTGCGATAGCGCGCGAAGTTGGCGTAGATTTCCTCCTCGCCGATTACGTGGTCGCCCGTGGTGGGGTCGATGGCGACCAGGGCGAGATCGTGAGTGCTGCTAAAGAGCGAGGTGATCATGCGGCTATCATGATTGCCCCAGATGAAGTGGACGGTACGGCAACTGATGCGCTCCCGGAAACGACGCGCCTCCTCGAAGTAGGCGTCTTGCGGAGCCCAGCACCAGTCTCCCAGACACCAGAGGACATCGTCGGGCTGGACCAGGTGATTGAGGCTGTCCAGGAGCGCCTCGTTCATGCGCGCCACGCTCGCGGGACTGACCTTGAAGTCCTCTCCCCGTTCCATCATCTCGCATTCATGGCGTTGCAAGTAGGACAGCCGACGGCTGTACTTCATGATGTTGCCATGACCGAAGTGCGGATCGCTGAAGAAAAAATGCCTTCTCATGTGTGGGCTCCCGCCAACGGGGGCAAATTGCCCGCCGAGTCGTAGTGCAGCGCAAAGGCGTTGCCACACATCGTGAACTCGGTCTGGCGTGGCTCCGCCAGGCACGGTTCGGAGATCTCCACTTCCTCCAGCGCCAGCGTGTTGGTGATGCGGATCACACGGGCATCCTGCGCCTCCCGGGTGCCGAGGATGGCCAGGGCCGCATCGATCACCTCGCGATCGGTGTCGAAATAGACGGGGACGTTGGCTCCCTGGGGATAACCAGCCGTCAGGCAGTTGATCACCGTCGCCCGATAGTTCATCCCCTGCACCAGCCGGGAGGTGGTAAAGTCGGCCAGCCCAATCCCGGTGGCATTGCCATGCGTCTGTTCGGTGAGTCCGCGCACAAAGATCAGACGCATGGTGGGCTGATCGATCTCAACGTGCGCGGCCAGGGTTCGTTTGCGCCCGACCACATTGGTATCCATTCCGGATCCGCTAATGTTCTTACCAATCTCATCGACAATCAGGACATCGGCCTGTCGGTACGGCAACTGCGCCAGCCAGCGTCGTGCCAGAACCAGGAGTTCCTCCTCGCGGGGCTCGAAGTCCTGGGGTGCAACCCCTTCGATCAGGGCGGTCTCGTCGTAGGCGTTCTCAACCAGTCCGAGGCCAAAGGCGATGGGCGCGCGAGCGCGCATGGTGCGGGCCACGGAGCGCACCACGCCATCGTAGGGTTGCTCCAGCAGAATGCGGTGATAGGCCAGCGCCCCGGTGTGCTTGCCCAGCCCGATCATCATCATCTTGAGCAAACCGCTTTCGAGGGGGCCATGAAAGGCCGTGTGCGGTTTGATGCGGGCCACCACGCCGATGTGGTCGGCCTCGCTGGCATGGCGATCGAGAAAGACCGGGTAACCCTCGGGGGTGCTCCCGAGCGAAACCACGTCCATGGAGGCACGCAACGGAACGCCGACATAAGCCTCGGTGATGCCGTAACTCTCCAGGATGTGCCGCTGGCCCTCGGCCGTCCCTCCGCCGTGGCTCCCCATCGCCGGCACCAGAAACGGCTTCGCTCCGAGGCGTTTGAGAAAGTCGGCCGTGCTCTTGAGCACCAGGGGGATGTTGGCGATCCCGCGACTGCCGGCTGTCAAGGCGACCGACTGCCCGGGTTTGATCGTTCGTTCCAGCCCCAGGCGTTCCAGGGCTGTGTGGACTGCCTGGGGGATCTCGTCCACGCGAGGACGATCGAAGCGTTGTCGAATGCGCAGGAGCGGAGGGTAAGACACAATGGGTCTCGCTGGCAGAACCGTGAAAAGGACAGAGAGCAACGACCCTGGTCATGCTAACAGGGGGCACAGCGACTCGCCAAGAAAAAGTCGTTCAGCCCACGCGGGTCGGGAATCCCTGGACAGGGGAGAGACGAGGGAGAAGAAAAACTCACGCAATCTTCACAAAACGCACGCAGCGGGGCCGTAGGATATCTCTGTTTCGTCCTCTGACTCGCGTTCAAGGAGAGGTCCATGCGCATGCTCCGGTTCCTGGTGGCGGTCGCGTTCCTGGTGCTGAGCGCCGGGAGTACGTCGGCTCAGCTGAAGGTCGATCCGAAGCTCCCCGAGTACAAGAAGATCGATTCGGTTCAGGGACGGATCAAGAGCATCGGCTCGGACACCATGAACAACCTGATGACGCTCTGGGCAGAGGGGTTCGCAAAGTATTACGATCCGAAAAATGTCCAGGCGGAGATCGAGGGGAAGGGCTCCACAACTGCTCCGCCCGCGCTGATCGCCGGGACCGCCAACTTTGGCCCCATGAGTCGGGCGATGAAGAACAAGGAGATCGACGACTTCAAGGAGAAGTTTGGCTACGGGCCGACGGCGCTGACGACCAGCATCGATATGCTGGCGATCTATGTGCACAAGGACAATCCAATCAAGGGGTTAACGCTGGCGCAGGTCGATGCGATCTTCTCCAAAACGCGCAAGAGCGGTCACAAGGAAGTCAAAACGTGGGGCGACCTGGGGCTGACCGGTGAGTGGGCGGACAAGCCGATCAACATCTACGGGCGGAACGCTGCCTCGGGGACCTATGGCTTTATCAAGGAACATGTGCTGAAAAATGGCGATTTCAAGGCCGAGGTGAAGGAGCAGCCCGGGAGTTCCTCAGTGGTACAGGGGGTGGCCAGCGACAAGTACGCCATCGGCTACAGCGGCATCGGCTACCGGACCGCCGACGTCAAGGCCGTTCCGCTCGGACTCACCGAGAAGGAACTGGTGGAGGCCGAACCCGAGAATGCCTACAGCGGCGACTATCCGCTTGCCCGTCCGCTGTTTGTGTATGTCAACTACAAACCGAACAGTGAGATCGATCCGTTGCGGCGCGAGTTCATCAAGTACATCTTCAGCAAACAGGGTCAGGAGGACGTGATCAAGGCGGGCTACTTGCCGGTGGGCGAACCGATTGCCCGCAAAGCGCTGGCGGCGGTCGGGATCAAGTGAACCGCCTTTCAGCGAGGGGATCCCCCGAAAGCCAGCACAGGGGATCCTCGCTACAATACCGGGGTGAAGGTACCGCACGCCCGGGAGTGTTCCTTCACCCTTGCTCTCCACCCCTGGTTCGTTATGGCTGCGCGCGAGTCTTTCCGAGGTCAACCCCGCCAGCGAACGACTCGTCTGGGCGTTCGCCTGATGGATCGTTTTTCGCGCTTGCTGATCACCATCTGTGGCCTGGGAACCATTCTGGCGGTTTCCACGGTCTTTCTCTACCTCTTCTGGGTGGTCATTCCGCTCTTCTGGTCGGCGCATGTCGAGGCCGACACTCCCACGGCCCCCTTGCCGCGCCTGCCGTTGCATGTTGGGATCGACGACGCCCAGATGATCGGCTGGGCGCTCGCCGCGGACGGCACCCTGGAGATCTTTCGCCTGGACACCGGCGCGGTGCTGGAGAAAAAACAACTCTTTGAGAAGGGCGCCCCCACCGCCCAGTCGCAGGCGATCAATCACGATGAGATGCGCGACGGCCTCAAGACGAGCGTCAAGCAGATCGCGTTTGGCTTTGCCGACGGGCGAGTCCGGCTGGGGAAGTTCGGCTTTAAAACGACCTTTCTGGAGAAAGGGCAAGTTCCACCCAGTGTGCAGGAACTGCATGTGGGCGAGGTCGCGCCCTTTCGCTCCGGGATGATCACGCCCACCTCCCAGGGGCAATATCGGCTCGAAGAGGTGGAGATCGATCTGCCGGCCGCCTCCAAACCGCTGGTGTCCTCGCGGGCGGCCATCGAACGAATCGATCACAGCAAGGGCAACGTTGGCGGGGTAATTTGTGTGCTGTCCGCTGATGGGCAGTTGATTCTGAACACCGTGCGTGAACAGACCAACTTCGCGACCGGCGAGATCATGATTCGCCCCTTGCGTTCGGTGACGCTCCCCTATCAACCCCCCAAAGGACTGGGCAAACCCGACCATGTGCTCCTCTCGGGACTGGGTGATCAGGTCTATTTGATCTGGAAAAACGGGATGTTGCAGCGCATCGATGCACGCAACCAGGACAAACCGCAACTCGCCGAAACGGTATCTCTGACGGAGAATGACGCCGAGGTGACAGCGCTTCGCTTTCTGATCGGCAAGACGACGCTGATGGTGGGGGATTCGCACGGCCAGGTGCGCGCCTGGTTCCTGGCCGAGGCAACCGAGGCCTTGTCGACGGACAGCTGGAAGTTTGTCTGCGGGCACACGCTGCAAGGCCCGGCCGCGCCGGTGACCGCGCTGGCTGCCTCGGATCGAACGCGCCTGGTGCTGGCCGGTTTTGCGAATGGCGAGGGACGGCTGTCCGCCGTCACCAGCGAAAAATTGCTCGCCACCGTCACAACCCAGGGTGGTGTTCCGGTGCAGCGTGTGCTGCTGGCGCCGCGCGATGATGCGATTCTGCTGATCAGCAAGGATGCGATTGCCCGCTGGAACGTTGATCCCCGCCACCCGGAAATTACGCTTGGCGCGTTGTTCAAAAAGGTCTGGTACGAGGGACGTTCGCAGCCCGAATATGTCTGGGAATCGTCCAGTGGCGACGATGCTTTCGAGCCGAAATACAGCCTGATTCCGCTGATTTTCGGCACACTCAAGGGGAGCTTTTACTCGCTCCTCTTTGGGGTTCCGCTGGCGCTGCTGGCGGCCATCTACACCAGCGAGTTCATGCATCCCAGGGCAAAGGCGCTCATCAAACCGACGATTGAACTGATGGCGAGTTTGCCCAGCGTGGTGCTTGGCTTTCTGGCCGGGCTGGTCTTTGCACAATTCGTCGAGCGCGTGGTGCCGACGATCCTCGCCTGTTTTGCCTGTGTTCCCTTTGCTTTCATCGCCGGGGCGTACCTGTGGCAGGTGTTACCCGAGAAGATCGGGGCCTCTCTGGCGCGCTGGCGCTTTGCCTTTATTTGCCTGGTGTTGCCGATCGGCCTGGGTGGCGGATGGCTGCTGGGGCCGGTATTTGAACGCTGGCTGTTCAACGGGGATCTGCGCCGCTGGCTGGATACCGGCGAGGGGAGTGGGTTTGGCGGCTGGATGTTTCTGCTGGTTCCGCTCAGCGCGATCCTGGTGAGCCTCCTGATCGGCACCCGTGTCAATCCGTGGCTGCGCCGGCTGACCCGGGACTGGCCCCGTTCGCGCGTGGCGCTGGTCGATCTGGCCAAGATGGCGGGAGGAATGACGCTGACGTTGGGGCTGGCAGCGCTGGGGTCGTCTCTGCTCAGCGAGATGCAGCACGTCGTGGATCCCCGGCATTCGTGGTACATGTACCTGGGGCCGTACACGCAACGCAATGCCCTGGTGGTTGGGTTTGTCATGGGGTTCGCCATCATTCCCATCATTTACACGATCTCTGAAGATGCTCTTTCGGCGGTGCCCAGCCATCTGCGTTCGGCGTCGCTGGCCGCCGGGGCAACCCCGTGGCAAACGGCGATTCGCATTGTGATTCCCACGGCCATGAGCGGGCTCTTTTCCGCGGTGATGATCGGCCTGGGCCGGGCGGTGGGCGAAACAATGATCGTGCTGATGGCAACCGGAAATACGCCGATCCTGGAGATGAACATCTTCAACGGGTTCCGCACGCTCTCGGCCAATATTGCCGTGGAACTCCCCGAGGCGGTCAAGGACAGCACGCACTATCGCACTCTGTACCTGGCCGCCCTCACGCTGCTCCTGGCGACGTTTGTTCTCAACACCATTGCCGAGATGGTCCGACTGCGCTTCCGGCGGAGGGCCTTCCAGCTATGAGCGCATCCACGATTCCAAGCCCCTCTGTTCCTGCTGTCGCACCGGTGGAAACGCCGGGGACGCCACGTCGTCGTCGCAGCCGAAGTGCTCTGCTGGCGGCCGGCGAACCGTCCATCTGGTTCACGGGTGGAGCACTGGTGGTGGCCCTGGTGATGATCGTCGGGCTGCTGGGGCTGATCTTCTATCAGGGCGGTGCCACTTTCTGGCCCGGTCCGCTGGTGGAGATCACGACCCACGACGGACGCACCTTCCTGGGTGAGGTCACGCGGTCCGAGGACTATCGCCTGGACGCTGACACCCTGAACAAACTGCCGCCCGCCATCGCCGCCAACGCGCGCGCGCTGCTGGCCGCCCATGAAGGGCAGATGCGGCGACGCCTGCTGCGCACCGGCAATTTCGATCTCACCGGCAGCGAGTATCAATGGGTGAGCGATTACGAAGTGGTTCGCGAAACCGAGCCTCTCTGGGCTGTCACCGTCGAACGCACCGACTGGGGCAACTGCTACGGGGTGGTCCAGGGGTTTCTGGTCACCAACGAACTCCGGGTGAAGGATCCTGCTCGGGCCGAGGTGGAAACGAACGACCCCGGGACGGCCTGGAATCGCTTTCAGCAGGTCCATGAGGGGGTGCGCGACAAACTGGCCAACGAGCATTATTTTGTGCGCTTGCAAACCCGCGGCGGCAGCAAGGGGGATAAGGTGTATGACCTCCCCGTGGAGGAGGTTGTGCTGGCCTATCCGGCGAATCAGCTCAGTTTTGGCGGTCGCTTCAAGGTGTATCTCACGCGCTGGGTGGAATTCCTCACCGACAAGCCCCGCATGGCGAACACCGAGGGGGGCGTGCTTCCCGCCATCTGGGGCACCGTGGCGATGACGTTGCTTCTCTCGCTCCTGGTGGTTCCGTTCGGGGTGCTGGCCGCCCTTTATCTGCGCGAGTACGCCCGCCCGGGACCGATTGTCAGCGCGGTGCGCATCGCCATCAACAATCTCGCCGGCGTGCCGAGCATTGTCTTCGGGGTTTTTGGCCTGGGGTTCTTCTGCTACTTGCTGGGCGGCAGCGTCGACCAGGTCTTCTTCAGAGATCGCTTGCCCTCCCCCACGTTCGGCACCGGAGGCTTGCTGTGGGCGTCGATGACACTGGCGCTGTTGACCTTGCCGGTGGTGATCGTTTCGACGGAAGAGGCGTTGGCAGCGGTCCCCAGTTCCATGCGGGAAGGATCGTATGCATGCGGCGCGAGCAAGTGGCAAACGATCTGGCGGATCGTCTTGCCACGGGCACTCCCCGGGATCATGACGGGCATGATTCTGGCGATGGCGCGCGGGGCGGGAGAGGTGGCACCGCTGATGCTGGTCGGCGTGCTCAAACACGCGCCCGAATTGCCGATCGATGGAGTATTCCCCTTTGTGCATCTGCAAAGAAGCTTTATGCACCTGGGGTTCCACATCTTCGACGTCGGGTTTCAGAGCCGCAATAGCGAGGCGGCTCGCCCCATGGTCTACACCACAACCTTCCTGCTGATTGTGATCATTGCCCTGTTGAACCTGATGGCGGTCTGGTTGCGCTCGCGCTTGCGGCGGCGCTTCCAGGTCAGCCATTTCTAGGAGAGCGGAGCATCCTCATGACCGTTCCCAAGACCGATCAGCCCGCCGTTCATCTCACGGCACCGCTTCTGCAGCAGGTGTCGCCCCCGTCGGCTCAGCCCGGGGCGATCGTGGGATTGGCGACTCCGGCGAGTACCTCGAAACTGGCGGCCATTGCCCGGGGGGAAAAGGTCGAGACGATCACGCATGCGGCGGTGAGTCGGGAAACGCCCGTGCTGGAGGTTTTGCGCTTCAACCTCTGGTACGGAGCCAAGCAGGCGTTGCACGAGATTTCGCTGCCGCTGCCCGAGGGAAAGGTCACGGCGCTGATTGGCCCCTCGGGGTGCGGCAAATCGACCCTGCTGCGCTCGGTCAACCGGATGAATGACCTGATCGACACCGTGCGCATTCAGGGCGACATGAAACTGCATGGCGATTCCATCTATCACCCCGCCGTCGACGTGATCGAGCTGCGCAAGCGCATGGGGATGGTCTTTCAAAAGCCCAATCCCTTCCCCATGAGCATTTACGAAAATGTGGTTTATCCGCTTCGCGTGGATGGCGAACGAGATCGACGACTGCTCGACGAAACGGCGGAGCGTTGTCTGCGCGGGGCGGCGCTGTGGGATGAGGTGAAGGACCGGCTGCATGAAAGCGCCCTGGCGCTGTCGGGGGGACAGCAACAGCGCGTGTGCATTGCTCGGGCCATTGCTGGAGATCCCGAGGTGCTCTTGCTGGACGAGCCGTGCTCGGCGCTCGATCCGATCGCCACCAACAAGATCGAGGAACTGATCCAGGAACTGAAGGGCGCTTACACCATCTTGATTGTGACCCACAACATGCAACAGGCGGCTCGAACGAGCGATTACACCGCCTTCATGTACATGGGCTATGTCATCGAGTATGGGCCAACAGCGGATCTCTTCGTCAATCCGCATGTGAAGGAAACGCAGGACTACATCACCGGCCGCTTCGGGTGAGAATGAAGGAGATTGTATGCCAAGAACCGCGCTGCTCGGGGGGATCGTTCTGGGGATGATGGCGCTCGTCGGATCGGTGTGCGCCGAGGATCGCCCGGTCGTTTTTGAAGTCCGTGTTCCCGCGGATGCCACCGTGGAGATCAACGGCAAGAAAACCACTTCCACGGGCGCGGTGCGCAGGTATGAGGCGCCCCCGTTGGCCCCTGGCAAGACCTATACCTACACCTTGAAGATCGTCGCGCAAGGAAAGGAAATCGTCGAGAAGATCGAGGTCGGTTCGGACAAGGTGGCAGTCTTCGATCTGCGCGAGAAGTTCAGCGCCAAGCCCCCCACCGGGAACAAGTACGATCGCGAGGGGTTTGTCACCTTTGTGAAGGACAATCGTCTGTGGGTGTTCCGAACCGACAGCAAGGATCTGGCCGAGTTCAAGAAACTCGGTGAAGTTGAAAAGCATGTCACGCGGATTGCCGCCGGGCCGGATGGGATGACCATCAAGGCGCCCGATGCCGCCACGCTCGACGCCTATCTGAAGGCCACCCAGAAGTGAACCTTCGCCGCGTCTCGTCGGTGCCTGGGAACCGACGAGACGCGAGGCGGTCTCAGTTGCGTGATTCGCGGAAACGATAGCCAACCCCGCGCACGGTTTCGATCAGGTCCGAATCGCCAAGTTTGCGGCGCAGGGTCTTGATGTGCACGTCGATCGTTCGTTCCAGGACGATGGCGCCCTCGCCGATGGCGGCATCCATCAATTGATGGCGCGTAAAGGCACGGCCGGGCTGGCGCAGCATGCATTCAAGGAGTCGAAACTCGGTTGGGGTCAACTCCAGTTCGCGCCCCTCCACGAAGGTGCGATGGCGGACGCGATCGATTTTCACGCCCAGATATTCAATCACTTCCACGGGGTCGGTGCTGCCCTCGACGCGGCGCTGCAGCGCCTTGATGCGCTGACTCAAAACCTTCACGCTAAAGGGCTTGGTCACGTAGTCATCAGCGCCCATGGAGAAACCGACCACCTGATCGGTTTCCTCGGACTTGGCCGTCAGGATGATGATGGGAATATCGCGCGTCCGTTCGCCGGAGCGCAGCTCGCGACAAACATCCAGCCCATTGAGGACCGGCAGCATCAGATCCAGGAGGATCAGGTCGGGGAGGAGCGTTTGCGCCTTGCGCAGCCCTTCCTGGCCGTCATGGGCGACGATCGTTTCGTAGCCCTCGCGCTGCAGGTTGTAGGTGAGCACATCGGTCAGGCCGCGCTCGTCCTCGATGATAAGGATTCGCATCCGTGCCACCGTGGGGATGTTCGCTGCGGTCGTCATAATCACTGGACAGGTCTCCACGAAGGAGGAGCCAGAGCCGTCGATCAGCCCTCGACCCGGACCGCCGTCGGACGATGGCGGACAATTTCTCCTTCAACCAGATAGATCACATCTTCGGCAATGTTGGTTGCGTGATCGGCGATCCGCTCCAGGTGCCGGGTGGCGGAAAAAAGCGAGAGCGCCGGCTCGATAAGTTCCGGGTGGGACTTCATCGTCTGGATGATGTCCTGAATAATCTCGTCGTTGTAGTGATCGACCTCGTCATCCAGGCGCCAGACTACGCGCGCCTGATGGACGTTGAGATTGACGAAGGAATCCAGACTCTGATGCACCATGGTGGTGGTCAGGTCGGTCATCTTCTGCAACTTCTCAGGGATCGGCATGTAGGGAGGGCGCGCCAGTTGAATGGCTCGTTCGGCGATATCCTCGGCCAGGTCGCCCATGCGCTCCAGATCGACGTTGATCATCATGGCGGCGGTAATCTTGCGCAGATCGACCGCGACCGGCTGATGCAGGGCAAGAATCTTCAGACATTCTTCGTCGATGTGGTTCTCTTCGAGATCGATCTGGGAATCGCCGCGAATCACCTCGTGCGCCAGTTCGACATTGCGCTCCTGCAAGGCGCGAATCGCCTTGTAAATGGCTACTTCAACCAGCCCGGCGAGGGCCAGAATATCTCGCTGCAGATAGTCGAGATCGCGTTGCATATGCTTGGACATGTTACGGCCGGCTCCCTGATCCGGTTAGCGTAAAGGGGAACACCAACGCTACAGGTATGGTAGGAACCAGCACGAGGATGAGACGGAGCGAGGAGAGCGAATGCCTCCCACGCCGGAAAGGCGAGACCGAGGGTTGGCGCAACATCCGGTCAGTGCAGGGAGGCACAAAACACCTCAGGATGGCAGACTCCAGATGCCAGGGCGCAGAGTGGGAGCGAAGATATCCTATCCGGCGATTGTGTGATTTTGATGAAGATCCGGGGAGAAATCCGGGCGAAGGGAGTGACTTGCAGCGTGCAGGCGGAGCACCTAGAACGACAGGGCGTGTGCGGGGCCCTCGGGCGGGACCAACAGCCAGCGTCAGGGGAGGAAACGATGACCGCGACCGCGCCGCGTAAGCGGGTCGGCATCTTTGGGGGCACCTTCGATCCCATCCACCTGGGCCATCTGATCCTCGCGGAGCAGTGCCGGGAACAGGGGCAACTCGACGAGGTCTGGTTTCTCCCGGCCTCGCGCCCACCGCACAAGCAGGACCAGACGATCACCCGCTTCGACCAGCGTGTGGAGATGATTGCCCTGGCGATTGCCGGTCATCCAGCCTTTCGCATCGAGGAACTGGAAAAGGAACGTCCCGGGTTCAACTACACCGCCGATACCTTGCAGGAACTCCATCAGCGCCATCCCGAGAGCGATCTCTACCTCTTGCTTGGGTCGGATTCGCTGGCGGATTTGCCAGGGTGGCACGAACCCAGGCGGATCATTGAGAATGCCGGGTTGCTGGTCATGCTCCGCGCCAACACCAACCCTGTGCCCACGGAAATGCTGCGTGCGCGCTTGCTCCTTCCCGACACGGTGCCCCTCAAGGTGGAATGGATCCAGGCGCCGCCACTGATCGACATTGCGAGTCGGGAACTCCGCAAGCGCGTGGAACTCGGCCGCACGATTCGCTACCTCGTGCCGCGCGCCGTGGAATGCTACATCCATGAGAAAAAGCTGTATCTACCGCCGCGCCCCAGCGGGTGAAGTCGGGGCGACCGGCGACACTCTCTGGTCAACCCTGGCGTGGCAGCTACAACAACAAGGATCGACAGGCTTCACTGAAAGGGGCCCTCCACCCAGCCACTCCTGCGCTCACGCCTGTTTCAGAGCCGTTCTGGACGACAGACGTCGAACCTTGGCCGAATGCTGGTGCGGAACCCCATGCTGATCGAGGGAGAGGTTCCATGACTCAACTGACCACGGTGGCCCCTCCAGAAGGGTTCGGCGCCACCATGCGTCGGGATATCTGGTGGCTACGTCCAACTCTGATCCTGGCGGCCTTCGCGACCTTCCTGATTTATGGCACCATCTGTGCCTTTCAGGAACCGCTCTACACGATGAAGGACGCCAAGGGCAACCCGGTGCTGGGGCCCTATGTGACGCCGTTTGAGTCGCCCAACCTGATCGAACTGGGGCTGGCGCCCGCGGGAGTGAACCTCGGACCGTTGCTCCTCACCCCGGCCCTGCTCGTCCTGTGGGCGCCCGGCGGATTCCGCTTCACCTGTTATTTCTGCCGGCTCGCCTATCATCGTTCGGTGCTCGGCGATCCACCGGGATGTGCGGTCGGCGAATGGAAACGCACCTATCGCGGGGAAAAAGGGTTTTTCTGGATCAACAATTTCCACCGCTATTTCCTCTATGTGATCCTCATCTTCGTCGTCTTCCACTGGATTCACTTTCTGCTGGCCTTCTACTACAAGGGGCATGGGCTGGGGATCGGCGTGGGCACGCTGGTGACTGGCTTCGACACCATTGCCCTGACGATGTACGTGGGCGGCTGTCACTCGCTGCGGCATCTGGTGGGAGGACGGCAGAATCACTTCAACCAGGATTCGCTCACGTTCAAGCTGTGGAACTTTGTGAGCAAGATCAATGCCCATCACGGGCTATGGTTCTGGCTCAGCCTCGGCTCGGTCATGCTTGCGGACATGTACATGCGCCTGCTCGCCCATGGCGTCATCAAGGACTTCAACACCTGGAGCAGCTTCTGAGCGATGGACTACACAACGCATGAGCACGACGTGCTGGTGATCGGGGCGGGCGGGGCCGGACTGCGAGCCGCCATTGAGGCCTCGGCCGCGGGTGTGTCGGTTGGTCTGGTCTGCAAATCGCTGCTCGGCAAGGCGCACACCGTCATGGCCGAGGGCGGCATCGCGGCGGCGCTGGCCAACGTCGATGATCGCGACAACTGGGAAGTGCACTTCGCCGATACGATGCGCGGCGGACAGTATGTCAACAACTGGCGCATGGCCGAACTGCACGCCAAGGAAGCCCCCGAACGAGTGCGGGAACTCGAACGGTGGGGCGCGGTCTTTGATCGCACCAAGGAAGGGAAGATTCTGCAACGTAACTTCGGCGGTCATCGCTACCCGCGCCTGGCCCACGTCGGCGATCGCACGGGACTGGAGTTGATCCGCACCTTGCAGGATCACGGTATCCACCAGGGCATCCAGGTCTACATGGAATGCGCCATCGTCCGTCTGCTCAAGGATGGCGAGCGCGTCTGTGGAGCTTTTGGCTACTACCGCGAGGATGGCCGCTTTGTCCTCTTCCGGGCCAAGGCGATTGTGCTGGCTACCGGGGGGCTGGGAAAGGCCTACAAGATCACCAGCAACAGCTGGGAAGGGACAGGCGACGGTCACTCGCTCGGCTACCACGCCGGCGCGGAGTTGATCGACATGGAGTTCATCCAGTTCCACCCGACCGGGATGGTCTGGCCGCCCAGCGTGCGCGGTATTCTGGTGACCGAAGGGGTGCGGGGCGAGGGTGGCATCCTGGTGAACAACCGCGGCGAACGGTTCATGTTCAAGGACATCCCCGATAACTACAAGAGCCAGACCGCCGACACCGAGGAAGAAGGGTGGCGTTACACCCAGGGCGACAAGAATGCGCGTCGTCCCCCGGAATTGCTGACCCGCGATCACGTCGCCCGCTGCATCCGCCGCGAGGTCCGCGAGGGACGTGGCAGCGAGCATGGCGGGGTCTATCTCGACATCGCCTGGATCAAGAAGTACATCCCTCACGCCGCCGAGCACATCAAGCGGAAATTGCCGAGCATGTATCACCAGTTCAAGGAACTGGGCGGGCTCGACATCACGACGCAGCCGATGGAGGTGGGTCCCACCACGCACTATGTCATGGGGGGGATTCGCGTCCATGCGGACACCCAGATGACACGGGTGCCTGGGCTGTTTGCCGCGGGCGAATGCGCGGCGGGGATCAACGGGGCGAACCGGCTGGGTGGCAATTCGCTCTCGGACATCATTGTCTTTGGCAAGCGTGCCGGGGAACATGCGGCGCAGTACGCCAAGAACGCCAGCCTGGGCGCGATCAACCCCGAGCAGCTGAGGGACATTGAACGCGAGGTGGTAGCGCCGTTCGAGCGGCCTGTCACCAGCGAGAATGCCTTCACCATTCAGCACGAACTGCAGGAGAACATGCAGGATCTGGCCGGCATCGTTCGCACCGAAAGCGAGATGCAACAGATGCATGGCAAACTCGAGCAGTTCTGGCAACGGCTGGGCAAGGTGGCGGTTTCCGGCAATCGCTGGTACAATCCAGGCTGGCACACCTCGCTCGATCTGTACAACCTGTTGACCGTCTCCGAGGGGATTGTTCTCTCGGGGATCATGCGCAAGGAAAGCCGTGGCGGGCACTATCGCGAGGACTATCCCAACAAGAGCGAAGAGTTTGGCAAGGTGAACATCGTCGTTCACAAGGGATCCGACGGCAAGATGCAGGTCCGTCAGGAGCCCATCCCCGAGATGCCTGACTACCTGAAGCGCGTCATCGAGGCGAACCGGTGAGAGATTTCCGTGCCGTGAACACCCTGGGCCAACCGGCCACGCGAACGC
>JAKOSN010000208.1 GCA_029777335.1 Planctomycetota bacterium
CAATCCCGTACTATCCCGCCCGCCCTTCGGGCAGGCTGAACCATCCCACGGCACTCCGGGTGAGGCATGGCCTGGCGTAAATGGATAGTACGAGGTCTGGTGTTTCTGATCGTGGGGACCGCCGCGCTCGCCTTCCTGGTGTATCAGCGCTGCACCACTCCCGAGGCGATCCGCCAGCGCGTGCTCCTGGAGCTGGGGCAGACCTTCCAGGAGACCCAGGCCACGCTGGATGCCGCGCGCTTCCGCCTTCTGGGTGGAATCGTCTTGCAGGATCTCCGTCTGGCGCGCCGCGACGATCTCGATCGCACCGACTTTGCCTACGTTCCCTCCGTGCTCCTCTTTCACGACAAGGAACAGATTCTCAAGGGAGAGTTCGCGCTGCGCAAGGTGGAGCTCCATCGTCCCCGGGTGCGACTGGTGCGCGGGCGCGACGGCAGCTGGAATGTGTCCGGGATCGTCGCCCCCCAGACCGGACGTGTCAAACCGTTGCCCATGGTGGTTCTCGACCAGGGGACGTTATTGATCGAGGATCTGCGCTCCGCCCCCGGCTCGATGCCACTGGAGATCAAAAATATCCAGCTTACCCTGATTAACGATCCTCTACCGGTGATCACCTTCGAGGGGAGCGGAGTCTGTGAGGTTCTCGGTCCGATCCAGATCAAGGGCCAGATGGAGCGGGGCGACGAGGGTGGGCTGCAGATGACCCTGGAAGCCAACCAGATCGCGGTTGGTCCCGCGCTGGTGCAGCAACTCGCCGGACGTGCCCCCGAACTGGCGGCGCACTGCCGGCAATTGCAGGGACAGGGCGTTCTCCATGCCTGTATTCGCTGGGATCCGCGTCATCAGCCGGCCCTGGAGTACGACGTCCAGGTCAGCCTGAAGGATGGCGAGTTCAACCATGCCCAGCTGCCCTGGCCGCTGCGTCAAATCCAGGCCTCTTTGCAGATCTCCGATGGCGACATTCGGCGTGCCGAGGTGACAGCGGTCGCTGGCCCGACCCGGTTTCGGGCCATGCTGAAGGATCTCCCCCTCGGGCAGGATCTCTCTGGTTCGCTCCCCGAGGCAGTTCGCGAACTGGAGCTGCGCGCCCAGCATATTCCGGTAAACGACGAACTCTTTCAGCGTTTACCTCCCAGTTTGAACAAGATTCGCCAGGACTACTCCCCCTCGGGCTCGGCCACGGTCACGCTCGCTTTTCGGCGTCAGTCATCGGGACAATGGAGCAAACACTGGGTGATTCAGCCTGAGCAGATGAAGGCGACCTACGCCAACTTCGCCTACCCGGTGGACAACATCCAGGGCACCATCGACATGATCACCAGTGGGCAGGCGCCCACCTCCGAGACCTCCGCCACCGCGGCCCAGGAGGGTCTGGCTGCCGCCGCACAAACCTCGGCAGCCCGAATGCCCGAGGATCGCCTGGAGATCAATCTGCAGGGCGAGGCTGCTGGTACGAAGGTTTTCCTCAAGGGACATGTGCAGGGACCGGAAAGTGGTAAGGAGATTCAGCTGGATCTGTGGGGCGACAATCTCCCCATCAACGAGACCTTGCACGACGCCCTTGCCCTCCGCTATCAGGCTCTGGCCGATAGCTTCCACCCCACGGGGCGCATCAACTTCAAGGCCTACATTCGCCGCCTCCAGGGCGTGCAGCAGTACAGCAATCGCTACCTGATCGATTTTCACCACGCCACGGTGTGCTACGACAATGTCCCTTACCC
>JAKOSN010000209.1 GCA_029777335.1 Planctomycetota bacterium
CATTTACTCCTTTGAAACTGAACCAAACAACGCATGAACAAACTGTAGCAGCGTATCATTGGGCGTTGCTATGCACGGCCTCCTTTCTACACCGTTCCAGGTTAAGGGATGAGGGCAACGACAGTTTCCTTCTGCGCTCAGCGGAGAGCATTGGCATTGCTCATCGAGCAATTGTTCTTCGCGGAAAGATTCCGGCGATCCAGATTCCCTGCGGCGCTGACCAGGACATGATCGCGTGCCGCTTCCACCTCTCCGCTCCAGTTTGCCTCCGCCGCCCTGGCCAGGTTGTACATTTCGCGCGCGGTGACATAGTGATACTCAAAATCACTATTTTCTCTGGCGAGTCGAGCCAGCCCGCGATGAAACTCACGCATCGGTTCGCCCAGCAATACATCCATGTTCTTCTCATTCGCGCCGTGGGTGTGCAACTTCACAAAATACCAATCGGGACGCGTTGGCACCTGAACGCACGCCTTGAGCCAGAGGGCGAGTCGCTCCAGACTCGGCGGTTGCGAGTGCTGCACACACCCATTTTCCAGCCGCGGGAGAATCCCCCACTTGCGGTTGCTCCAGTTGAGCAGCAACGGGCCCTGAATCAACATCAGCGCATCGTCTGGAGCTGCTCCCCGACCCACCTTAACCCCTTGATCATGCGATTTTCTCTTTCCAGGCCGATCGCAGGCATAATAGATGCTGTTCAACGTGCTGGTTTGAGTGGGATCAGGTGCCGAGGGCATGGTAAAGTCCGCGTAGCAGCCCGTCTCACGCAACACAGTCAGTTCGTTATCCACCCCACACCAACGGCCATCCGGCCGCGAATTGCACAGCGCCCAGTTACCATGGATAAAACCATAGGCCACCTCTCCCGTCTGGCGATCCCGGGAGAGAAGACCATGTCGCACCACCAGCCGTTCCTTGAACGAAAGCAATTTTTCCCGCAGCGACTCGGCGGTGTCATGATCATGGTGAAGATGGATCTCCACCTCGCCAAACCCCTCCTGGCACAGCCCCGCCAACGCATCCAGATACTCAGGCTCGTATTCTTCCTCGGGATAGAAGAAGGAATGGCGCGGCGGACGGCCATCGCTATCGCGGAATTCGCCGAACAGTTTGGGGTATTCGTTCACCCATCGTTCAACACGGCGTTGCGCCTGCTCCGGCGGTGCTTTTCCCAGTTTGGGTTCATAATGATCGGCGAGACACAATAACAAATGAACCCGCTGTCCTCGGGCAGGCGCACGGCGTTTTGCCGTTTGCAAACAATAGGGAATCAGCCAGCGCTCCACCGAACGCTGGCTCATCATCCAGGCGGCCACCCCCAGCCCCGCAGCGGCCACTCCCAGAGGAGGAATAAGTGGATGCACGGCTTCAATCTCCCGGGAGAGTGATTTCACTGGAAACAGGCAGAGGCGGAAGCACTCCTCCCGGCCCAGGGAAGCCATGGGGTTCGCCAGAGGTTTCTGCCCCAGGGACGCGGTCGAGGGATAGTCCTTCCTCAGCCACGCCAGGGATTCCTCCGTAAGCAGAAGGTGAATACAGCAGCGGAAGCGAAGGGGCAGGAACAGCAACTTCCGCCTGTGCCTCCGCCAAACGAGCTGTCCGTTTCCACAACACGGTCTGCGTCCCTTTAAGCCAGCGTGTGAAGCCTGCCAGCAAGGCAAGATTCATTCCCGTGAACATCGTCGTCAGACGGAGCACTTTACACACCTTGTTCTGTCGCGGGAAAGAAGGTGCGAGTATCGCCGTGGCATAAAAGAGCACCTGGGCCAGGAGCACGTTAAGATAAAAAGGATGTTCGTGAACGAGAAGGATGTTGCTCACCAGCAGCCCCAGCAGGAAGAAGGGACAGCACCAGCGCATCACTTTATGAGAGAAAAACGTGAAGAAAATCCACCCTTGACGGGGATTCAGCAACCCGGCGAGCAAACGAAGACTCCCAAAGCCCCCGGCGCCAATCCGCGATCGTCGATGGAACTCGGCGCCAACGTGCGCCGGCGTTTCTTCATGAGCAACCGCGGCCTCTTCATAAACGATGCCGCACCCTGAACCCAGCCGCGCCAGGAGCGGAATAACCAGGTCATCCAGGATCGTATCGTTGGGGATGGGGACGTAATGTGCCTTGCGAATGGCGTAAATCCCGCCATTGGCTC
>JAKOSN010000210.1 GCA_029777335.1 Planctomycetota bacterium
ATTTCTTGCACACCTCGGGCCAGTGGCCGCTCTCGTTGCGCATGCCACCAGCCTGGCCACCCATGCCGAGCGCACAGGTTTTACAGGCATTTTTCGAGCGCATCGCCTTCCAGAGTTGCCACCAACCGACGCGATTGGCCATGCGCAGCGTGTACCGAATCGCTGCCCAGCCCCCGCCTCGTCTTGCCGCGCGCATCGCACACTCCTGGTGCCGAGAGGACTCACAGATAGCCAGTATTTTACGAAGTTTGAGGCAGCATGCGGGGTAATTTCCGAGCCGCGATTATGAAGGAGCGGGGTCACGGTTCCCGCTCCATGAGCGGTCGTGGCTCGGAAAGCACCAGGTGGGGCGACTGGCAGGGGAGTGCTCGAAAAAAGATAGGTAAGCTCGCCATCTTGACGGTGGCAGGCGGCTGGCTACAGTGAATCCAATCCACTCTCCGCACTATCGGCTGGAGTCCGATCGATGAAGAAGCTGGCCCGGGTTCTGTTATTGATCCCGTTCAGTGCTGCGTTGATTGCTGGCGCGGTTGTCTGGTGCTCCGGACTCCTGAAGCATCGCGAACAGGTGCGAATCATCGATCAGGTGCGCGATACGTTGCGGGTGCAATCCGCCCCGCTTGAGGCAGAGCCGCCCGCCGTGCGCGGCAAGGTCCTGGTGTGGGACGTCGAGGCCAACGAGGAGCGGGGGGCGACCGGCAAGGAGCTGCGCCCCGAGCTGCAGGGCCAGGCCAGCGACGCTCCGCTCACCATCGTGGCCATCACGCACATCACGCGCCGCGAGGTCGAGAAGTACAATTCCGGGGAGTGCGGCTATCGCCAGGATGCCCAGGTGCGCCTCATTTACTGGCCGGAGAAGAAGTTACTGGGGACTTATGAGATCCGCAGTGAACGTCCCCCCACCTTCGTCTTTCGCTCGCGCGACGAGACCGGCCCCATCCTTGGCAATCTGGACAAACCGCTGGCACGCTGGATCAATGCCTTGCCGCAGGAAGGTTCCCCCGAGCACAAGGAAGCGCTGGCACGTTATCACCTGATTCAGAGTCAGCGCGACTTGCTGGCCAACCGGGCTCTGTATCCGCGCATGGCCATCCCCGCGGCTCGCAACAAAATCCTGGTGGTGGATGTCACCAAACGCCGGGTGAGCGAGGTGCAGAAACTTCTCCCCGCAGAGCGCCGGGCCACGCTGGAGGATCAAACCTTCACGATCGTCAGCCTGGTGGAGTTTCAGGATGAACAGGTGACCGTGTACAGCAACAACAAGAAAGGCTTTCGCCGCAATGTGATGGTCACGCTGATGGATTGGCCCGACAAGGCTCCGCGCGGGCAGTTTGTTATCCCGGGTGAGGATCCCCCATTGCTTGTCTTTGGCATGGATGAGCGCGCAGAAGATGGGAATATCTACGGGGATTATGAAAAAGCGGTGGCGCGCTGGGTCGAGCAGTTACCCCCCTCGTAACGATACCACCCAGGAGAGGTCCCCTGGGTGGTGCCGTTGTTCGGTTATCCCGCCAGATTGCCCTCGAAGAGCCCCTTGACGAAGGCGACCAGTCCAATGATGAAGAGAATGGGCGGATAGAAAAAGATGATGTCACACGCCAGACCGCCGACAAACCAGACGATGGCGATCAGCATCATGATCAGTCCGCCAATCACTCCCTTGCTCATGCCGTAGCTCTCGGGGCCAAAGACGCCACCACCACGGCTGGCGGTCGCGAGTGGTTTTTTCTTCTTTTTCTTTTTTGGTTCGCTTGGTTCCTCGTCCTCGTCCAGGTTGGCAAAGGGCGACGGCGACGGGGGAGGTGGTGGCGGGGGAGCATCGTCGTCATCTTCGACGACCACTCGGCGACGGGACGATCCGGATGCACTTTGCGCCGCGCTGGCACGAGGCGGTGGCGGGGGAGGAGCTGGGGCTTCGTCCTCCTCGTTTTGCGGGACAACCTGGACCTCGCCGCAGCCAGGACAGCGCGAGCGACGGCCTGCGAACTCTTCTTTCGCCTGCAATACCTTTCCGCACGAGCAGGTCCACTGAATAGGCATGACTCAACTCCGGCGGTCAATCGCAAGGGAATGGTTTCGTGATGATAGTAACTCTGGGAAGCAGGGAGAGCAAGCAAAGCTGCGAAAAAAAATGCTGCCTGGGTAAGCGCGGGGGAGGAGTGTTCGGAATCGGGAAACAAGAAGAGACCCATCAATCGCGATGGGTCTCGGGCGCGGTCTGTTCAGAAAAAAAGCGATTGGCGCTTCAGTTCCACAAAGCCCAGGAGAGGGTCACAGCTCGCGCGTGCGCCGCACCATCCACAGTCCCATGAAGAGAACCGCTGCGGAGAGGCTCAGTCCGCCAAGGAGCAACCCGGCGCGCGTGAACGTGGTGGGGGGAGCAGCGTCCTCCGTGGTGGTGCTGTCTTCCTGCGCCTCGCTGCTGGTGCCTTGTGTCTTCGCGGGCACGAGCACAATTCCCTCGGTCGCGGTGATCTTCTCCACGCGGTATTCCACCACCGCCATCTTGCGCGGATCGCTCTCCTTCACCGTGGTTGTCGAGCCCAGTCTCGTTTTGGCTCGCACCAGCCCCTCGACCGTGCCATTACGCAGCGCCTGAAGGAATTCCGCCTCGCTGGCGTATTTCTTGGCTGCGTCCTTTGGGACGGCAACGAAGGAGCAGACACTGGAACGGCCCATCCGCCCGGCCCCGGGGATCACCACCGGGTTGGTGGTGTCGAGTTTCACCGGCGTCACTCGCTGGAAACCGATGATGGTGAAAAACTCATACTCGGGGAAATTCTTCTCTGTGCTGATCCGATAATCGACGGGAATTCGTTTTTGCCCTCTGGGCGGGAGACCATCTGCGCGGACAGTGGTTTCTGCGACTCCTCCCAGCACTCCAACGACAGTCAACAAGGCGAGGATCTGTTTCACGGTTACACCCTCTGGAAGTGATGGATCCTCCCTGAGTCTACGCGGCCAGAAGGCGAATGTCATCGGAGAATTAGCCGCTCACTCTCGACGGGGATTCGCCTGTTGTGAAGGGGGCTTTGGCAAGATCGAAGAGAAGGAAGAACGGCATGCGGGCACAATCTTCCAGTTGAGGCTGCTGCGCGAGGACCTCCGCGCTGGGCCGGGGTTCGTGAAGGCCGCGAATGGTGAACCCCGCCTGGGCAAACAGAGCACTCCATTCCGTCAAGGTGAAGCGGTGAAACGGCGTACTCCAGGGATATTTCAGCCGCGCCATGGTCCAGTGACAGATCGCTGGCCCGCTCGCAAAGTAGCCATCGAGAGAGAGGGCGCGTTTGTTTCCCTGCTCATCGCGAAGCCATTCTCGATAGGGAGTATCGGTACAGGGATGCGGAATCGAGAAGACGGCGCGCCCCCTGGCACACAGCACACGCTGCGCTGCGCTGAGAACCTTTGCAGGATCGGAAATATCCTGCAATGACATGCATCCTGTCACCAGATCATAGCTGTTCGCGTCCAGGTGGGTATCGAGCTGTGTCGCATCGAGGTGGTGGTAGGTGATTCCCAGCGGGGTTTCCTGCTCTTGCTGGAGGGCGCGCGCGAGCAACTGGTCCGAGAGATCAATGCCGGTGACCAGCGCACCAGCGCGCGCCAGCAGTCGGCTGAAGTAACCATGCCCACAGCCCAGGTCGAGCACCCGTGCCCCGCGAACCTCGCCACAGACGGCACGCAGGGCTGGCCCATGCACCAGCAGCCGATAATAGTCCGCCCCCGAATCCACAAAGTGGATGAAGGCATCCGCTCCCTGATTCCAGGCCTGGCGCGCGTCGAGTGCAAACGAGTCCATGGGGGGAATCTCCCCTTCGCTGTCCGCAGGTTCCGTTTGTGCAGAGAAGGTTCGGGAAGTGAAGAACACTCCCCCTCCGTGCGCACGCCGGTGGTGCGCACGGAGGGGGAAGTTGCAGCTCAAGCCAGAATCGCCCGGGCCACCTTGCCAGAGACGTCGGTCAGGCGGAAATCGCGGCCGCCGTAGCGGTAGGTCAATTTCTCGTGATCGATGCCGAGCAGATGCAGCATGGTGGCATGGAGGTCGTGCACATGCATGCGATTCTCGGCGGCGGCAAAGCCGAATTCGTCGCTCGCCCCGTAAACCATTCCGCCCTTCACGCCCCCGCCCGCCAGCCAGACGCTGAAGCCGTGGTTGTTATGGTCGCGCCCCTTGCTCCCTTCGGAAGTTGGCGTGCGCCCAAACTCCCCGCCCCACAGCACCAGGGTATCGTCCAGCAGGCCGCGTGCCTTCAGATCCTTGAGCAGGGCCGCGATCGCCTGGTCGGAATCCTGCGCCTTCTTGGCGTGTTCCTTGATGTCGCCATGATCATCCCAGGGTTGGCCATTGCCGTAGAAGACCTGCACCATGCGGACGCCCCGCTCCACCAGGCGCCGCGCAACCAGACAGGCATCGGCGAAGTTCCCCTTGCCATACAGGTCGCGGACCGGTTTCGTTTCCCGGCTCAGATCGAAGACATCCTGCGCCTCGAACTGCATGCGAAACGCCATTTCGAGCGATTGAATGCGAGCTTCCAGGGGGTTGTCGCCCTGGCGTGTTTCCAGGTGCATCTCATTCATCTGCTTGAGCAGATCGAGCTGTTCGCGTTGCGATTTCCTTCCCAGGTAGCCATTGCTCACATGGGGAATGACACTTTTCGGATCCATTCGGGAGTTATTGATGTGCGCCCCCTGATAGATCCCGGGGAGGAAGCTATTGCTCCAGAGCTGGGGGCCGACCACGGGCTTGCCGGGGCAGAGCACCACAAAGCCCGGGAGATTTTGGTTGTCGGTGCCCAGCCCGTACAGAAGCCATGAGCCCATGCTGGGACGCGTTGGCTGTGTTTCCCCGCTCGTCATCATCAGCAGCGAGGGTTCGTGATTGGGAACGTTGGTGTACATCGAGCGAATCACGCAGATGTCGTCGATGCACGAGCCGATGTGCGGAAAGATCTCGCTCACCTCGATGCCGGACTTGCCGCACCGGTTGAACTTGAATGGCGACATCATCAGTCCGCCGGTGCGTCGCTCGGTGGCCAGGTTGCTCTTGGGCGGTTTCTGCCCGTTGTACCTGGTGAGCGCGGGTTTGGGATCGAAGGTATCCACCTGCGAGGGGCCGCCATTCATGAACAGGTGGATCACATGTTTGGCGCGCGGCTTGAAATGCGCCGGCTTGGGGGCCAGCGGACTGGCCGCCGGCGCAGCGGAGTTCGCCAGCGCACCCTGGTCCGCCAGCAAGGTCGCCAGCCCCAGCGAGCCCAGCCCAGTGCCCATTCGCTGGAGCAGCTCGCGCCGGGACAGCAGCGGGAAGGAGGAGAACGGCATCATCGAAGGTGCTCCTTGTCGGCGTCAATCCAGATAGAGAAACTCGTTGGCGGCCAGCAGGGCCTGGGCATAGCGTTCCCAGCGCGTGAGCTGGTTCTTTTCCTGGGGGTCGTCCTTCCCCTGCAGATACTGCATCCCCAGCTGAATCTCCGTCGGCTGGGGGGCTCGGCCATAGACCAGCTGATACGCCCGGTGAATGCGGCCGGCCTCGTCCTTCGCTTCCTTGTGCAGGCGACTGGCCAGCGCCTTCGCCTGGTTGACGAAGAACGGACTGTTGAGGACAAACAGTTGTTGCTGAGGCACCGTGGTCTCGGTGCGCTTTTCGCTGGTGATGTTGGCATCGGGGAAGTCGAACAGGCGCAACAGCCCACTGAGTTCGTGCCGACTGATCTTGCCATAGACGGTGCGGCGGACGTTCTGAGCGGAGTTCAGATCGGTCGTCGGCCCGCCCCGGGTTTCATCGAGCTGCCCGGAGACCGCCAGGAGCGCATCGCGCCAGGCTTCCACATCCAGACGCTGGCGGTTCATGCGCCACAGCAGTTGATTGTCGGGATCGACCTGCTGGCCGCGCGGATTTCGTGCACTGCTTTGCTGATAGACCCCTGACAGCATGATGAGCCGATGCATCTGCTTCATCGACCAGCCGGAATCGAGAAAGCGTACGGTGAGATAGTCGAGCAATTCGGGATGGGTGGGCCGTTCTCCCAGTTGTCCGAAGTTCGAGGGGGTGCCCACCAGGCCGCGTCCAAAGTGATGCTGCCACAGGCGATTGACCAGCACGCGCGCGGTCAGCGGATTGTCCTTGCTGGCGATCGCCTCGGCCAGCTCAAGGCGTCCGCTTCCCTTCTTGAATGGCGAGGGATTGTCCCCAGCAAGGATGCGCAGAAAGCGCCGCGGCGCGACCTCCCCTTGCTGAGCCGGGTTGCCCCGCACGAAGACCTTCATGTCCCGGGCGGTGGTGTCGGCCAACCCGTGGGCGATCGGCGGAGCCGGCGGAACCGCTTTTTTCAGGCGATCCATCTCGGCTTTCAGCGTCTTCATTTTCGCCCTGGTCTCGGCGGGCAGCAATTTTTGAACCTCGTTATCGGGGATCTGCTTGCCCTTCTCCTTCGACAGCCGAGCTTTTTCAGTCTTGAGCAGATCCTTCATCTGCTTGTCGACGGCCTGCACCTTCTTCTGGGCTTCCTCGTAGCGGGCCTGCTCTTCCTTCGAGCCAAGCGGCAGATTGGCCAGTTTGCAACTCTGGAAGACGCCAGCGAGCGAGTAATAATCCTGGGTGGGGATGGGATCGAACTTGTGATCGTGGCACCGGGCACAGCTGACGGTGAGCCCGAGGAAGCCGCGCGCCAGCGTATCGATCCGGTCGTCCAGCTCATCGGCGGCGGCGCGGGCGGCATCGCTATTCTTGTAATACTGGGCACCCAGGCCAAAGAAACCGAGGGCCGCCCGATTCTTGATATCGTCGGGTCCGCTGGTTTCCATCTGGTCAGCGGCAATCTGCAGTTTAACAAAGCGATCGTAGGGCATGTCGGCATTGAAGGCGTCGATGACCCAGTCGCGATAGCGCCAGGCGCTGGTGTTGGGAACGACGGCAAAGGTGTGGGCCTGGTCCTCGGCATAGCGCGCCACGTCCAGCCAGTAGCGGGCCCAGCGTTCGCCGTAATGCGGCGAAGCGAGTAAGCGATCGATCACGCGAGCAAACGCCTCGGGAGAGTCATCGCGGACGAACGCCTCAATTTCCTCGGGGGTGGGCGGAAGGCCAAGCAGATCAAACGTGGCGCGGCGAATCAGGGCGCGCTTGTCGGCGGGCGCGCTCAGAGTCAGTCCCTGGGCTTCGAGCCGCGCCTGGATGAAGCGGTCGATCTCGGTTTTGATCCATTTCGGATCCTTGATGGTGGGAAGAGTTGGCTTGCGCACTGGCTGAAACGACCAGAATTGCCGTGCCTCGCTCCAGTTGATCGCAGTCGCGACTGCCTTGCCATCGCGCGGATCAGGAGCGCCCATCTCGATCCATTTGACAAAATCGTTGATGACCGTCTCGGGGAGTTTGCCCTTGGGCGGCATCATCAGGTCGCCCTGGTGGCGGATCGCCTTGATGAGCAAACTTTCCGCCGGTTTGCCGGGAACGAGCGCCGGGCCGGTTTCGCCCCCCTTGAGAAGGCTCGTCTTGGTGTCAAGCAGCAAACCGCCGCGATCCTTCTTCGCCTGGGTGGAATGGCACTGGTGGCATTTCTCGACCAGCACCGGGCGAATCTTCTTTTCGAAAAAGTCCAGCTGGGCAGGACTGGGCTCGGCAGCATACAGGGTGGAGGAGAGGCATCCGAGCACACACAGGGTAGGGAAGATTGCGCGTTGCATGAAAGATCCTCGGTCCGCCGCTCTCGGGAGGGAAGAATCGCGGTCGGTAGGCAGGAGCACAGGGCCGGAGCCCGGGCCAGGTAGGGAGTATCCCTGGAGTGATCTTACCGCAGCGCGCGCCAGAATGCCAGAGGGTGCTTGCTTCAGAAACAAATTCTTGACCGCGCGGGGGCAAGGAACGACAGAAACGAGTGGCGGACAGTTTCAGAAAAGGCGTGCAGCACACCCATTCCTGCTCCACGGAGAGCGGGGGGAACAAGAGTCCGTGGCCCATCACCCAGGAGGGAGATCGGGGCAGACACGCTTGTTCTCCTCGCTCTGCCGAGAAGCGAGGGGTGCAATCGCAGCAAATACGGTTGTGGTCGCTGACGGACGGGGAGCGGGTGTTGCGGTGCCAGGCAAGAGAGTGCCTGGAAGTTGCATCCTGCAAGAAAAACCGCTCATCGGTCCTGTCTCCTCGATCGCCAGCCGAGAGAAACTCAGGGTTTCTCGGGATGCAGGAGCACGGGAGGACACAGAGTTGGGCATGTGCAAGGCAGGGAATCTCTAACACCCAACTCGGGGGATAAATGTTCAACCCTTCCCTCGGCGGAAAGTTCTGCACAAAAAGAAAATTTTTCCTCTGGTGCCGTGCCCAACGCTCTTCACTGGACAGAGAGGGGAGCAAGAGGCACAATGAGCGCGAACCAAAAGGCGACCTGTCCGATCTTGATAGTTCTGTGCTCCCTGGCGCCAGAGCACGTTCCACCTTCTCCCGCTCGCGTTCACCTGGCGGATGAAGGAACAGGCTGCGTTTGGGGGGTGAGGATTTTCCTCCCTCTCGTTCTGAGGTAACCCCATGCAGGAGGATCAGGTCCGTGCCACTTACTGCTGCCCAGTCCGCCGCGTTTACGGTCTCCCCCACCCTCACGCGCGCCGCGGCCGGCGCCCTCACCGATGCAACGCTTTCGTCGCGCTTTGATGTATGGTTTGGAGCGATCAATGTGACCGCCACCGATCTCCAAAAGATCGGCTGGGCGATCAACGAAGGGAAGATCGGCGTTTACTACGATCCGTCTTTTTTGATCGTGAAGAGTGTCCAGGAGGGGTTCTACAGCCCAGCGGTCGATTCCTTCTTTCTGGGTTTCACCGACACGTCCAGTATGTGGAACAGGGGAATCATCGTTCACGAGGCAGTCCATGCTGTGAACGACATGTACAGTCGCGCCTGGCTGAACAAGCTGGATAATGAAGCGCTGGCGTTCGTCGCCTATGTCATGTATGCGCGGATCAAGGGATTCAAGGGGAAGGCCGCCGACATTCCCGGGGTGGTCAATGACAAGGCTCAGGCCATGCTCGATGCTGCCTTCGCGGTGGCGGATGCCATGCTCACGTCGCGCACCACCTCGACTACCCTGGAAGATACTCTGCGCAAGGCCCTCAAGGAGCTGAAGCCGTATCGCACTTTTCAGCGGGAGTACGATTCGCTCGATGGGATCCCCGGGGTCGCCGAGGGGTAGCACGCGACCAACTCAGAAGTCGGCAATGCCCGGGGTGCGCGGGAAGGGGATGACATCGCGAATATTCGCCATCCCCGTCACAAATTGCACCGTGCGTTCCAGCCCCAGGCCAAAGCCCGCGTGCGGGACGGTGCCAAAACGACGCAGATCGAGATACCACCAGTAGGCCGTCGGGTCGAGGTGCATCTCACGCATGCGCGCTTCCAGCACGTCCAGGCGCTCTTCACGCTGGCTTCCGCCAATGATCTCTCCCACGCGCGGCACCAGGACATCCATGGCGCGCACGGTACGATCGTCGTCGTTGACGCGCATGTAAAACGCCTTGATCTGCCGCGGATAGTCGTACAGGATCACCGGGCACTTGAACACCTGCTCGGTGATATAGCGTTCATGCTCCGATTGCAGATCGGTTCCCCACGCGACCGGGAACTCAAACTTCTGGCCCGATTTTATCAGCAGATCGACCGCCTCGGTGTAGGAGAGGCGGCGAAACTCGCTGTTGACAATGCCTTCAAGGGTGGTCCGTGCGCTGGGCTCAATGCGCTGCTCGAAGAAGCGCATATCCTCGTCGCACTGGGTCAGGACATCGCCAAAGACGCGTTTCAGAAACGCCTCGGCCAGGTCCATGTTGTCGTTCAGGTCGAAAAAGGCCATTTCTGGCTCGACCATCCAGAACTCGGCGAGGTGACGCGAGGTGTTGGAGTTCTCCGCTCGGAAGGTTGGTCCGAAGGTGTACACCTTGCCAAGGGAGCAGGCGAAGATCTCGGCTTCGAGCTGTCCGCTCACGGTCAAGAACGTCGGCCGAGCGAAGAAGTCCTGGCTGTAGTCGATTTGCCCTTCCTTGAGGGGTGGTTTGGCCGGGTCGAGAGTGCTGACGCGGAACATCTGGCCGGCGCCTTCGCAGTCGCTGGCGGTGATGATCGGCGGATGGACCCAGAAAAAGCCGCGTTCCTGAAAGAAGTTGTGAATCGAGCGACAGATACAGTTGCGCACGCGCGTTACGGCGCCAAAGGTGTTGCTGCGCGGCCGCAGATGAGCGATCGTGCGCAGAAACTCAAAGGTGTGCTGCTTCTTCTGGAGCGGATAGTTCTCCGGATCGGCTGTGCCGACGAGCGTGATCGTCTCGGCCAGGACCTCGGTCGCCTGGCCCTTCGCGGGCGAGGCCCGTACCTCGCCCCGGACGATCACACTGGAGCCAACGGAGAGATGGAGAATTTCGCTCTCGTAATTCGGGAGATTTTTCTCGGCGATCACCTGGATATTACCCAGGCAGGAGCCGTCGTTGAGCTCCACAAAACTGAAGCCGCCCTTGGAGTCGCGGCGCGTGCGCACCCAACCGCGCAACTCGACCTTGTGGCCCACCGCCTCCGCCTGGCGCGCCTGCACAACGCTCAGCATTTCCATCGTGTTGCTCGCTCGATCGGGAATTGCGCCGCCCCAGCGCCACAGCACCCCTGTGGCGCGCCACCCTGTCGAGGCGGCTCTCAACCATACTTGTGATGGCACTCCTTCGAGGACATCTTTTTCGCCACGATCAGGCCATCCTTTGTCTTTTCTCCCACGGGATCGACATAGACCCGTCCCGTGGGGTTCTTGTTCTCAGGATTGTAGTTGAGAACGTGGATGTTGAACACGAAACCCGTGGCGCTGATCGCCTTGAACCAGTGCACGTTGTCCTTGTGATCGGAGATGGTCGAGCATTCGCCCGGTTTGAAAACGCGATCGATCGTGGGCCGGATCAGGTAGTGGTCCTTGTGATCCTCAACGCGTTCATAGTGTTTGCCCTGGAAATCGCCGCGCAGGACAATGAAGCCCGTGCACATGTTGTCGTGGCCATGCGGCACGATGGAGCGATCCTTGCCACAGGCGAAGATTTGTTTCCCGAAGACGACGCCTTTGGGCAATCCCTCGACCTTGCTCAGATCGACGCCCAGGCTGGCGGCCCCGCGCTCGGGGAACTTGACCCGTTTGGCCAGCGCATCGAGATTGAGCAACTGAATCAACTCCGTGAGGTTGACTTTTCGATACAGCTCCTCCAGCTTGGCCTGAAAGACAAGGTCCTTGATCTTTTGGTCCTTGACGTCCTTGCACAACGCTTGCAGATCGCACATCCATTGATGGACAACGGGCTTGACCTTGTCGGCAAAGAGATCCTGGGTGTACAGCGTTTCGATCAGCCCATAGGCCATGAGCGAGCCAAGGAGTTTGCCATTGAAGGAGCGGCGGGTTTCCATGAGAGAAGTTCTCCCCCGGGTCTGGAGTGAGGCGGGCCACGTTGGTTCTTACCTTACTCGACGCGCTCGCTGGAGGATACGAAAAAGTCTTGCGCGGTGGGTGGAGGAGGCCGCCAGGGTGAATCGTGCCGCGCTCCCAGAGGGTTTTCCCGGCGCGAATTTGCCAGCGAGGGGGCCAGCAACCGGGAAAAGATGGCCCGGTTTCCTCTTCCTCCAGAGCGTTTACCTCGTACATAATCGATAAGAGTTCACTGTCGGCGGGTGGACAATTCCTGCCGTTGCTGCCAGCTGGCAACCCTGTCGCGAGGTGCATCTGTGGACCGTGACGCTGAACGCACCGCTTTTGCCTGGGCGTGCTCGTACCTGGGCTACAAGGCCGGGGCCAAGTGGCTCGCCTATCTCAGTGCCACTGCCACGGGCTTTCTTTACGTTTGTTTGTTAGTCCTGCTCGGTCTGTTCGCTGACTTGATGGTGCATCGCGGGCAGTTGCCCAGTTACCGCGAACTTTCGCCCGCAGACAAGGAACGCCTGCAAGACTACTGGGACGCGGAGGCAGTCCGTACCCAACGGGTGAGCCGCTGGGAGGAATGGTTGAAGGCGAAGTGGTCGGCGCTCGACCCCGCGGCCCAAACCGCCATCTGGATTCAGACCGCAGACGCCCTTCTTCCTTCGGGGAAACCCCTCTCCACTACCCTGGGCGAGCTTTCCGACGAGGAGCGCAAGACGGTTGAGCAGAACTGGGATCGGTTTCGACAGGAGCGGCACACCGCCTGGCTCGAAGAACTCGGCAAACCCTGGTCAGAACTCTCCAGCGAACTGCACGAGCGGGCCTGGGTGGAGTACATGCACGAGGCGCTGGAGAAGCGGATTTCGCCCGAGGTGGCCGAGGTGGTGCAGACCGCAGCCCTTCAGGAAACCCAGCATGGTGTGCTCAGCCTGGTGGTGCGCAGCGATCTGCAAGGGCGCTTGCAGACAGGGCTTCTGGGATGGTTGGCGCGCTGGAACACCTGGATGTGGCGCGACACCTCGCAAAATTTGATTGTCTCGCCCTATCTGATTGGGCTGTTTGTGCTGGCGCTGGTGGTGGTGCTGGTGCGGGCTGCGTTCAAGTTGCTCATGTACGCGATGGCGGCTCAGGCGGCCACCGAGGCCACCACGCGCTTGCGCCGGGCGGTTTATCATCACAGCTTTCGGCTGGGCACCCTGGCCATTCGCGCGCTGGGACCTTCCGAAGCCGTCACCATCTTTACGCGCCATGTCGAGGCGGTTCACGATGCACTCTTTGCCCGCCTGACGGTAATGTACCGCGAGCCGTTCAAGTTTATCCTGCTGCTTCTTTTTGCCCTGGTGGTCGATCCCTTTCTGGCGCTGGCCTGTGTGCTGTGCGCCTTGCTGGTGTGGATGCTGGGCGGACAGGTGACCGTTTACTTCCGGCGCCAGGGGCAGGAGGCGACCAATCGCGCCAGCGAGCGCCTCACGCTGATTCGCGAAAGTTTGATGATGATGCGCCTGGTGAAGTGCTACATGATGGAGCTGTTCAATCAGCGCCGCGTGGAACGGCAACTCTCCAAGTATGCCGAGGCGCAGATGAAATCCTACCGCGGAGCGGCCATTGCGCGCATGGTGTTGATCCTCCTGGGGTCGATCGCTGCCCTTGTGCTTCTTTATGCCGCCGGGGTGATTGTCCTCTGGGGCAAGGTGGGGGTGGCGAGTTTACTGGCGATGGCAACCGGGTTGATCAGTCTCTATTCGCCGTTGCAGAACTGGCTGGCTCATCGCAAGAAGATGCGCCGGGGGCGGGAGGCAGCGGTGCAGATTCATCGCTTTCTGGAGCGCAAAAGTGAGGTTTCCCAGGTGGTTGGTGCTGAGTTCCTCCCCGGCATCGACAACCGCATCGAGTTCGATAACGTGACGCTGCGTGAGCCCGGAAGCGGGCGCGTGCTGTTGCAGAATGTCACTCTCACCATCCCGGCGGGGAAGAAGGTGGGGCTGGTGGGGGCAGACGATCTGGAGAAACACGCCTTTATCTATCTCATTCCGCGCTTACTCGATCCAACCTCGGGCGAGATCCGCATCGACGAGCACAATCTGCGCTGGGTGACACTCGATTCGCTGCGCGACAAGATCGGGACGGTTCTGCTGCACAACCTGGTTTTCCACGATACCGTGGCGAACAACATTGGCTGTGGCGCCGAATCGTACAGTTTGCAGCAGATCGTGGAGGCGGCCAAGATCGCCCGGGCGCATCAGTTCATTCTGAAGTTGCCCAAGGGCTACGAAACAGTGATTGGCGAACTGGGCCATTCGCTCAACGCGGCCGAGCAATATCGCATCGCTCTGGCGCGAGCCATCCTGCGTGATCCCGCGCTGATGATTATTGAGGAACTGGACAACCTCGACGAGGAGGTCAAACCGCTGATCGACGATGCGCTGGCGCGCTTCCTCCCTGGGCGCACCGTGATTTTCCTGCCGCATCGCGTTTCGACGATTCGCAGTTGCGACAAGCTCTTTCTGCTGCACAAGGGGCGTGTGGAGGCAGCGGGGCAGCACAAGGAACTCCTCTCGCAGAGTCCGCTGTACAAGCATCTGCACTACATGGAATTCAACGAGATGACCGAGCAGGTCTGAGAAAG
>JAKOSN010000035.1 GCA_029777335.1 Planctomycetota bacterium
CCACTCACCTGCTCCACCTGGCCTCCCAACCAGCGCAGGGCGACCATGTTCACGAGCAAATGAAAGATACCAAAATGCAGAAAAATGGGGGTGATCAGGCGCCACACCTCGCCTTGCCGAACCTCTGGCAAGCTCGGGCGGAGCACCACCCGTCCCTGATAAACGACCTCGCGGGCGATGAAGAACTGTTGCGCGGTTTTCATCCCGTCGGGCGATTCCATCATCACGGTCAGAAACACACTCAGAAACGCCAGAATCATCGTGATGCGATAGCTCCCGGCGGGGAAGGGGCGAAACGCTGGCTCTCCCGGTTGTTCGGCTTCGAGGGGCGATGGGCTTTCCGCGCGTCTCGTCCCTGCCAGCCGCGCGGCTTTGCGATAGCGCTCCGCCTGAGGCTCCTTCTGAAAGCTCTCCCACTCCGCGCGCGCCCTGGTTACCTGATCTTCATCACAGACCCAGAGAACCGTTCCCCTGGGGGATTGTTCCACACGAGTCTCAATGTTCAGGGTCCGCAGATACTCTGCAAAGGTCTGGGCATCCTTGGCAGAGGCGAGGGTTGTCAACTCACGCATAAAGGATCTCAGGCTGGCGGTCCGGGCGGGCAAAAGCACAAGGTCGATACGCACAATGCTAGGGTTCTGGAGGGGGACGGCCAAGGGGCAACCGGATTAGCGCCGCTCCATGTACACGGGGTTCCCCGGAAGCGTCAGATGCGACCAGAGCACCTTACCTTGCCGATCCACCTCCAGCAGGGTTCGCCTGGTGGTGCTACCGATCAACGTACGTCCCCCGGCGAGGCGTTGTACCATCGTTGGCTGAGACACAGCGATTTGCCAGAGAATCTTCCCTTTGGAAGAATATTCCACCACCTTATCCTCGGTGTACAGGGGAACGACCACACTCCGATTGGGGAGGACATCGAACACCGTACCCACGTTCTGCTGCCCGCCCACAGAGAAACGCGCCCGAACCTTGTTCTTCCGATCAAGCTGGAGGCATGTTCCGTCGTCGGTGAGGAGCACCAGGGTGCCCTCGGAGAGTTTACGCGCTGCCGCGATTGAGCGCGTGGGATGTTCATAGCGAAAGCGTTCCTTCCCAGCGCGATCGACCTCCACCACGAGGTTGCGACAAACGATCATGGTGTGCTCGGCATCAATCCGGCGTGCGCACACCACTGGACGATCCATGTTTTTCAGCCATTTCACATCGCCCTCGTGATTCCGCTCGGTCACGCGTTCGCCGCCATACTCGGTGAGCAGAAACGTTTGCTCATCAAGCCACTGCGCGGACAGCGGCGACCAGAACGGGCTTTTGTGCCAGATCCCCTTGCCTTGGTGATCAATCTCCTCCACCATGCCATCTTTACCAGTCAAATAGACCAGCAAGGTGTTCCCCTTTTCGGAGGAAGATTGTCGCACCTTTTTCAGGTCGATTTTGTCGCCATTAGTTCGCCACCACAATCGCCAGGCATCGCGACAGTCAATTCGATCCTCCGCCCCCTCTCCTGGCGAGACTTCGGGGGCGCTCGCACCCGCCAGCGCTGTCAGTCGATCCGCGAGCGCCCAGGCGGCGTCACCTGCAAGGTCGGGAAGCAGGTCGATCAGCACCGGGATGCCCGCGCGGTCGTCTCGATCAAGGAAGGCGTGCGCGAGGTTGGCGCGTACGGTAGGATCTGGATCAGCCAGGAGCTTGCGCAGAGCCGGCTGATGTTCGCGTACCCCAGCTTGAAGCAACGCCAGTGCGGCAGCCAGTCGCCGAACAGGGTCGTCCTCGCTCAATGCCTGAACCAGCACAGCGAGGGACTGGCCTCCGCGCGAAGCCAATTTTCCCAATGTCTGTCGAACCTCCGCCGACAGCCCCTCACTCTCGGCGCAGGGGAGATAATCGAGTAAAACCGTGACCGTTTCAGGGTCGGGATGGTTCGCGAGTACTGAGAGAGACTTGCTGATCACATCGGCGGAGACCATCGGAATGTGCGCCAACAGCGCGCGTGTTCGAGAAGCGATCTCGGTATCGGCGTTGCCTGTTGCTTCCCGAAGCAATGTGGTAATGGCGGCTCCTCTGGCGGCCAGACTCTCGGTGGCCCTGGTCCGCACTGCGAACGAAGGATCGCCCAGTTGCTGAATCTCCGCGCGCACCGTGCGAAGTTCCGCCGGCCCAAGGGTACGCTTCCGGAAGAACTCGCGCAGAGCCTTCACATCATCCTTCTGGATTGCTGAGTGCAATGCCTTCTGATCAACGGGTGGCAGGCCGGACGAGGCGGGGGTGTCAGGAGGAGTTCGTGGCGGCCCAAACCACGTCTTGGAGAGCAGTACTCCTCCGGTAAGAACCAGGCTCACCAGGAGCAGGAGCGCCAGTAGGTGCAGCCAGGGCCACCGAGGACGCAGGGTCACCGGCGCAGGGCTCGGGTCACACGAGTGGTGGCCTTGTACTCCCAAATTTCCTTCCCCAGCAAGTCGAACTCAATGGCCCGCATCTGGCTCATCGAGGTGATCAGGGTGTGTCCATTGGGGAGGCGCACGGCCGCGATCGGTTGTTCCACAGGGAACTCACGTACCACCTTCCCCTTGCTATCATACTCAACCACGCGGTTGTGGTACATCTGCGGGATCAACATGTTCCCATTGGGCTGGACCTGAATGCGCCCGCCCGAGGTGTGCACATTCACACGCAAGGTGAACACATCCTTGCCCTGGGTATCGATGCGAACGAGTTGCTGCCGCATGGTCACCACCACGAGCTCTCCACTGGGTAACTTGCTGGCGCGCATGAACTCCTCGCCATCGGGCCGTTGATAGCGAAAGTGTTCCCGTCCTTCACGATCCACCTCCAGCAAGTAGCGCTTGGTGGCGATGAAGGTTCGTCCATTCGCCAACCGTTGGGCAACCAGAGGAGAGGCAACCTCGTGCTCCCACAGGATCGTCCCATCACGCGCTCGTTCCGTGACCTGGTTCGCGCCGTGTTCTGCAAGTAACACCCGCTCCCCGGGGAGAAACTGCACATCGAGAGGAAAACCAACTTTCTCGATGGTAAAGATCGGCTTATCGTTGCTATCGAGTTGCAGAATCTTTCCCTCGTCGAGGAGGGCGAGCAATGTCTGATCCTTGAACGAGGTATCCCCCACTCGTGCGAGGTCCACGCGAGAGCCCTCTTTCTTCCACCATTCCAACCAGGCGCGCACAAACGCCTCGCGCGTTTCGTTCTCGTTCCCCAGGGCGAGTGTCGGGGCGCGGTCCCCTGCCAGTTCGTAGAGGATATCCTCGATCTGCCAAAGGTGATCACGCGACATTTTGCTGAAAAGGGCGATGAGGACAGGAAGGGCCTCCTTCTCCCCCTCGCGGAGCAGGGCCAACCCCACGGCGAGGCGCACCGTGGGCACGGGATCTTTCAGGAGTTCACGAACACTGGCGCGATACTGGACGAGTTGCGGACGGCAAAGGGCAACCCCAGCACCAGCACGGCGCGCGGGCTCGCGATCCTTGAGCGCACGTGGAACTTCAGGGATCAGTTTGCCCTCGCGGAGAGCGACCTTGTAAAGAGCCGAACGAACAACGCTGGCGACATCTTCCGTGATCGAGGAAGGAAGAAAAGCAAGCAGCACTCGTGCGGCGCCCTCGGGATTCCGTGCGGCCAGGACCGTTGCAGCGGCCTTGATCAACTCCGGATGTCTGTCACGGTCGATGCTCGTCAGGCAATCCTCGATGCGTCGCCGCACTTCAGGATCCGGCGACCGGCGGGCAGCCTCCAGGAAAGGCGTCACGCGCACTCCCAGGGCGATTAGAGCGCGGGACGCCGCTTCGCGCCGAGCGAACGTTGGAGAGCCGAGCTCGTTGATGAACCGAGCCACGTCATGCGGATCGAGAGATATCGTTCGTTCGCGGAAAAACGTGAGCAGGGCTCGGTCGTCAGTGGCAAGCCCCGCTCGCTGCAATATTTGCTCTGCCTGAGGAATCGAATCGTCCGCACCGCGCAGGGGGAGAAGGACGAACAGCGACAGTGCCAGGCCGAGAAAGTAGCGAACTCCAGGCATGATGGTTCCTCCTTCGCTACCCGCAATCCTTGCAGCCACAGACAGGACGATCTCCCATCCACCAGAATAACAGACCTCCTGGCAAATACAGCTGGAAAAGAGGAGACTGCTCGCTCGGCTCCGTCTACCTTCAGGGTTTGGGTGGCAGCGCCAGGGCTTTCGCTCCAATATCAACGGGCGCACCGTCCCTGGGGACTTCCAGGTGCGCTGACCAGAGGATCGCGTTCACAAGCATGCGGCGAAATGCCTCAATCTGGAAGTTGGAGTAGGGATGGCCAAGAGTGGTGCCAAACGCGCGTCCGCCGTCAGCACGTTCATGGACCCAGCCGACCACCACCTCTTTCCCCTTCCGTTCGCGTACCTGGAGCAAGGGTTTGGCCTGCTTGATAACTGGATCGAGATAATATTCATCCTCGATGGTGTATTCTTTCCAGCCGCGGCAAATGGGATGCTCGGGAAGGAGCTGTTTGAGAGGTGATTTCCCCCCACTCAGCCCCACGTTACTAACCCAGGTCGCACCCATGTAACGCAACCACGTGGGTCCCAGGGTATCCAAATTGTTCTTGTTTACCGACGACGCCCAGTGGATGGTGACCAGCCCGACTCCCTTTTTCATCAATGCGTCGACCTGGGCACGATGGGGGCCTTCAAGCAGGAGTTCTGCGGCGGGACTGGTGTAGACAACGATCGCTTTCACCCCTTCCAGCAGCTTGGGATCTTTCGGCCACCCATTGGAAACCACGGTTTCGACGCCCGGAGTGCGCTCCAAACACCTCGCCAGGATCTCGCAAGTATGCATGTACATGTGCGAGCCGTACGGATGATCCGGGTTCTTTCCAATCAGCAGGATTCTTGTTTTTGGTGTATCGGCAGCGAGCATCGTACCGCAGGATAGCAGAAGAGAGAAAAGCGCCACGAGCATCTTGCGGAGCGGAATGATCATGGATTAATCCCCAGGGAGTTTTGGAAGATGGAATCAACACTCAGAAGAATTCAGTGGCAGGAGAGTAGGAAGTTATCGGTTGAAAGTAAAACCCAGCGGGGTGAACTGCCGTTGCATCTCCTCCAAACCGTGCTTCACCAGCAGGAGATCAGCGCCGTGGCAGAGGAATCGAGCTCCAAGTTCGAGGAGTTGCTCCGTTCGTTCCGGTGAAGGAGTGGGCATTCCCCACTGTTTACCGGCCTGGCGAGCGGCGTCAGCGATCTGGCGAATCGCTTCCTGAACGAGCGGATGATCGAACTGTCCCGGGATTCCACCAAGAACCGTGAAGTCTGCCGGGCCAAAGAAAAGGACATCAACTCCCTCGACCTCGGCGATGGCTTTCGCGTTGGCGACCGCCTCCCGATCTTCCAACTGGATAACCAGGAACGATTCCTCATTTGCGCGCTGAATGTATTCTGCCATGGGGAGAGTGCAGTAGGGCATATCGGGATTGCCGCCATCGAACCCACGTCGACCAAGAGGGGCAAACTTGCTCCAGGCAACCACCTCGCGGGCTTCCCTGGCATCGGCACAACGAGGATACATGATCCCCTGGGCGCCCGCCTCCAGCAAGCGCCCCAGGCGCATGAACTCCCCTTTGGCTGGGCGAGCGAGAATATCAGCGCTCCCAACCCGAGCGGCACGCATCAGGTTTGAAGCCGTCTCCACGCTGTAGCCGTGATGCTCCAGATCCATCCAGATCCCATCAAATCCCATCTGGCTGGTTAATTCAAACACCGAGGGATCGGTGAAATGGAGTGTGGTCAACAACACCGGTTCATTTCGCTTCAACTTTGCCTTGATTCGACTGGTACGCATGGACACTCGCTTTCAAGATGGATCTCGAAACGATCCAGAGAGGCCAGTGCGGTAAATCATCCCTCACGCCAGCGACGAAGTTGTTCCTCGTCCAGTTGGACTCCCAACCCCGGCCCTTCCGGAACCAGAGCGACCACAGGTCCAAGCGCGAGAGGCTGCGTAAGAAGATCCGCTTCATGATAGAGTGGCCCGATGGCATCAGCAGGATACACCTCGCTGGCGATCTCCGGCATGGCGATTGCCACATGGAGCATGGCCGCGGTGCCGACTCCAAGCTCCAGATTGCTGCCGAGGGCACACACCAACCCCGCAGCCCGAGCCAGGTGAGCGATCTCCACCGTCGCCGCAATTCCCCCATTCTTCCCAGGGTAAACACTGAGGATGTCCGCGCATTGATGGACGGTTAACTGCCAGGCCTCTGGCGCGGTAAAGGCACTTTCGTCCGCCATGAGCGGGATGTCAATTTGTTGGCGTATGTGGGCGAGTGCTCCCAGGTTTCCTGGTGCGATTGGCTGTTCGTTGAAGAGAATATTGAAATCACGCAGCCGTCGCAATGCACGCAAGGCCGTTGTGGGGTTCCAACCGCAGTTGGCGTCAATGCCAATGGGAATCTGGGGACCTGCCGTCGCTCGGACTGCCCCGACACGTGCGATATCTTCTTCGGGGGAGATGCCAACTTTCACCTTCAAACAGCGTGCTCCCCACTGCAGGAACTGATCCGCCATCGCCTTCACCCGGTCGAGATCGAAGGCGCCAATCATCATTTTGATGGGAACGGCGTTACGCACCTTCCCACCAAGCAGTTGATAGACCGGGAGGTTCACTGCCTTGCCAGCGAGATCCCACAGTGCCATCTCCAGCGCCGCCTTGGCGAACGGATTCCATTTAATCACCCGATCCATGGCGGTGCGCAGCAGGGTGATGTGACGAGGATCCTGACCAAGAAGAACGGGGGCAAGGAATTCCTCGATCGCGGCGATGCACCCACGACTCGTCTCTCCACTCCAACGGGGGCCAAGAGTTGCCTCCCCCAGTCCAACCAATCCCTCATCGGTGTGAAGACGCACAATGACATAGGCGGAAACCACGTGTTCGCCGTGAGCGGTCAACGCCGTCATTCCTTTTTTGAGTGGGACACAAACGGGAATGGTTTCCACGCCAGTGATCTTCATGGCGAGCATCCTTACCAGGAGAGCGGGATGGTGAGTTATTCCAGGAAGCGGCGAACCACATTGCTTGTGATCCGAGAGATTGTCTCGTCGACCGGGAGTGCGCTTGGGTAACAGATGGATCCAACTGAGAAAACCTGACCGCCACTGGAAGTGGTGAAGTAAACCATCTGTGCCCCGCCGTTGTCCTGATTGAACCCCCGGGCGAGTAATTGAACATTCCTGGGCGAAGAAAGAGAAAGTTTGTCAGTCTCGTGACCAGAAGCGCCTCCGGGACAGCGTCGGTGCAGGCTTTGTTCACCAAACGAGTCGCCAGTCTTGAGGCCCGTGCCTTCGAAAACCCAGTGATCACCGACTAAAACCTGGTAGGGAGCAGCGGTCATCGCACCAGCAGGATCGAAGACAACTCCAAGGAGATGGGCCTCGGATTCAACACGTTTTCCAAATCGACTCTCGGCGCCAATCCCCTCTGGCCAAAGGTTCTTGATCGTGCCATTGTGAACGAGCATCGCGTCATTGGGGAGGAGTTCCACCTCACAATTGATGCCGTTGCCACCAAGATAGATCAATCGTCCCCCTTCCTCAAACACCCAGCGCTTGACGCGATGATACATCTTCCGGGTCCAGTATTCCGGGTGAGTATTGAGGACAAGTACACGATATGCTGAGAGGTCAAGAACCTCGTTGTGAAGCTGGGTTTCACTGTAAAAATCGTAAGTGTAGCCCACCTTCTCGAGCCATCCAAGCAAGCGCCACTCCGCAGGAGCAACGTGGCAAGCCGCCCTGCCCTCGATGGGATCGGTGATGGATTCGTTGAGTGCGATATCATTGATGGGTTCTGGGCGATCGAATGAAAGGGGAGCATATCCAGAACAGCTCCACGTCTGGTGCTCTGCATCGGCGTAACGACTGAGTTCCTGGCGTGAATTCACGATGGGAACACAGGGGAGTTGATCGGCGTTAATGTAATTGCTCCGCCCTCCAAATGCGTTGTAGGCGTTCCAGGTGAGATTGGAGGCGAGCACGGCGATTGGTGCAGTGGGACGAAGCGGGGCAATCACCCACGGAAAGGCGAAATGACTCCCCGTGGAGGTCAGCGCATGAAAGTAATAGAGTCCGCTTCGGTCCGGCGCGGTGACAAACTGCCTGTGGGTGGGGCTGGTATAGCCGATCTGGTTCCAACCAACCCCGTGCTGGGTATAATCGCCATCGGGTGTGATCTGCATGGTGGCTCGAGGGCCATGCTCATCGTGCCAACCCAGGTTCCGCACAAGTTCTTTTTCCCAGCCATAACGCCATAAACTTAACTGGTATTGCTCCACCGAATGAACGCGAAACTCCGAGTGATCACCGGTACGCACACACTTTGGCCACGCGTATCCAAGAAGTCCATCAGCAAGCAAACGAAAGTGGTAGGGCTCAACGAGCGGGAGAGTAAGGGGAACCCGTTTGCCACCATATCCCGGTCTATGGAGTGTTACGACATATTCTCCCGCAGGGATGTCCGCAAATACAGAACCAGACGCACGAGAGCGCGCCTCCCACGATTCCCCCTGGCGATTGACGAACTCCAGGAGAACGCCTGGGAGTGCCACAAACTTCTCGTCGCTGACATATCCGATCAACATTCCCTTGCCCTGCTCGAAGGGGATACTGCTGGTCTGGGTTTCCTTGATGCCCTGAGGGAGGATACGCTCTGGAGTTCCCACTTTGCTGGTGGGGAGCTGGAGAGCGACCCGAACGGTGTTCAGATCACTCCATTCACGACATTTCGCGGAGCGTGGCCAAGCAGAACTCTCCTGCAGTTTTCACTCCCCTTGATACGCATGTCGAGCAACCCTTCTTCCGAGTAGAAAGCGGCGTGGGGATTCAGAATGATCCGATCGTGCGCAGGATGATTGGGATCACGCCAGGCTTTGATCAATGGATGATCGTTTGGTGGTGGTTCCTCCTCCAGCACATCGATTCCAGCGCCAGCGAGTCGGCCGGCAGTCACGGCATCAAGTATCGCCAGGACGTCTACCACGCCCCCGCGAGCAGTGTTTACCAGATAGCCATCGGGCGCCATGCAAGCAAGGGTTTGGGCGTTGATCAGGTGCCTGGTTTCCGTGGTGAGTGGACAGTGCATGCTGACCACGTACGATTGCTCCAGCAACTCCTGGAGGGACTCCGCGCGGCGGATACCAAGCGCGCGATCGCGGCCGTCGGGAACATACGGATCGTGAAAGAGGACATCCATCCCCAGAGCCCGAGCCCGCAGGGCAACGGCGGTGCCAATCCGCCCCAGCCCAACCACTCCAAACCCGCGGCCACGTAACCGTCGCAGCGGTCGAACCTGGTTAAAGGTCCATGGTCCCCGTTCCTCACGAAGACGCCCTGTGAGCAGATGGATGCCTCGTGTAAGGGCCAACGCCAGGCCGAGCGCGGAATCGGCGACCTCCTCCGTTCCGTAATCAGGGACGTTGGCGACGGGGATTCCCCGCTGTCGGGCAGCGTGAATATCCACATTGTCGTAGCCAACCCCACAGCGAACGATCAGCCGACATTGCTTCAAGCGATTGATCGTTCGTTCACTCAACACCAGGGTGTGATAAATCATCACCGCGTCAGCATCTTCGATCCGGCCAAGGAGTTCGTCTTCCTGGGCGGCGTTCAATGCCACCGGATCGGCCAGATCTCCGAGGATTCGCTTTTCATGATCGAGCGATTCAACAATGAAATCTGTCACTGCCACCTTCGCACGTCGGCTCATCGAGTCGTTCCAATTCTAGGCTTGGAGTCCATCCAGAGGTCAAGAAATGTATCTATTTAACGGATTGCCTTAGGGGCTTTTTGCCCCTTCGGGATCCTGGTAGTGTATTTTCGATCCTTCAAGCGCTGCGCAAAATCGGCCTTGGCATCCTTCACTGCCTGGGGATCCTGCAATAAATCAAGGGCACTCAACGCCAGCACCTTGGCGGCCACCATCATCCCCTTGTGGCCGATGGGTGAACCGATGGCGGCGACATTTTGCCAGCTATGTCCCGGGCTGCCGGCAGCAAAGCAGGCGGTCGAAAGTCCGCTAGTTGGAACGTGCCAGCTGATATCCCCCACATCCGTCGATCCCTGATCCTGGTAGGGGGATGCTGGAAGCTCTTCAATGCTCTGGTGAAGAGTCTCTTTCACAGTTAGCCCGAAATCCGAGCGTAAAACGGTCTGGAGTTGGCGAGCCAGATCGAGATCATTCTTTTCAAAACGAGGGGGTCCGACTTTCTTGAAGTTCTTCAAGATAAGCCGGGAAAGTGGTAGATTGGGCAGGAGTTCGTGGTTATCCGTATCGACCTGAACCTGCACCTTGGTGCGGCTCATTTTCGCGGCACCCTCGGCAATCTCCAGCAACCAGTCGAACTGCGCTTCGGCATCTGGATGAGCGTTGGCTCGAACGTAGTACCACACCTGTGCGGTCCCTGGAACAACGTTCGGTTGTCCTCCGCCCCTGGTGATCACATAGTGAATCCGATTCGTTTCCTTGACATGCTCGCGCATGTAATTCGCACCAACATTCATCAATTCCACACCATCGAGCGCGCTTCGCCCCTTGTCGGGGCTGGCGGAGGCGTGGGCGGGTAGGCCGGTGAAGGTGAACTTCGCCGAGATCAGCGCCTTGGAAGAACTGTAGAACACCTTGTTCTGCGAGCCGGGATGCCAGTGCAGGCAGACATCCAGATCCTTGAACTGGCCATCCAACGTCATGTAGGTCTTGCCAATCCCCGTTTCTTCCGCGGGGGTGCCATACAACCGGATTGTCCCCTTGAGTTTGTGCCGGTCGTAGACTTCCTTGACTGCCAGGGCGGCTCCGACAGCAGCAGTTCCAAGCGCACAGTGACCACAGCCGTGGCCCGTGGAGCGTCCTTCCACTGGCTTACGATTTCCAACCGCTTGCTGTGATAAGTCTGGCAACGCATCGTACTCCGCCAGGATTCCAATCACGGGTGACCCTGCCCCATATTCGGCGACAAAGGCTGTCGGCATCCCACTGACACCCTCGGTCACCTTGAAACCGGCCTTCTTCAGGACCCCGATGAGCCGAGCAGAGGAGCGGAACTCCTGCAAACCCAACTCGGCGAAATTCCAGATATCCTGGTTCACCGAGATCAGATCGCCACGGATTCCATCAAGATATTTGATGGCCTCCCCTTCCATCGCCGCCGTGGGCACTTTCTCAGTCGCTCTCATGGCCGGAACGCTGACAAGGACCGCCAATCCCATTACCACAAGACTGATCAGCTGACGCATGAACGCGGTCTCCCTGCTGTCCTCGGGATGAAAAGAGAAAACTCCCTGCGGTTCACTTTTCCAGCGGCAAGGAAGGGCCATGCCTCATCAGGCCAGAATCTCGCGAATCACCTGACCGTGAACATCAGTTAACCGGAAGTCGCGACCACTGTAGCGGTAGGTTAACTTCTCGTGATCCAACCCCATCAAATGCAGAATGGTCGCGTGGAGATCGTGAACATGGACCTTCCGTTCCACTGCCTGGAATCCAAACTCATCGGTGGAGCCATAGGTCATCCCTCCCTTGACTCCCCCGCCTGCGAGCCAGACCGAGAATCCCCAGTGGTTATGATCCCGCCCCGATCCCTGAGCCGCCGGAGTACGTCCAAATTCACCGCCCCACAGGACCAGGGTTTCCGCAAGGAGTCCGCGTTGCTTGAGATCCTGGAGCAATGCCGCGATTGGACGATCCGCCGTCCCTGCGAGTTTTCGGTGCTGATCGTCGTTGTTTCCGTGCGTATCCCAGGGTTGGAAGTTGCCAAAGTAGACCTGGATAACACGAACCCCGCGCTCCACCAAACGCCGAGCCAGCAAGCAATTCATGGCGAAGACGCTATCCCCTGCACCCCCAGTGAGCCCGTACATCCTTCGAATTCGCTCGGGTTCCTTGCTAATATCAAAGGCCTCTGGAGCGGCGGATTGCATTCGGAATGCCATCTCCAGCGATTCAATCCGTGCATCAAGGAGGCTTTCATGTCCATGTTGGTGGGCATGGGCGCTGTTCAACTTCTGAATCAGGTTTAACTGGCGGCGTTGGCTTTCGGGCGAGAGTTGATCATTGCCCAGGTAAGGCATCACCTGGTGTGGCTGAAACGTGACCGGGAGATCCAGGTGGGTCCCCTGGTAGATTCCGGGGAGGAAACGGCTGCTCCAGTTGGCGGCTCCATTCACCGGTCGCCCTGTTCCAAGAACCAGATACCCCGGGAGATTCTGATTCTCGGTTCCAAGTCCGTAGAGCAACCAGGACCCATAACTGGGACGAATCGACTGAACATGACCACTGTTCATCATGAACATCGAGGGTTCATGATTGGGTACGTTGGTGTGCATGGATCGTATCACACACAGCTCATCGCCGCACCGTGCGACCTCAGAAAAGATCTCACTGACCGGCACGCCAGCCTTACCGTGGCGGACATATTTGAATGGCGACGGACGCAAACCTCCAGTGGCATTCTCGGTTTTTAACCCAGTGATGCTGGGTGGACGCTGGCCGTTGTATTTCGCCAGGGCCGGCTTGGGATCGAACGTATCTACCTGAGAAGGCCCGCCGTTCATGTACAAATGGATAATGTGCCTGGCCCGTGGGCGGAAATGCGGCGCCCTGGGAGCCAGTGGGTTCTTTGGCGCGCTTGCCTCCGCTCCGAGCAACCCCTGTGCGTTCAAGATACCAGCCAGACCAAGGATCCCCACGCCTGTGCCGCACTGAGCCAACATCGCGCGCCGCGAGAGATTGGATTCCATTGGATTGCTCATGCCCTCTCCCCTTCTCCAAGATGTTTGCTCCGGGCGACGGAAACGCTCTCGATTTCATCAATCAATCCAGAGAAACTCGTTGGTCGCCAGGAGCGCTTGGGCATACTGTTCCAGGGGTGAGAGTTTCTCTTTTCCGCTGGATTGGGCGGCTTGCTTGAGAAACTCCAACCCCAGAGCGAGTTCCTCCTCGCTTGGCAGCCGACCGAATGCCAGGCGAAACGCCACGTTGATACGGCCCCGGTCCGTTTTCTCTGCCTTCTCTAAACGTGCAGCAAATGCATGGGCGCCCTCGATCATGAACGTACTGTTGAGAACAAAAAGTTGCTGTTGCGGAATCGTGGTAATGCTACGTCGATCATTGGAGACATTAGCGTCGGGAAAATCAAACGCCGTCATCGTTGGGTTCGGAACCGAGCGGCTCACTTTCGCATAGATTGTTCGCCGCACGTTGGTAGACGTGTTCAAGTCGACCGAAGTTCCTCCCACGGTAGGATCCAAGCGTCCTGAGACGGCGAGAACCGCATCACGCCACGCCTCCAGGTCCAGTCGTTGGGGAGTAACTCGCCACAGATAGCGATTTTCAGGATCTTTTATAACGTTTGAACTATCTCGATCACTCCCACGCTGATACGCGGCAGACAGCATGATCTCTCGATGCAGCCATTTCACCGACCATCCGGACTCGACAAAGCGGACAGCGAGTGTATCCAGTAACTCCGGATGACTGGGGCGATCACCCAGCTGACCAAAATTACTCGGGGTGGCCACAATCCCCCGACCAAAATGATGTTGCCAAACACGATTTACCATCACTCGGGCGGTGAGAGGATTTTGAGCCGATGCGATTGCCTGAGCGAGCTCAAGGCGAGTGAAAGACTTTGAAGGATTCTTTTTCGCGCTGGCCAGGATTCGCAGGAATCCAGGGGGTGCCTGCTCGCCAAGGTTCTCCACACGCCCCCTGATGTGGACGCGCATCGCCTGGCCCCCACCCTTGATGCCATGGATCATGATCGGCGCCGGCGGGGGATCTTTCTTGCGCGCCTCCAGGCTCTGGCGTCGACGCTCATACTCCGTGCGCTCCCCCGAGGCCAGCAAATCCACGATGACATTTTTCTCTATCACGAAGGGTGAGCGGGGTTCACCAAGCAGTCGTTTGAGTAGTTTCTCAGCCTCCGCAGCGACCGGTGCCTTTTGTAACCTCTTTCTGGCGGCTGCATCCCCCCCAGTGAGTTTTTCCTGATGCACACGCTCGCCTCTCTCCATTTCGTCCAGGGCTTTCCTTGCCTTTTGCTGGATCGACTCAATTGCCCTCTGCACTTCAGGAGGAAGCTGGACTTTTGCTCCAACTGGTCTGTTCCTCTCCAGCGACTGGTTGGCTTTGGTCACTATGGCGTTCCATTCCTCCAAACCGGGAATGGGTTTCGCCTGTTCCAGGAGACTAACCAATCGACGCACAAGGTGGGGCTGCAGCTTCTCCTTTGCAATCAGGAGATTTTCGTCATGAGGAACCTTGTGATGGCGCAGTACACGGAGTTGATAGGCGAGCACAAGGTAGCGATTGGCATCTCGGAGGGCCGCCTTGCTCAGCGTCTGTCCCTGGTTCTGAAGCCATTCCGAGAGACTGGCTTCCTGCTTCCTGGTTTCCTGTTGCCACTCCTGAAAACGAGTACTTACCTCGGCCGGGGAGGCGGACAGATCGACGAGGTTGGAGCCCTGATAGGCTGCGGCAAGCGAATAATAATCGCGAGTGGGTATGGGATCGTATTTGTGGTCATGGCAACGGGCGCAGGCAACGGTGAGCCCCAGCAGCCCGCGTGAGAGCGTATCAATGCGATCATCCAATTCGTCGGCCATCACCTGCGCAGCAAAGTTTCCCTTGTGATACTCCGCCCCCAGGCCCTGAAAGCCCAGTCCGCCAAGCCGAGTGAAGGGATCGGCGGATTTCTCGGGGAGCAGATCACCTGCCAGTTGGAACAGGAGAAAACGATCATAGGGCATATCCTGGTTGAACGCTTGAACCACCCAGTCACGGTAGCGAAACGCCTGGGGAGAGGGTTTGGCGACTGCCAGCGCCTTGTCCTCGGCATAGCGAGCCACATCGAGCCAGTAGCGTCCCCATCGTTCCCCATAATGAGGCGAGGCGAGGAGGCGATCGACAACGCGCCGAAATGCTTCCGGAGATTCGTCCTTGAGGAACGCGTCGATTTCTTCTGGCGTGGGCGGTAAACCCAGGAGATCAAAAGTTGCGCGACGAATCAACTCGCGCTTGGCGGCTCGGCGTACCGGTTTCAACTGGTGCCGTTCCAACTCCGCCTGAAGGAAGGAATCGATGTCGTTGCCGGCCGCCTTCACATCCGCAACTTTTGGTCGGGGGTGTTTGACAGGCGGTTGGAATGCCCAGAACTGACGGGCCCTTTCCCAGTTGATCGCTTCGGGCTGGGCAGTCGTTACCCGATCCGGAGGGATTGGCGCCCCGAGCTTGATCCACGTGGCAAAATCGTTGACCACTTGATCGCCTAATTTCGCTTTTGGGGGCATGCGCACCTCGCCCTCATGACGAAGTGCCTTGATCAGCAGGCTTTCAGCCGGGCGCGTGCGATCCAGGAGCGCACCGGTCTCTCCGCCTGCCTTGATCCCAGCGGCGGTGTCCAGGCGCAGCCCGCCTCTGAGTTTTTTCGCCTGGCGGGCCTGTTCGGAATGGCACTGGTAACAATGCTCGACCAATACGGGGCGAATCCTCTGTTCGTAAAACTCGACCCCGCGCGCCTCTGGCTCCGCAGCGGACAGAGAGGTACTGATCGCGCTCAGAATGGTGGAGGCAAGGAGGAGGTTGATTTTCACCAGTAGTTCTCCCAGGGCAGGCAGGGCAGGCTGCGGTAGGCATTCGGCTCATTGTCCAGCGCACAGGCGGGCAGGTCAATCGTCTTGTCGCGACTTGCCTGATTCTGGTGCGGACTTCCCGTGGCGTAAAGCTCTTCCTGAGAACGTCCCGGTGTGTTTCCCCTGCTCCAGCACCACCTTTCCATTTACAACGAGATACTCCACCCCGACGCTGTACTGGAAGGGTTTTTCGTAGGTGGAACGATCAAGGATGGTATCGCGATCGAAGATCACCACATCGGCAAACATGCCGGGTCGAAGAAGTCCTCGGTCAAGAATCCCCAGCTTGGCCGCGTTGAGCGAGGTCATCTTGCGCACCGCTTCCTCCAGGCGAAGGAGCTTTTTTTCACGGACATAGACACCGAGCACGCGAGGAAAAGTCCCGAAATTCCGCGGATGAGGATAACCACGTCGTAAAGTGCCCTCCGTGGCATACGCCGAGCCGTCTGAACCGATGGAGCACCAGGGTTGGGTGAGCGCCAGGTTCATGTCCTTTTCCGTATGATGTTCGTAGATGGTGGGGACGGAACCGCCTTCCTCGCTGAGCACCTCAAAGAGGACGTCGAGGGGATCGGGGATGGGCGTTTTTCCCTTGCTTTTCGCGGCGATCACTCGATCCATCGTTAGCCCTTCGTAGGTTCCCTTCCCATTGATCAGCATGCGACTCCAATCACCCCCGACCGCGGTGTAGTGGTTGTACCACCCCGGAATGCCCTCGCGAATATCCTTTTTCAAGTGTTCGCGCTGTTTGGGATCTCGGAGTCGTTCCAGCATGCGCACGGTGCCGCCTTCGTGCGCCCATGGGGGAATAATGCTCGCCAAATTGTTGTTGCCGCGGGTGTACGGATAGACATTGGCCTGAACGTTGACTCCTCTCTTGCGGGCTGCCTCGATCAATCCCACCACCTCATCCATCCGCCCCCAGAGCTTGCGGTCCGCGATTTTCAGATGGATGATATCCACGGGAACCTCTGCCTTCTCCCCAACGGCGATCGCCTCCTTGATCGCCTCCAGAACGCCGGTGCCCTCATTGCGAATGTGGGACGAATAGATGCCGCCGTGGCGATGCACTACCTTCACCAACTGGACAAGGTCGTCGGTGGTGGCGAGCGAACCGGGAGGCATGGCCAGCATGGTGGACAGCCCAAAGGCGCCGTCGTTCATTGCCTCCTCAAGGAGCGTCTGCATCTGCTTGAACTGCGCGGGTGTGGGGCGATCAAACGAGGTTCCCATCACGCTCTGCCAGATGTTGTCCAGCCCGACATACGAGGCGACATTGACCGAAATCCCCGACTTTTCCACCGTGGTGAGATAATCCCCCAGAGTCTTCCATCTTCGAGAATCGCTGGGGCGCGCCTCCAGAGGAGCCGCTCGTTTTCCCTGGTTCGGTCCGGCTGAAAGCCCTTCTCCGAGGACCTCGGTCGTGACTCCTTGCCGCACCTTGCTCTGCGCACGGCCGTCTTCCAGCAGCAGAGAATCCGAGTGGGAATGCATGTCGATGAAGCCAGGAGCGACGATCCGTCCCCTGGCGTCAATTTCACGTTGGGCCTTGCCATTGAGGGAAAACCCGATGGCGACGATGCGATCGCCTCGGATGGCAAGATCGCCTCGAAACCACGGGTTGCCGGTGCCATCGACAATCTTGCCATTGCGGATCACCAGATCATACAGGAGCGAATCGGCAGCCGCTGCGTGCGGAGCCAGAAGCCACATCGTGGACAGTGCGAGACAAAGGTGGGACAACGATCGAAGCGATGGCAACATGGGATGCTCCTGCGCGGCGAGGATCAGGTGTTCGTATGATGCAGTCGAGCGACTGCCGGTTCAAGCATCTTTTTCAGGAGCGAACCACCGAGCCGAGTGTGGTGGCGCCGATCGGTTCCTCCGTACACGAGGGCGCCAGCAGTACAATAACAGAGTGCGATTGGCTCTCTTGAAGTGCATCAGTCGGACTTGCTCCGAGCGGAGGCCGGCATGAGACTTCCACTTTTCCTCGTGGCGCTGGGCATTACCCTGACAAGCGGAGTTCCTGGCGTGCTGTCGGCGGAGGAACCTCTGAAAAAGGGCGCGGAACGATTCCAGATCTCGACGCGCAAGAAGGATGATAGCGTCACCATACAGGTGGAGAAGAAGCGAGCGATCTTTACCGTGACAAGCCCGTCGGGGATCAGTCAGGCGATCATCACACGGGGCGAGGAGCGCTGGCCCGAGTCGGTGATTGTGCAACTTCGCCTCAAGGGGTTGGAGCATTTTCGAGCAAGCAATGGAACACTCACCCTGGAAGGGGCAGTGTCCAGCCAGGATGGCAAGCCACGCGTGCGCCTGTGGAAGGATGGCAAGGAGGACGCGCCTCTCGACCCGAAGAGTCCATTCTGGGCTGAGATTCGCCTGCTGGACAAGGAGGGCAAACCGACTTCCGGGATTCCGCTGAAGGAGGGCGTGATCGAGATCACCCTACCCCGGGCATTCTTCGCGAGCAATCCCAGAACGATCACCCTGAACTGGATTGATTTTTATCGCGGATAGGGGGCGACAAAACGAACACGGCCGAGAAAGGATCTCGGCCGTGGTGTCAACCTGGGCGAATGTTGGCAGTGTTACTTCTTTTCCACCACCGTCAACTCGACCGGCTTGGTGGTGGCGCGATTCTTCGGGGTGTAATACTCATAGGCAACGGTCTGAGGCGTCTTCGCCTTGAGCGGATACTTCGGCTTGAGCGTGTAATCGAAGGTTTTCACATCACCGGGAACCACGTCACCAATGTAGAGCGTGACTTGACGCGCGGTGATGCTGAAGCGCTGGATCGCCTTCGCTCCCACCATCTCGGCAAAGTCTCCCGGATCGACGGTGAACCCTGGAGGAATCCCCAGATCGACGATCACCTGGTAGGTCGGTTGCTTGCCGTTGTAGCGAAGAGTCGCCTTGGCCTTGAGCAAGTCCGAGGTTGCCAGTTTGGTGCGATCGTATTCCACGCCCACGTCGAGAATCGGTTTTTCGGTGGACTCAGTTTTCCATGGCACGTAGTGACGACCAACGATCTGATACATCATCGTCGTCTTATCGTCGGTGACAATGTTCACCTCGTTGCGGCCGGGTTGCATGAATTCCTTCAGATCGAACTGTTGCAACACGTCGCTATTTTGCTGAGTGACCTCCCCGCTGACCGCCTTCTTGCCATTGACGGTGATGGTGAAGCGGGCATTCTGTTCCTGGGTACGTGCCCCCGCTCCGGTGATTAACGCCTTGAGCGCGAGAATGGTGGCCTGGGTGGTCCCCCACGTGCCGTGGGCGCCCTTGGACTTCACCAGGTACATGAGTGCCTCGTTCACCGAGGTGGTAAACTGCCCCGTTTTCATCATCGCCAGCGCGGTGAGCGCGGTCGTTTCCACCTGCAGGCTGTCATCGCGGGCATAGCTCAACGATTGACCAACGGCGGGGAAGACACACGCCTTCCACTCGGGGAGCTTCTTTTTCTGTGCTTCGAGTTTCTGCAGGACCTCCTGGGTGCTTTCGTGCTTGGGATCCCAACTGGCCAGGGCGTTGGCGGCCAAAGCCAGAATATAGGCGTTTTCGGTCGTCTTGAGGTGTTCGCGGATATAGGCGATCGACTTTTCGAGAGGAGCGCCATCCTTCCCTTTCATTCCGCTGTCGATCAGCGCCCAGACCACGTAGCTGGTGAGGAGCAACTTGGGATCACCCATGCGCTCGATCGACTCTCCGTGAGTGGCGCCGATCTTGCTCCAGGTGCCATCGGGGTCGCGTTGTTTCATCAACCACGCCTGCGTGCGGGTGATCACACCAGGATCCACGGGCCACACCTTGGACATGTCGTTGAATTCCTGCAATCCGTATGCGCTGAGCCAGATCAAAGGGGGACCGCTTCCCCACCAATCAAACCCTCCGCCAGGACGCTCGAACGTCAACAAGCGCTGATAACCGATGTTGAGGTAATGCTCAGCGGTCATCCGGGTCTTGGGAGTGATGGTGTTGGTTTTCTTCAGGTAATCCATCACCAGAATGTTGGGATACGCCGACGAAGAGGTTTGCTCAAAACAGCCGTTGGGCAGGCGCAGCATCCCCTCGGTTCCTTCCAGCAACTGGCTGAAGACCCCCGGATACACCTTCACCATCAACCTGGAGGCGTCGGGGATGGCGTTCTCGGGGAAGGCGAGTGTTTGCGTGACGTTGCCCTGCAAATAATCGCTCACCACCTGTTCCACAGGCTTGCCATCGGGGACCACTTCAATGGTCCGTTTCACGGCGTCCGACATCCTGGAGCCGGTCGCCTTCACACTTAATAACAGCGAGCCAATCCTGGTGGCCTTGATGCGGTATTTCACCCCTGCGACTTCACCTTTCTTGAGGTCCAGCGCTCGCCGGTACCCCTGACCGTCGATCAACTCAAAGGCACCCTTTTGCTCCTCCAGTTCCAGAGTGATCCTCTGGGGAGTGTCCAGATAGTTGTAGACCGCGACGGGGAAGGTCACCTCGTCGTTCTGTGTGAGGTTGAGCGGAAGATCGAGATCGACAAAGAACGGTTGGAACACCCGCAAGGGAGCTGTGGTGCCTCCCAGCAAGCCTCCTCGAGACGAGGCGGATGCAGTCAAGCGCCACGTGGTGATGGAATCGGCAAAAGTGATGGGCAACTGAGCATGTCCCTTTTCATCGGTGATCAGGGAGGGCTGCCAGAGCATCGTCTCGGGGAAAAACTCCCGCACACGGACGGGAGCCGGAGCGGTTGCTCCCCCCTCTGCTCCACTGGTGAGGACAGGGCCTCCAGGCGCTGCAGGGGGAAGAGCACCCGTGGCTGCTGTTGTGGGAACGGCCATGGGAGGACCACCCTGGGCACCCGGGAAACCCCCGCCACCAAATCCGCCACCAAATCCGCCCGGCAATCCCGGAGGCATCACTCCCCCCACGGGTCTCCCAAAGAAGCCGTTCATTTGTTTTTGTTCCAGCATCTGGTTCCGGAACCGAAGATCGAGGGCTTCTCCCGGGACTCCAAGCATCCTGGATGCCGTCCACCGTGAGCTGGTCTGATTCCACCAACCCTGGAGCGTGGTGAGAAGCACATCGTCATCCGTGCCGAGTTTACCATCCGGTCCGGCGCTGAGAAGTTCGTGGTGGTCAAACTGCGGATTGCCCCAGGGATTATTCAGCTTCTTGTCGCGTTTGATCAGCTTGATGTTGTTTCCCCAGGCATCTCGTGCCAGTAGCGCAGACAGGCCCTGAGTCTTGACAACCTTGGCGACTACATCCTCGGGGAAGGTCCACTGGTTGTTGCTGTAAAACTCCTTCTGGTGTTGCTGTGTGTAGGCGATGATCGGCCAGACCAACTGCTGCATCCGATAGGTGGTGAGAGCAGCACCAAGCCGGTTCGCAGTGAACTCCCTGTCCAGGCGCGCGAGACTCTCCG
>JAKOSN010000036.1 GCA_029777335.1 Planctomycetota bacterium
ATTCGGTTCGCCGGTGGCCACGCGCTCCAGGGTCGCGATGCCTGCGGCCGCCGAGAGCGGATTGGCGTTGAAGGTGCCGGGGTGTCTCATCTTGGGCTTGCCGGGGCGCACCTCGATGGCAGCGAGAATCTCGGCCTTCCCCGCCACACAGCCGCCCGGCAGCCCTCCCGCCAGAATCTTGGCCAGTGTGGTCAGATCGGGGGTCACTCCGAAATGCGCCTGGGCACCGCCAGGAGAAACGCGGAACCCCGAGATCACTTCATCGAAAATCAGCACCCGCTGCTGGCGCGTGGTGATCTCGCGCAGCGCCTGGAGAAACGCGCCCCCCACCGGCACCGAGCCCCAGTGCCCTCCGGTCGGTTCAAGGATCACACAGGCGATCTCCGGATCCTGCTGGAGCGTTTGCTCGACCAGTTCCGGGTTGTTCGGCGGAATGACAACCGTGTCGGCGGCCACCTCGGGGGGAACACCGGGGACGGGAGCGCCCTGGTAGGGCGCGTACGCCTCGGGGATGAGAAAATCGTTCCAGCCGTGAAAATGGCCGACAAACTTCAGCACCTTGCGCTTACCGGTGAAGATGCGCGACAGGCGCAGCGCCATCATGGTCGCCTCGGTTCCGGAGGCGACAAAGCGAACGCGCTCGGCCGAGGGGATCAGCCGTTGCACCCACTGCCCCCATTCGATCTCTTTTTCGTGGCAAGCGCCGGGATGGGTCGCCTTGCTCATCTGGCGTTGCACGGCCTCCACCACCGCCGGATGGCTGTGCCCCAGCAAAATGGAGCCGTGCCCCGACCAGAAATCCAGCAGTTGGTGGCCATCGACATCCCACTTGTAAGCCCCCTCGGCTCGCTCAATGTAGATCGGGAACGGCTGCAGCGCCCGGGCATCGTGCGTGACCCCATCGGGAAAGACTGAACGCGCCTGATCGTAGAGTTTACGGGAGGTCGGAAATTCGTTCTCGAATCGCTGCGCCAGCCGCAGGGAGGTCTGCACCGCCGCCGTCATGGATGGTACTCCTTCAAGGGAATCAAGAGGTAGAAGCGTTCGGGCTGGGCGCCGGCATTAAAAAAGGTCACGTGACCATCGGCAAAGAGGAGATTGGCGCCGCCGGGGTGACAGCCGCCAAAGGGCCGACCTTCTCCCAGGAGCGGCGTCTGGGTGATATCGACGCCGCGGAGAGTTACCTGTGCCGCTGCCCAGGCACCGTTGTCACTCGTGGTCTCTGTGGCCATGAGAGTATAACTGGTGCCTCGCACAAGCTCGTTCTGGGAGACCACACGATCGTAACCAAAGAGCCCCGCGGCCGGGTTGTTCAGCGGGAAAAAGGGCGCCTCGAGGCCAAGCCCCGCCATCCCGGCGTAACTGGTTAACGCGGGGTGGTGCACCGGATCGAAGTGGGGACTCGCGGGACAGAGAAAGAGGCGAACCGTTGTATTGATCGCTCCCGCGTTCACATCGGCGTCCCAGGGCTGAGCCTGATCAAAGCGGCGATAGAGTTCGGCGAGTCCGCGTGGCCCAACCTGGCGCATCGCGGCGAGTTCCTCGGGAAGTTGTCCCTTGGACTTGTAATCATGATCAAGATAGGGGAGCAAGGTCATCAGCCAGGAGAGCCGTTTTTCCTCGGGAAGTTCGCCGAGGGCGCCCTCGGGTCGATGCGAACCGCGCGGATAGCGGCCCGCGTGCTCTTGCTGGTAGAACAGGCTGCCCAGAGCGATTTGCCGCAGATTGTTGGCACAAACGGTCCGTTGACTCTCCACGGTGCCGCGCACCACCAGCAAGCTGAGAAAACTGACAATGCCGACGATTACTCCGCCCAGGCCGAGAATCATCGCGGCAATGGCAAGTCGGCGGCCCCGCAGGGGCGTGGGAGAGGAGTTGATCTGGCGGAGACTGAAGAAACCCAGAATCAACGCGGGCAAACCTGTGATAACATGAAGGAGCGGGACGATCGCGAGGACTCCCAGAAGGAAACCGAAAAGCGCTCCCCACGACAGGGAACCAGGGCGACTCTCAGGTGTTTCCCCTTGCGTGCTCATCGTTGGCTCCCAGAGGGGGCACCCCTTGCCACTGGACTGGACCTGTGCTCTAAAGTAGTATCGAGCTTCAGGGGAAGAGTGGCAACCAGGGTGTGCGTCCTCGCCCTGACCACACCCTTTCGATGCGGAGGGCTAGCGCCACCATGCAGGAAACTTCCGCCAGAAGCGAACCCACGCCCACGGTGGACGACTTCCTGCGAATCGTGATGCGCAGTGGTCTGCTCGCTCGGGAGCAGTTGCAGCAAAGCCTTCGGACCCTCCCCGTTGAGCAACGCGGGAGTGCCTCCCTGGTCGCGCGCCACCTGGTCAAACAGGGCAAACTCTCGCAGTTTCAGGCGGGCAAACTGCTGCGCGGTACCTGCAAGGGACTCCTGCTCGGGCCGTTCCAGGTGCTGGCCCCGATCGGCCGTGGCGGCATGGGCACCGTCTACCTCGCGCGCGATCAGCGTTCCAATCAGCTCGTTGCTCTCAAAATCCTCCCACCGCGGCGTGCCCGCACCGAAGAACGCATTCTGTGCCGCTTTCGCCGTGAGATGGAGATGTGTCAGCGCCTGGCCCACAAAAATCTGGCGTGGACCTACGAGGTGGGGCTGTGCCAGGGGGTCCACTACATTGCGATGGAATACATCCCCGGGCGCAGTCTGCACCGGCTGGTGGTGGAGGAAGGGCCATTGAATGTTCCCCGGGCCGCCCGCCTCATGAGCGAGGTGGCCGATGCCCTGGAACACACCCATACGCAGGGGTTGATTCACCGCGATATCAAGCCAGCGAACATCATGGTGACACCCCATGATCATGCCAAGGTGCTCGACCTGGGTCTGGCGCTGGTGCGTGGGGAGAAGGGAGGGGCCCGCGAGGTCGTGGGCGGAGTGGGGTATGTCGTCGGCACCATGGATTTCATCGCTCCCGAGCAGGCGGAGAATCCCTGCCTGGTCGATCCGCGCTCCGATATTTACAGCCTGGGCTGCACGCTCTACTATGCGCTCACGGGGCAACCCCCGTTCCCGGGCGGAACAAACAAGGAGAAGTTGCAGCGCCATCTCACCCAGGACCCCCTGCCGCTGGAGTCGCTGAACCCGAGCATTCCTCCCGGCTTTGTTCGCCTCGTCCATCGCATGCTGGCCAAGGATCGCGATCAGCGTTTCTCGTCGGCAGCCCTTGTGCAGGAAGAGTTGGCCCCCTGGATCGGTAGCGCCCCGGAATTGCCGATGGATTTGCCCACCGACAGCACCTATCGGCAGGCAGTCGCGGCTCTCAACGCCAAGGAAAACGACTCCTCGGAGGACAACGAGGCGATCCTCGATTCCGACGAGGAACCAACGCTGCTCAATCCAGATCTGCTCGAGGATCCGGTCCTGCTCAACCCCGACATTCCCGCCCCATGCGTGCGCCGCCCGAAAACGCCGTGGCTCCTCTGGATCGCCGTCGGCGCGCTCGTCAGCTTCTTCCTGGCGTTGTTCCTGCTGTGGCTGGTGCTCACCTGAACGGCTGCCCTCTGTCACAATTCACCAACTCGGCGCTTGACGGGATCGGGCGCGGCTGGCCATCATGGGACAAAATTGGAGTCTCCTGGTGCCCCCCCCTGGCGACCATACTCTCTCTCACCACACAAGGAGATCGCATGTCCGAGCACCTCGAACCGACCTGTTCCGATTGTGAAGGCACCGTCGAGCAACCCTTGCTCCATCGCCGCGGTTTCATCCGTGTCCTGGGCGGAGGGACCGCCGCTGCGGTGGGGCTGGGCGCCCTGCCCGCCACGCCGATGCTGGTCCGGGCGGCCGACAAGAAGGAGAAGCCGACCACCGCTCCGGTCAAGAAGCCCGAAAAGCCCGCCGAGGCGCTCATCAAGGAACTCTACGCTGGTCTCTCCGACACCCAGAAGAAAGAGATCGTGCTCGCCTGGGATCATGGCAAGGCCAAGCAGATTCCGACCCGCCTGGGGATGTACAACGCCCCCATCGGCAAGAAGATTGGCGACGC
>JAKOSN010000211.1 GCA_029777335.1 Planctomycetota bacterium
CCCCGTGTCCAGCGCCTGAATTATCGCTGCGAGTAGCAGATGTAACTCAAGGCGCAGAAAATCACTGCGGGATGAATACGGGACACAAAAGAGCGCCTGTCAAGGATAATTCTGAGAAATTTTTCCCCACCCCTCGCACCATGCGCATTCCCCTTCCACTCCCTCACCCACAAACCCTCCCCTCTGTGCAAACGCCCCCCTCCCCCCACTCCCAAACACTGCATTCTGAAAACTGAAATCTGAACACTGAAAACTGAACACTAAAAACTGAACACTGAACACTCCCTCCCAGACCGCTCTTGTCTCTCCGCTGCAGATCGTTATCCTGCCAGATCGTGTTTGCCGGCTTCGCGCCAGGAGGTGTGTGGTGCCGTTGATGGATATGCTCTTGCTCGCGACCGGATTCACCGGCGCCTGGACGTTGTGGTTTGTGGTTCGTGCCTTGCAGCGCCGATTTGGCGATCCTCCCACGGTTCAAACCTGCTTCTCACCCGGCAATTGCACCGAAACCATCACCAGTGTTCTGCGCCGCGCACGCAAGGAAATTCTCGTTCTGGCACGCTCCTTCGCCTCCCCGGCCCTCGCTCAGGCTCTGGTCGAGGCCAAGACGCGCGGCGTTCATGTCGAGATTGTCTTCGATCCGCGTGGGGCGACCGAAGCAACCTCGGATTTTCCTCTCTTCACCGAACAGGGGCTGGCTCCGCTCGTTTTGCAAAAGGATCAGAACCCGGTGCAGCAACATCTGCTCCTGGTGGATCATCGAACGATCATCACCGGCAGTTTTCCGCTCAGTCAACACACCGAGGAAAAAGAAGCCAGCCAGGTCGTGGTGATCAGCGGCTATCCCGACCTTTTCAGCGCCTGTCGCCAGCACTATCAGGAACAACGCGCGCGCACCCAGACTCCAGCCCAGGAACCCGTCGCGGGGGTGCGCCCCAGCAAAGCGAAGGAGCGCGCCGTCCCCGAGCCGAGCACAGCCGATAGCACCGCTACAGAGAGCAAGACTCGTGCGCGAAACGGGGCCAAGAATGAGGTGAGCCTCTCCCCGGAACCTGCTCCCCTGGTAAAATAGGAGAAATGGGGGGATGCGCTATCTTCCCACGATTCCTGAGTCCGCCACCTTGACAGGGGAACAACCATGGCCAGCGTCGGGCTCTCCGAGCCGCGGGTCAAATCGCTCAAGGACGCCGAGTTGAAGGAGCACCTCCAGCGTCTGCGCCAAACCGATAATGTGACCAACCTCTGGTACTTCCTCCGTACCTATCTCTACTTCCTGCTGGTCATTGGCGGAACGATCGCCTTCTATGAATATCAGGCGCGGAGCGAGATCTCCTTCTGGTGGAATGTCCCCGTCACGCTCCTGGCGATCCTCCTCGTTGGCGCTGGCCAGCATCAGCTGACTGGCCTGGCGCACGAGGGCTCGCATCACATCCTCTTCAAGAACCGCCTGGCCAACGATCTGGCCTCCGACTGGCTGTGCATGTTCCCGATGTTCAGCACCACGCATCACTATCGGCTGCAACATCTTGCCCATCATCAGTTTGTCAACGATCCCGATCGCGATCCCGATATTTCGCAGCTGCAAACTTCCGGCCACTGGCTCCACTTCCCGGTATCCAGGAAGCACTTCCTCCTCACCCTTCTCAAGCAGCTGTGGGTGCCCCGTCTGATCCGCTTTATTCGAGTCCGGGCGCAGTACAACTCGGTGGGGACCGAGCGCAATCCCTACATGCGCAAGGGGTGGAAACCGGCGAAGGAAACGTTCCTCGCCGGAGCGCTCTTCCTTCTCCTGCTCGTCGCCAGCCAGACGCTCTTC
>JAKOSN010000212.1 GCA_029777335.1 Planctomycetota bacterium
AGGCAAAAGGCAAATTCGTCATGAACTGTATCGCTAAGATACCGTTGCGCAGGGCAAGAGTCACGAACCATTTTCTCCAGATTGTTCTCCTGGCAAGAAATAGCAGAAGGGAGACGCGTCAACTCGCTGTTGGCTTGTCTCCCTTCTGTGCTTTCGTTCAGGATGCGCGGCGGTTACTTGCCGGTGCCTCCATTGAAACCAAAGCCTTTCCCGCCCATTCCCATCATGCCCATCATGCCCATCCCACCCATGCCATACATGCCGCCACCCATCCCCATCATGCCACCCCGCATCCCGCCAAATCCGCCCATGCCACCCATGCCATACATGCCACTCATGCCCATCATGCCGCCGCCCATGCCGTACATGCCACCCATGCCCATCATGCCGCCGCCCATGCCCATCATGCCCATCATCCCGCTCATTCCCATCATGCCCATCCCACCCATGCCGTACATCCCGCCACCCATACCATACATGCCACCACCCATGCCCATCATGCCCATCATGCCACCGCCCATGCCCATCATACCCATCATGCCGCCCCCCATGCCCATCATGCCGCCCCCCATGCCCTGCATGCCACCGCCCATGCCCAGCATGCCACCGCCCATCCCCTGCATCCCACCCTGGTTCCCACCCTGGTTGTTGCTGGGAGCGGTGATGCCGCCGAAGGGAGGACGTGGATTCGGAGGTAAAGCGACGCGACCTTGCGCCAGGAGCGGTGAGGGGGAACAGAATCCGAAAGACAGGGCCAGGACACCAAGGAGAGCAAACCAGGAAGGACTACGATACATGGGTGCACCTCAAGCCAATGAAGAAGGAAGGCGGGTTGTTCGAACAAGGATCCGGCTGTTGAACGCGTGCACCCAAGAACCTCAGGAGCAACAACCGGATTACGGATTGTTCATTGTCCCGGAATGGAGAGGCTGTCCGCAAGGACGAGTGGCAACGTGAGGAGCAGCCGCTCGGAAAATCCAGGGCAAGTATAATCCATCTTCGAATGAACGCGCCAAACAACAAACCTTGCGCAGATTGCGCACATTTCTGCAAATGAGCGTCGCCCAGAGAGGAGACGTTCACAAGGCTGCCCGTCGACTCGGCATTGAGGGGGGAGAAACACGGCGAGGGAGACGTGCTCGCATCGATCCGCGGCACAACTCCCTCGCCGATCAGGGTCGTTCCGTTGACATTTATCAGTTACTTGGCGGCACCGCCGTTGAAACCAAAACCCTTGCCGCCAAAGCCACCAACCCCGCCGACTCCACCGAAGCCAAATTGACCGAAGCCGTTAGCACCACCGAAGCCATTGAAACCGCCGCCGAAACCGTTGAAACCGCCACCGAAGCCGTTAAAGCCGCCGCCAAAGCCGTTGAAGCCCCCGCCGAAGCCGCCGTTCCCAAACTGGCCAAACTGGCCAAACTGGCCACCACCGAAGCCGCCGTTTCCGAACTGGCCGCCGAAACCGCCGTTTCCAAACTGACCGAACTGGCCGAACTGGCCGCCACCAAAGCCGCCGTTCCCAAACTGGCCGAAGTTACCCCCACCAAAACCGCCGTTTCCGAACTGGCCAAACTGGCCGCCGCCAAGACCGAACTGGCCACCCTGGCCGAACTGACCGAACTGGCCACCCTGGCCGCCGCCCTGGCCGAGCAAGCCGCCGCCCTGATTCCCCTGGTTGCCTTGATTTCCCGGGGTGGTGATCCCGCCGTACGGTGGACGAGGGTTCGGGGGAAAGCTTCGGCGGCCCTGCGCCGAGAGTTGCGAGGATGGCCAGAAACTGACCAGGAGGGCCAGTCCCAGGCCGGCGAGACGTGTGACCCAACGCGAAGAGTGGTACATGAACGCACCTCGAGGTACTTCAGGTGAAAAGGGTTGGCTGATCAGTCCCGGTTGACGAACCCCGGTCCCCAAGATTCTCAGGGAGATCTCCGGATCGCTGAGTGACCACCGCTCCGCACCCGATAGGCAGCGCCCTTAGGATAATTGTCCAGGAGGAATCGCACTCAGTCAAGAAACGCAGGGGTGTTCCAAGGCCCGTCTTTTGGTGAAACGCGACAGACCGCAGAGCTTGCGCCAGTCGCGCAGGTTCCGTAGAAAGGTGAATGGACAGGTGGGGAGATGAGAACCTGGACAAAAACAAGGAGTGGGAGCACCCCGTCGACCCCCTTCGGGGCGCCTGATTCTCCTGTACTACCTATTTTTGCGGGTACTGGGAGGGGCAGCGTTCGGTGCAGAAAAGTCGTCGCACCACGAGCGATTTTCGCGAAAGACGCCTTGACAGGGTTGGACGAGCCGCTATCCTACGCCACCCTTAAACCACGGATACGCGTATGCAATCTGTCAGCGAGCGACCGCGCTCATTGACCAGCGAACTGTACCACCGGCCGGGGGAATGTGCGAGCCGGTTGTCAGGCAAAGCGCCTGCGTCACGGAGGAGAGGTGGGGCTATGCGCAGACCGAACCTGAAATGGGCCGGATTTTTGTTGGTAGTGCTGGCGCTCTTACCCGGCCGCGGGCAAGCGCAGCCGGACGCCACCGGGTATGCCCCGCCCGATCATCCCTCACCCTTCCCGCTGTACAGCACACGGCCGGAATCTGGGATGTATGTCTTTGGGGCATTTACCTATTATCGCCAGAATAATCCGTTGCAGGATCAGCCGATCGCCCAGCGTGGGTTCATCGATGCTGATGGGAGTGTGACCGGCACCCCAGGCACCTTCGTCGGGTCGTTGACCTCGGCGCTGGATACAGGGAAGGTCGATGGGCCAACGAACTATCAGCCGGGCTTTCGCGTTGGGCTTGGTTGGCGCTGGGCAGACGGGACGACCGTTGAGGGGTACTGGATGCACTGGGCGTCGGCCCAGTCGATGGCCAGCGCCAGTCTGGCGCCGCCGTTCCTGCGGGGCGGGCCCAACCTGGCCGATACCTACCTGTCCGCACCTGTCTACAACTTTCCGTCAGACTTTGCGGGGCCCCAGGACGATGTGATTGGGGCGGACGGCCAACCACACCAGGCCTTCGGCATCTGGAACGCCGCCGATGTGATGACGCTGAAATTCACCCAGCGCAATGAGTTCTTCGGCGTCAACTGGCGCGTGCCGATGTACGAGACCGAGTGCTGGCGCACCTACGGGATCATCGGTCCGCAATTTGTGTGGTTCTGGGAACGCTTCCGCTGGTACACCATCGATGCCGATCTGGGCGGTGGCGCCAGCATTGCCGACCAGGCGATTTATACCAACATTGTGTCCAACCGCATGTATGGTTTGAACATCGGTATTGGGAACGAGTGGTACCTGGGCAACGGGTTGGCGGTTTCGCTCGACTTGCAGGCGGCCGGTATGTTGAACGTGGTCAAGGAACGGGCCAAGTACGAACGAGCGGACAAGGGGTTTGCTCCGGAGAGCAAGCGGGCACGGACCGACTACACGCTGGTTCCTGAGTTGCGCGGCACGGCCAATCTCTTCTACTACCCCATGGAAGGGGTGCAGTTGAAGATCGGCTACGACGTGATGACGTTCTTCAACACGGTGGCCTCACCCAAGCCGGTGGTGTTCGACTACGGAGCGATGAATCCGCAGTATGATCGCGTGTTCCGTATCCTTGATGGTTTCGAGGTGGGGATTTCGTTGATCTTCTGAGTTCGAACGAGTCCGGGACGGCGAACGCCAGGAGGGCGCGTACAGGGCAAGGGCCTTGGCACGCGCCCTCCTGGCGTTCGTTGGCATACTGGGTAAACCTTGGCTATCGGTTCACCCTGCCATATAATTCCCACTTTGAAACACAATGAGAAGAGCCTGACCGCCGGTTCCTGGCTTGTCTTCTGGAGTTGCGCCAAAGGAGTGATCATGGTCGAGGGCAAGGTTGAGCCGCGTGAAGTCAACTGGCGGCACTGGCTGCCGTGGACAGAGATCTTTCAGGGCTTCAAGCTCGCCCTGGATCCCTACAAACTGATGCTCGCCGTTGGCGGGGTTGTGGTGACCGCCCTGGGGTGGTGGGTCCTCGCTCTGTTGTTCAATACCGAGAAGCCGGTTTGGAACGAGGGGGCCATCACCGCCTATTCAGGGAAGACGGAAGACGAACGCCGGGCGCGCGCCTGGAAGGATTACAAGGAACGACGGCATTACTGGAACATTCGCTACGAGGCGGCCGGTCCCCAGGATAGCACCGAATACATTGATGCGCTCGATCTGGCGGAAACCCCTGCCGAGTTCAAACTTCTCACGGCGCTGCAGAAGGCAAATTTCTCCTGGACAGCGCTGATCGACGACGAGAAGGATGACAACGTCAAGAAGGATCTGGAGAAGGCCGAACGGAACGACGCGCTGCGCGACAAGGTGGCGACTCTCAAGGCGAACATTCGCAAACCAGCGGGGCGGTTGCGGACCTGGCCGTGGTTCGAGGATCGCGGGCCCAATCCCTATCTGCTGGTGACGGGTCAGTCGGGGCGCACCTGGGAGCGGGGACACTTCTGGGAATGGCTGCTCACCGAGCAGTTACCCATTCTCGCGGAGCCGCTCGCCAAGATGCTCCGCCCGGTGTTCTTCTTCTTCCGCCCCAATATCGGTCTGCTCAATTCGTTCTACTTCATGCTGGTGACTCTCTGGACGCTGCTCACCTGGGCGATCTTTGGCGGAGCCATCACCCGGATTGCTGCCATTCAGATTGCGCGCGACGAGAAGATCACTGCCACCGAGGCATTGCGCTACACCTGGCGACATCTGCTGGGCTATCTTGGTGCTCCGCTCGTGCCGTTCCTGATCATGGGGTTGATCCTGGTGGGGATGATGCTCTTTGGCCTGGGTCACCTGGTGCCCTGGCTGGGGGAATTTATCTTCGATGGTCTGCTCTGGTGGTTGATGCTGATCGCCGGCCTGGCAATGGCCGGGATGTTGATTGGCCTGGTCAGCTGGCCGATGATGGCTGCCTCCGTGAGTGTGGATGCCTCCGGCCTGTGGGACGCCTTCAACTATCCGTATCAGTATTTCTACCAATCCACCTGGCGCTACGCCTGGTACAACTTCGTCGCTCTGATTTACGGGGCGGTTATCATCTTTGTGGTTGGCGTGGTGGGTTCGATGGCGGTTTACCTCAGCAAGTGGGGGGTCAGTCAGACTCCCTTCACGCAAACGGTGGATCGCGATCCCTCCTTCCTCTTTGTCTACGCTCCGACGTCCTTTGGGTGGCGTGAACTGTTGCTGCAAGGGGTGCAGTTGCAGGACGGCAGCCAGGTGGTCGATCCACGCACCGGGAAGATCGACGAGGCGAATTACAACAAGTTCCTGGGGCGCGACAAGAACTTTGTGGACAGGGGAGAAATGGGAGTGGTCAACGCCATCGGCGCCGGCATGGTGACCGTCTGGCTGTGTCTGTTCTTCCTGCTCATCCTGTCGTTTGGCTACAGTTATTTCTGGAGCGTGAGCACATTGATCTACATGCTCCTGCGGCGCGATGTGGATGATCGCGAGCTGGAAGAGGTCCATCTCGACGAGGACGACGAGTCTCCTTATGGGGGACCGTTGCTCGCGGGCGCGGGGCTCCAACCGGCGGCGGTTCCCGGGCGACAAACGCTGACGATGGCCCCCGTGGCTCCCGCGCCAACAGCATCGAGTAACACCCCGCCGGCGGCTCCCGTCGGGTCGCCTCCAACCGCCTCGGCGCCACCAAAAACCCCAGATGCCGGGGATGGCGCCGCCTCCACTCCGAACGGGTAAGTGGGGATTGACCGCGTCGCCAACAGCGGGGAACCCGGGACGACCGCGCACAGGCCGAGTCGTTCCGGGTTCCCCGTTTGACACTTCAGGGAGGAAAGGATGACACGACCCGTCCTGTTGCACAGCGGTCCCTGGAGCGATGTACCCCTGGAAGAGTTGACGCCGCGCATCAGCGACTGGGGCTATCAGGGGGTGGAGCTGGCGTGCTGGGGCGACCACTTCGAGGTGCAACGTGCGCTCAGCGAGGAGGACTACTGTCAGCGGAAACTCGATCTGTTGACGCGCCATGAACTGACCGTGGGGGTGTTGAGCAACCACCGGGTTGGGCATGCGGTCGCCAGCGTGATTACGCCCGTGTTTCAGGCCATCCTCCCCGATTATGTCTGGGGCGATGGCGAGCCGCGTGCAGTCCAGCAACGGGCGGCTGAGGAAATGGTCGCCACCCTTCGTGCCGCGCAGAAGATGGGAGTGGGACTGGTCGTGGGCTTCACCGGCTCGCCACTCTGGCCGCAGGTTGCTGGCTATCCGCGCCTGACCCCGACTGCGGTCCAGGGGGGGCTCGACGAGTTTGCCAACCAGTGGCACCCCATTCTCGACGTGAGTCGCGAGTGTGGAGTGCGCTTCGCCCTGGAAGTGCAGCCCGGCCAAATCGCTTTTGATCTGCACAGCGCCGAGCGAACCCTGGAGGTGCTGGGTGAACGCGAAGAGTTCGGTTTTGCGCTCGATCCCTGCGCCTTGCACTGGCAAGGAATCGATCCGGCGGAATTTGTGCGCCGGTTCCCTCGTCGCCTTTACCATGTCCACATCAAGGATCTGGCCTTGGCCTTGAATGGGCGCACGGGGTTGCTCAATGGCTATCTGTCCGCCGGGGACTCAAGGCGAGGCTGGGATTCTCGTTCACCCGGGCGCGGGAGTATCGACTGGGAAGGGTTGATTCGCGCGCTCAACGAGGTGAACTATGAGGGTGCGCTGGCTGTCGATTGGCACGATCCGGGGATGCAACGCGACCACGGAGCGGAGGAAGCCAGTCGCTTCCTGGCCCGGCTGAGTTTTGAACCGGGAGGACGCAACGAGGACGACCAGGCGTTTCATGAGGGATAAAGAGACAGACGAGTCGGGGAGCTGCTCAGCCAGGAGCTAACACCCCGACACGCCCGGACTGGCGCTTAGCCCTTACGATGTCGGATGCGGCTGCGCATACGGCGTTTTTTCCGTCCCACCTTGCGTCGTCCACTGCCGCGTCGTCGACTTCCCATCTCCAGTCTCCTTCACGAACTGCCCACGCCGGGCCCAGGGGTGTTAGCGAAAAAGTAATGTGTAGAGACGACACACGCTGGTGGCAAGAGCCCCAGGGATTTCGGGCGGTCACGGGGTGCATCCTCAGCGTGTGCACAATCGCACGGGAGTGGGGTTGTGTCATCGCACAACAATATGATCGTCTGTTTAGTGTGAAGTTGCTCAGGGAGTAATCTTCCCCGCTTGTGGAGATCTTCCAGTCTTTCTATTCCGTGTGTTCCTTCCAGACAGGCTAGTTTTAACAATCAGCCGATATTTAGCAATCGGTTTAGATTGCCAGGTCCCTCTTTATCGGTAAATTTAGAGACAGACTAAAGACGTGCGAAAGAGCATGACGAGTCGGGCAAAAACGGGGCCGGGCTTTCGGGGTTGCCGGGTGGGGGTGGGATAGCTATACTTCCCTCTTTCAGCCTCCCTTGCCTAGCACAAAATGCTTGTGGGGAAGTAGTTTGTCACGAGACGCAAAGATATGCGCTTCAACCTGGTCGATCGGATTCTGGAGGTAACGCCAGGTCGATCGCTGCGAGCGATCAAAAATCTGACCCTGGCGGAGGAGTATCTCGCCGATCACTTTCCCACCTTTCCCGTGATGCCCGGCGTGCTGATGTTGCAGACGTTGGTCGAGGCGAGCGCCTGGCTTGTGCGGTTCACCGAAGATTTCAAGCATAGCGTGATCGTCCTGCGTGAGGCCAAGAACGTGAAGTACGGCACCTTCATGGATCCGGGCAGGCAGATGCAGATTCGGGTGGAGCTGGTCAGTCACGATCCGGTCAGCGCCACACTGAAAGGACGGGGGGAGGTGGACGGCGCCTCCACGGTGTCGGCCAGTTTGACTCTCCATCGCTATAATCTGCGCGATCGTTCGCCGGCCCATGCGGCGGCCGACCAACGGATCGTTGAGCATCTGCGACACCAGGCCACCCTGTTATGGGATCGCCCCCTGCCGGCAGCCAGCGCGGAGTGACATCATGCAACTGAAGGATCAAGTAGCTCTGATCACCGGAGGGAGTCGCGGCATTGGCCGGGGCATCGCCGAGGCGTTTGCCCGGGAAGGGGCGCGCGTGGCCATCGTCTACAAGGGGAGCCGCGAGGCGGCCGAGCAGACGGTGGGGAAAATTGTCGCGGCGGGTGGCGCGGCACTTGCTTTGCAGTGTGATGTGACCAGTCCCGAGGCGGCCCAGGAAACGGTGGCGCGCGTGCGCCAGGAATGGGGCCGCCTGGACATCCTGGTCAACAACGCCGGGGTCATCCAGGATGGGCTGTTTATCCGGATGGAGCCCGAGGCGTGGAACACGGTGTTGCAAACGAATCTGGGTGGAGTTTTTAACTTTTGCCGGGCCGTGGCTTACGACCCGTTTGTGCGCCAACGCAGCGGACGCATCATCAATATTTCCAGTGTGGCGGCCGAACATGTGAACCAGGGACAGACGAATTACGCCGCCAGCAAGGGAGCGATCAACAGCTTCACCCGCGCCCTGGCCGTGGAGTTGGCCAGTCGGGGCATCACTGTGAATGCCATCGCGCCAGGGTTCATCGAAACCGACATGAGCGCTGCGGTGCTCAACAAGGCGGGCGAAGGTTTGATCAAAAAGGTGATTCCCATGCGTCGCCTGGGGAAACCCGAGGACATCGCCGCGGTGGCGGTTTTCCTCGCGAGCCCCGCCAGCGCTTACATCACTGGCCAGGTGATCACCGTCGATGGTGGCCTCAGCCTGGGTGCGGTCGCCGAGTGACGATCCTCGCGGACACAGCGTCCCCGAGGGGTTTCAGACGAAAGTTGCACCCAACTACTTTGTAATGAGGGAGTTGCTCTGTCATGCCGACGCAAACCGAAATCTACGAGAAGGTGTCCGCCACCCTCGTCGAAGCTCTGAATGTCGATGAAGAGGATATCAAGCCGGATTCCACCCTCCAGGGCGACCTGGGCGCGGAATCGATCGATTTTCTCGACATCGTCTTCCGTCTGGAACGCGAGTTCGGCATCAAGATTCCGCGCGGTGAACTGTTCCCGGAATCGATCTTCCAGGGCGATCCGGATTTTGTGCAGAATGGACGTGTGACCGAGAAGGGGCTGGCCGAATTGCGCGCCAAGATGCCCTTCGCGGATCTCGACCAGTTCGCGGCCGACCCCCAGGTCAGCCACATCAGCGATCTGTTCACCGTCGAGATGATCGCACGCTACATCCAGGGCAAACTCGCCGAGAGCGGCAAGAACTGAGCGCTCCTGCCTCCCCCAGTCGAGCCGGGGGGAGCTGCTCTCCGGAGTCCGTGAACCCGGTGGAGTGACCCACCCCCGACTCGCTGACGCTCGGCCCAAATGAGCGTGGAGAGTAAAGAACCATGCGCTGGATCTGGATTGATCGCTTTCTCAGCTTTGAGAGCGGCAAGTGCGCCCGAGCCGTAAAAAATCTGTCCATGGCGGAAGACCATCTGGCCGATCATTTCCCTGGTTATCCTGTTATGCCAGCCACCCTCATGCTCGAAGGGTTGGCCCAGACGGGAGGGATTTTGGTTGGCGAGGCCAACGACTTTCGTGAGAAAGTGGTGCTGGCCAAGATACCCAAGGCCCGCTTCGCCCGGGAAGCCCGCGCCGGCGAACAGTTGACTTACGAGGTCGAGATCCTCACCCTCCGTGAGGAAGGCGCCTCAATTGCCGGACGGATTCGTGTGGGCGAGGAACTTCTCGGGGAAGCCGAGATCTTCTTTGCTCATCTGGATCAGGCCCGCTCCCGACAGGTGTTCGGCGAGCAGAATTTTGTCTTCAGTGGAGAATTCAAGCACCTACTGGCGCTGGCCCGGAAGGCCGCGAGCCGTGACCAGGGTGAACAACCTGCGCCTGCCACGCCCACGGCGTGACTGCACCAGGCCCGTTCTCCAACGACTTGCAAGCACAGAAGCCCGGGGGCATCATGGCTGCTTCCTCTCGTCGCGCGGTGCTCACTGGCATCGGCGTTTTGAATGCGATTGGTCTGGACCACTCCTCGGTCTGGACCTCCCTCAGCCAGGGGCGAGGCGGGATTCGTCCCATCCAGACCTTCGACGCCTCGGGCCTGCCGGTTCGGATCGCCGGCGAAATTCCCTCGTTCGATGGCAAGGCGTATCTGGAAAAAGAACAGCGCAAGGGGTTGCGCATGATGGCGCGCCCCATTCAACTGGCCGTCGCGGCGGCTCAGAAGGCGCTGGAGGATGCGCGCATCAACCCGAAAAAAGATCTCGATCCGACCCGCTTCGGGGTTGAGTTCGGTTCCGGGTTGATGGCCACCGACCTCACCGAGATCGCCGATGCGGCCTCTGTGAGCGCTACCCCGCAGCCAGGAGTGGTCGATCTCCATCGTTGGGGAGAAAAAGGCCTGCCAGTCATCCAGCCGTTGTGGATGCTCAAGTATCTCCCCAACATGATGGCCTGCCATATCTCCATCCTCCACGATGCTCAGGGCCCCAATAATACCATCACGGAAAGCGATGTCGCCAGTCTCCTGGCGCTTTCCGAGGCGTATCACATCGTTCGACGCAACGGTGCTGATTTCATGCTTGTGGGCGGTGCCGAAAGCAAGCTCAATCCGCTGAGCATGGTGCGGCAGTGCCTCTTCGAGCCGCTCTCTCATCGCAATGACGATCCTGCCCATGCCTGTCGTCCCTTTGATCGGGATCGCGATGGACTGGTGCTCGGCGAGGGCGGAACGGTGCTGGCGCTGGAAGATCTGGAACATGCCCGCCGACGCGGAGCACGGATCTACGCCGAGGTGACCGGAGTCGGTGCCTCGTTTGACAGCGGTCGCAGCGGGCAAGGGGTAGTCCGTGCCATCTCTGCCGCCTTGCGCATGGCCCAGATCGCTCCGAGCGACGTGGACCACATCAACGCCCACGGGTTGGCCTCGATCCCCAGCGATCTGTACGAGGCACGCGGCCTGTACGAGGTGTTTGGGAAGTGTCAGCCCACGATCCCGGTCTTTGCGCCCAAGAGTTACATCGGGAATCTTGGTGCGGGCGGGGGGGTCGCTGAGCTGGCCGCGAGCGTGCTGGCGATGCACCACGGTCAACTCCCCGGGACGCTCAACCACGAGCATCCTGATCCTGAATGTCCTGTTACCGTGCACACTGGTGCTCCTCGCCCCGTGCAACGCGACCATTTTGTGAAGGTTGGCTTCACGCAGAACGGTCAGTGTGCAGCTGTGGTCATCAAGCGAATCCCCGGCGAAGGATGAGAGAAACCAGCCGGGGCCGCTGGCGTGATTCGATGCCAGGGCAGGACCACTGCTCCTTCCTTCCGTGACGATGCCCTTGCCGAGGTGAATGTGCCATGCGAAGACGAGTTGTCATCACGGGGATGGGCGCGATCACCCCGCTCGGAAATACGGTCAAGGAACTGTACGAGAACCAGCTCCAGGGACGCAGTGGAGTGGGGGCCATTCAAGCCTTCGATGCCACCCGCTTCCCCACCAAGTTTGCGGCGCACATCAAGGATTTCGACCTGGCTCGGTACGTTCCCGCGGCCGAGCGGTGGAAATACTCGGGAGTGAACACTCGTTTTGCGGTGGCGGCGGCGCAGCAGGCACTGGCCGATGCCGGCTTGCTCAGTCACGATCGGGGGGATCGGACGCGCTTTGGCGTTTATCTCGGGTCAGGCGAGGGGATCCAGGACTTCCAGAATCTGATGTCGCTGGTGGCGCACGCCTACGATCCACAAGCACGCAAACTCACCGTCGCGCAGTTCTGCCGCGAAGGGATGAACGCCTTCCACGCCGAGTGTGAATCCGAACAGGAACTGCACACCACCGCTGCCCACATCGCCACCGCCTTTCAGCTGGAAGGGCCGAACTACAACTGCCTGACCGCCTGTGCGGCGAGTTCCCAGGCGATTGGCGAGGCGACCGAGCTGATTCGCGAAGGCGAGGCCGACCTGATGCTCTCAGGGGGCTCGCACAGCATGATCCACCCGATGGGAGTGACGGGGTTTAATCTCCTCACTGCCCTGTCCACCAATAACGAGGAGCCGCAGAAGGCGTCGCGCCCGTTTGATCAGCGTCGCGATGGCTTTGTTCTGGGTGAAGGGGCCGGGATGCTGATCCTCGAGGAACTGGAGCACGCCCGCCGCCGGGGCGCCACCATCTATGCCGAGGTCGAAGGGTATGGCACCACCGCGGATGCCTTCCGGGTGACCGATAGCCACCCCGACGGACGGGGCGCGGCTGCCTGTATCCGCGACGCCATGAAGGACAGCGGCCTGTCACTGGAGGACATCGGTTACATCAACGCGCACGGCACCAGCACCCAGGTGAACGATCGCGTGGAAACCCTGGCCATCAAGAAGATCTTTGGCGAACAGGCCTATCGCATCCCGGTGAGCAGTTCCAAGAGCATGCTTGGCCACCTGATCGCGGCGGCCGGCGCTGTCGAGTTGATCACCTGTGTCATGGTGATGCACCATGGCGTGTTGCCCCCGACGATCAATTACGAATATCCCGATCCGGAATGTGATCTGGATTATGTCCCCAACGTGGCGCGCGAAAAGCGTGTCCGTCATGCGCTCAGCAATAGCTTTGGTTTTGGCGGGCAGAACATCACCTTGATCGTGGGGCTGCCGGCCTAGATTCTCAGGGAAGCACGGCACCACGGAGTGAGGCCCGCTTGCGAAGTCCTACCGTCGTCGGTTGACGAGCACGAGTTTGCACCCATGACGCTTATCTTGCTTGGCTTGGCACTCATGTGCAGTGTCCCCCTGGCGGTGACCCTGTGGCTGGTGGGCCTGTATTTCTACCTGTGCCGAACCTATTTGCCCTTCATGGCGCGGATCTTCCAGGAAAAGCCGATCTTCATCATCCCACGTGGCCAGGAAGTGGCCAATGCCGAGGATGTTCAGTTCCCCACCACCGACGGGCTTCAGCTGCGCGGCTGCTATTTACATGGACAGAAGCCTCGCCGCGGAGTGATTCTCTTCGGTCTGGAGTTTGGCTCCAATCGCTGGTCGTGTGTCCCCTATTGCCAGCATCTGCTCGATGCGGGGTACGACGTTTTTGCCTATGAAGCGCGGAACCAGGGCGACAGTGATTCACTGCCGGGCTACGAACCGCTCCAGTGGGTGACCGATTACGAAGTTGACGACGCGCGCGCCGCCATAAAATATCTCAAAAGTCGCCCAGATCGCGACCCACACGGGATTGGGCTGTATGGTATCAGCAAGGGCGCCGGGGCTGGTTTGCTGGCGGCGGTGGAGGATCCCTCCATACGCTGCTGTGTGACCGATGGTGTGTTTGCGACCTACACCACGCTGGTGCCGTACATGCGACACTGGTTTCGCATCTACAATAACCAGTACAAGGTCCAGGGGTTGCTCCCCTCGTGGTACTACGGCCGAGTGGGGTTGGAAGGGTTGAAGCAGGTGGCGCGCGAACGCAACTGCCACTTTCCCCATCTCGATCGAGTCCTGGGGAAGCTGGCGCCCCGCCCCTTGTTGATGATCCACGGCGAGGCTGACACATACATCAAGCCGGAAATGGCCCAGGCATTGTTCGAGTGTGCGCGGGAGCCGAAGGAATTCTGGCTGGTGGAGGGAGCCAAGCACAACCAGAATCTCGCAGTCGCCGGCGAGGAATACGAGCGGCGCGTGCGCGCTTTCTTCGATGCCCACCTGGCGACCGCGACGCCAACCACTGTCTCGGCCTGACCGGTTCACCTTATTCTGGCGGGGCGCTGCGTCCGCGCCGCGCCGCACAAAGGGAGAGCGCCAATGAGCGCCTTGCGAACCGGAGCCCGCAAATTGCTCCGTCTCGGGTTGTGGTGCGTGGGCAAGCTAATTGCCACCCCCATTCGACGCCAGTTGCGTCTGCTGGAAGAGGCGACGCTTCACCCCGAGGCAACCCAGCAACTTCTCCTGCAGCGGATCCTTCAATCCCAGACCGAGACAGCGTTTGGACGCGATCATCACTTTCAGGACATTCGCACCGTCGCCGACTTCCGCCACAACGTTGCGCTCGCCGGCTATGACCGCCTGGAGCCTTACATCGCGCGCATGTGTCGGGGAGAACTCGACGCGCTGGTTGCCCATCAGCGCGTGCACATGTTCGCCCTCACCAGCGGAACCACCTCGTCGCGCAAGTTCATCCCTGTGACCGACCAGTACCTGAACGACTATCGCCGGGGTTGGAACATGTGGGGATTGAAGGTTTTTCGCGATCACCCTGAAACCAAGTTCCGCCCCATTGTGCAGTTCTCCAGCGACTGGAATGAGTTTCAGACCGAGGGTGGCATTCCCTGTGGCAGTGTCACTGGGCTGACAGCGAGCATGCAGAAACGGTTGATCCGCTGGCTGTACTGTGTACCCGCCTGTGTCAGCAAGGTGAAGGATGCCGCCGCCAAGTATTACCTGGTGCTGCGCCTGAGCGTGCCTCGGGCTGTGCAGATGATCATCGCCGCCAACCCGAGCACGCTGATCAACCTGGCCCGCACCGGCGATCGCGAGAAAGAAACGCTGATTCGTGATATCTTTGATGGCACGCTGTCCAGCCGCTTTGCGATCGAGGATGCCATCCGCCAGGAGTTGGGTTGGCGGCTGCGGGCGAACCCGAAGCGGGCGCGCGACCTGGAAGCGATCGTGGCACGCACCGGCACGTTGTACCCGCGCGATTACTGGCCGGCGACGTGCTTGCTCGGGAACTGGACGGGCGGCAGCGTGGGCACCTATCTGCGTCACTATCCCCAGTATTTTGGCGCGATGCCGGTGCGCGACGTGGGGTTGATCGCCAGCGAAGGGCGCATGACCATCCCCATGGCGGATAATACCCCCGCGGGTATCCTCGACATTACCACACACTACTTCGAGTTTGTTCCCGAGAGCGAGATCGATCATCCCCAGCCGACCGTGCTGGGCGCCCACGAACTCCAGGAAGGCGGGACCTACTACATTCTCCCCACCACGGCCTACGGGCTCTATCGCTATCACATTCACGATGTGGTGCGCGTTGTGGGGTTCCACAATCGCACCCCGTTGATCGAGTTTCTCAGCAAGGGCTCGCACTTCTCCAACCTCACGGGGGAGAAGTTGTCGGAGTATCATGTCACCGGGGCGATGAAGGATCTGCTGCAGGAGTTGAATCTGTCGCTGACCGCCTACAGCCTGGCGCCGTGCTGGCCCGAGGAGGAGGAAGGGATTCCCTATTACGGGCTGTTTCTGGAGAAGAGCGACCTGGCCAGCGAGCATCAGGGGGAACTGCTGGTGCGCCGATTGGAAGAGATGCTCCGGGAACGCAACATCGAATATGCCGCCAAGCGCGACACGTTGCGTCTGGGAGCGGTGCGGCTGCACCTGTTGCCCCAGGGAGCCTGGCACGAATGGGATCGCAATCGTCTGCAAAGGACGGGCGGAACCCTGGAGCAGTACAAGCATCCCTGTCTGATCGCCGATCCTCAGTTTCGCCGCAGTGTGGCGGTGCTCCAGCCCGAACCCCGGGAGTGGGCGGGTTCGCCGGGGGCCTGACCGAGGCGCTTACACTTGCTGGGCGGTCTGGCGCGCATGGCGCTTGCGATCGTTTTCCTTGAGGAATGTCTTGCGCAGCCGGATGGCGCCGGGAGTAACCTCGACCAGTTCGTCGTCCTCGATGTATTCCAGGGCCTGCTCCAGCGTTAACTGACGCGGGGGCTTGAGGATGATCGCCTTGTCCGAGCCCGCGGCCCGAACGTTGGTCAGCTTCTTTTCGCGGCACACATTCACCGGGAGATCGTTATCCCGGCAATGGGCGCCCACGATCTGACCCTCGTACACCTGCTCGCCGCCGCCGATGATCAGTGTGCCGCGCTCTTGCAGGTTGTCGAGTGCATACGGCGTGGCCCGACCCGTTTCGGTGGAGATCATCACGCCATTGAGACGTCCCGGAATGTTGCCGCGCAGCGGTTGGTAATCGTAGAAGTTGTGGTGAACGATCGCCTCTCCACTGGTGGCGGTCATGAGACGCGTCCGCAGGCCGATCAGCCCGCGGGCCGGGATGGTGAACTCCATGTGAGTCATCTCGCCGCGGCTATCCATGCGGACACATTCGGCCTTGCGATCGCCGACCAGCTCCATCACAGCGCCGACCGATCCCGAGGGAACCTCGATCACCAGGTATTCGATCGGTTCCATCTCCTGGCCGTTGATGGTTTTGGTGATGACGCGCGGCTTGCCGACCGAGAGTTCATAGCCTTCCCGGCGCATGTTCTCCAGCAGGATGGAGAGATGGAGCAATCCACGGCCGGCAACATGGAACTCATCGCGCCGTTCGGAATCCTCGCGCACGCGCAGGGCGACGTTGGATTGCAATTCCTTCATCAACCGCTCACGCAGCTGGCGACTGGTGACATAGGTGCCCGTCTGGCCGACGAAGGGCGAATCGTTGATGCGGAAGATCATCTCCAGGGTGGGCTCATCGACGGTGATGGGCGGGAGCGCCACGGGGTTGTCCACGTCGGCAATGGTGTCGCCAATGTCGACATCTTCCAGGCCCACCACGGCACAGATATCGCCTGGCCCCACCTCGGTTGCCTCAACCCGTCCCAGGCGGTCAAAGGTATACAGCTGGGAGATGTTATCGTCGTAACGCGTGCCATCGTGCTTGAGAACGGCGACACGCTGATTCTTGCGAATCTTCCCGGCCACCACGCGCCCGATGGCGATGCGGCCCACGTAATCGGAGTAATCGAGAGTGACCACCAGCAACTGCAACGGGGCGGTCTCGTCAACCTCCGGGGAAGGCACGTGGCGCAGGATGGCATCGTAGAGGGGGCGGATATCATTCGGCGGCACCGCCAGATCGTTGGTGGCGACTCCCTCGCGCCCGGAGGCGTAGACGGTGGGGAAATCGAGGGTGGCATCGTCGGCTTCGAGTTCCACAAAGAGATCGAAGACGCCGTTGAGCACCTCGGCGGCCCGGGCATCGGGGCGGTCGATCTTGTTGATGACGACAATGGGACGCAACCCGCAGGCGAACGCCTTGCGCAGCACAAAGCGGGTTTGAGGCATCACCCCCTCGGCGGCATCGACCAGGAGGAGGGCGCCGTCCGCCATCTTCAGGACGCGCTCGACCTCGCCGCCAAAGTCGGCGTGGCCTGGGGTGTCAATGATGTTGACCTTGGTATCGCCGAGCTTCAGGGCGATGTTCTTGGCCAGGATGGTGATGCCGCGCTCGCGTTCCAGGTCGTTGGAGTCGAGGATGCGTTCGCCGCGCAGCTCGCTCTCCCGGAACAGGCCGGACTGACGCAGCATCTGATCCACCAGGGTCGTTTTGCCATGATCGACGTGAGCGATGATGGCCACATTCCGAATATCCGCACGCTTCATACACGCTCTCGCGCTGGAGAAAGAACGGCCCGGTCGGTTCTGGTCGGGCTGGGAGAGACAAGTATTATAGGGGGAACGGAGCCCCCCCGGATAGAGCAGATGACGGGAAAGCCTGTGAAGCCACCGTGAAGGTCGCTTGTGATCTCAAGGAGAGTGGACGATGGAGGTTTATTTAATTCGCCATGCCGAGGCAGTCCCTCTGGGGCAGAATGGCATCAACGCCGATGCGGATCGCCCTCTGACGGAACACGGCATGGCGCAAACGCGTGCGCTGGCAGCCACCTTGCAACAGCGCGGGGTGAAGCTGGATCTGATCCTGACCAGTCCTTACTTACGCGCGCGGCAGACGGCGCAGGGCCTTGTCGATCAGTGGATCGATACGCCCACTCCTCAACTGGAGTTATGCGACGAACTCCTCCCGGCGGGGAAGTCGGGGAAGCTGGCGCGCGTGGTGCGCAAGCTCAAGCGGGATTCGGTGGCGCTGGTGGGACACATGCCCGATCTGGCTGCCCATGCCGCCTGGCTCATGGGTAGCAAGAAGGCCCAGCTCGATTTTGACAAGGCGGGAGTCGCCTCCTTGCACTGTCCCTCCTCCGCCGACAAGGGGGGCTGTGTGCTGGAGTGGCTGGTCACCCCCGAGTGGTTTGTGGTCGTCGAGCGAACTCCGGGCCATCTGTCGGTCTGAGGGCGACCTGGGCCAACCGCCTGTCTGCACGCGGGTTGTCACCCCGAAACCGGGGCGAACTGCTGGCGAAAGGCACAGACATCGCTCAGGGCGATATTTCCGCCACAAAGGAGCAGGACGACGTGGTCGGTGGGCTGGAACTCGCGGCGCTTGCGCTCGGCGGCCGCGAGACAGCAGGCCGCCGCTGGTTCGGTGAGGATCTTGGCCCGTTCCAGGAGCAGGACCATGGCGGCCACTGCCTCGGCATCGTCCACCACAATCACCTCGCGCACCAGTTGACGGGTCATCGTCAACGTGAAGGCGCAAACCCGAGGCGCCCCGAGCGTGCGCGCAATCGACGTGATCGCTGGCAACTCCACCAGGGCGTTGGCGGCCAGGCTCTGGGCCATGGCATCGGCACCGTGGGTTTCCACGCCAAAAAGGGTGACCTGGGGCCGGTGCGCCTTCACGGCGGTCCCCACCCCCGCGAGCAGTCCGCCTCCGCCAATCGAGACGAACAGATGTGTCAGATCGGGGGCGTCCTCGACAATCTCCAGCCCAACCGTGCCCTGCCCGGCGGCAATCAGGGGATCGTCGAAGGGGTGGATCAATATGCGCCCCTGGCTGTGGAGTCGGTCCGCTTCGGCGAAGGCAGCGCGGATATCGGGTGTCAGCACGATGTCTGCCCCATAGCCGCGCGTGGCATCGAGATAGTTGGCCGGCGTGGTGCGGGGCATGCAGATGGTGGCGGAGATTCCGAGTTGTTGCGCGGCATAGGCCACGCCCTGGGCGTGATTGCCGCCACTGACCGCCACCACCCCACAGGCGCGTTCGTCGTCCCGCAGCGCGAGCATTTTGTTGAATGCGCCCCGTGGCTTGAACGATCCCGTTTTCTGCAGACATTCCAGCTTGAGCGAAACACGACAACCCAGGCGTCGGCCAAGCGTGGTCGAGGGGACGAGAGGCGTGCGCGGTAAGCGGCCCTGAAGGCGGGCGCGCGCCGCCTCGATCTGTTCAAGGGAGAGCATGGTGCCTTGTTCCGTCACGCCGTGGATCCCCGACGAAGGTTACTTGACCGTGGTTTCATCCACCTCGCTGCGGGCGTTTTTCCCTGTCTTGGCTGCCTCGCCGACAAAGATGCGGCTCGGTTTGTTGGGATCGGTGCGATCGCGAATCTCGAGTTTCGCCCAGCCAAAGGGAACGGTCGGCGTGAGCCACACATGATACTCCTGGACGCGCTTGCCGGGTTCGAGAGTGCTCACCAGATGGCGGGTCTGGTACGTGCCCAGCGGAGTTTTGATCGCTTCCCTGGCCCCCACTTCCTTCAGGGCAGCGTCGGCGTCGGACAACCCCATGGTGAGGAACTCCTTGATCTGCCCGGGAGCGAGTCGTGTTACGCCCTGGGTTCCGTCCTCGCGATGATACCCTTCCCGCACGCTCTGCACGAGTGAACCGGTCTTGGTGAAGGTGGTTTCGTCAACCAGGAGTTTGCGGATCTTCAAAGTGGTTTTATCGCCCTGCGGGGTTTCGAGCTTGATCTCCACCCAGCGGCAGGGGTGATCCTGCACCATTTTTTTGCCGACCGAACTGATGCGCAGCGTGCCGGGGATCTTCTTGTTTTGCGGTGTGGTGCGTTCCCAGGTGAACTCGACCCAGGTGCCATCGCTGGGCAGAGCGTAGAGAGGCGAAAGTTGTTTCTGCGCGAACGCCAGTCCGGGAGTGAGCAGGACAAGGACGGGGATCAGTTGGTGCATTCGTGGGGCCATGGTGCTGCCTCGGGGGTGACCCATCGCTGGTGCGCATTGGCGCATGGTGCCGCTGTGAGGATAGAATACCAGATACGTCGGCCCGGTGCCAATCGTCTGCTGCGAGCGGGGCTGTGCAAGTCGTGGAGAGGGCAAATAAACAGCCCACGCGCGTGGTTCACCGGGCAGAACCACGTGGCTCAATTGCCTGGAGGCTGCGGAGGAGACGCAGAACGGTCAGGCGGGTGCCTGGGCCGAAAGGGTGCGCACGACCTCGGGGATGTTGGAGTGCTGCCAGCCTTCCATCATCTTGCCCTCGCGCACACGAATCCAGGTAATGCCACGAAAGGTCACCGGTTGATGCGTTGCGGAGAAGCCAAGGCTGTTTCCGCTGTGGACTCCGGTGGCACGCCAACGGACGACCACATGGTCTCCATGGGCGACCATTTCCTCGACAGCGAGATGGAGATGCGAGAACGCGGCCTGGAAGGGTTGATATTGCCGCTCCTTGAACTCTTTTGGTCCGCGAAGGGGGCCTTCGTCGGCATAGCAGATACTGTCCCCGGTCAACAATTCGTCGATCGTTTGTTCGCGCCGTTGGTTCCAGACTTCCTCAAACCAGCGCCGAACGAGGGCGATGTTCTGGTCCGACATCACGAGGCTCCAGAGAGTGGGTGGTGGTATGCCCTCCTCGGGCGACAGATGTACAAGAAAAGAGATACTTAATCGGCTTCTTCGCGAAGGGCTTCCAGTTCGCTCCGGAGCCGTTCTTGCAAGAGATCGGCAGCCTCGATGAGCAACTCCAGCGTGACCTCGCGGTCGGTGGCTCTCTGTTGCAGCGGGTGGGTTGCCTCGATCAAGGCAATGAGGAATTGCTCGCGGAGTCCCTGTTGTTCGGCGGTGCGCTCCATGGCAATTACTCCTGTGCGTTGGATTCGCCCCTGGCGCACGCGTCACCGGGAACAACGAGGTCAGGGCGAATGTGCGCTTGCGGATCCGATTCGCTTTCATTGTATGGCGCGGCGCTTGCGGACCACGGTGCGAAATGGTCCCTCGCCTCTCGGCGAACATTCCGATGGTGAGAACGGAGGCATGAGCCGCGAGGGTTTCCAAGGAGTTTCAATCCTGAGAAAGGGCAACGCACTGGACTTGCTTCTCCCGATGATGAGAATGTGGGTAGAGAGGTGGGGAAATGTGGGCAAGGCATCCCGCCTCGCAACGGGTGGGCAAACGAGGGCCGGGTGCCCGACAGACGGAAGGGTGGCGATGAAGAGCAAGGGTGAACTGGAGTCGGAGATCAGCCAGGCCATTATCCGCTTCGAGAAGGAATACATGGGGCGAGGTCCCCTGGAGACGAAGACCTATCTGGTGGACGATCTGGTGCTGGTTCGGTTGAAGAATGTGCTGACACCAGCGGAACTGAAGCTGGCTCAGGCGGACGAGAGGCACCAGGGGCGCGAACTGATCAAGCAGTCCCGCCACAAGTTGCTTGAACATGGCCGCCCGCTGCTGGAGGCAGTCCTCCGCGATATCCTCGGCGTGGGGGTGCGCAGTCTGCACACGGATATCAGCACCAAAACCGGAGAACGAATCATTGTGTTCACGTTGGAAGGCAAACCTGCCGATATTAAATAAAGCGAGTCGCTGGTCCACTTGACAGACGGGCGGCTCGATCCTATGAATAGTGACAGCTGCATCTGGAGAGTGCGGGACGACCTGAGCGTCTGCCTGCGAGATCTGGTTGCAGTCTTCGACAAGCCGACACGTCCTCCGGGATGAATATGCCTGGAGGGATAAAGGCCGGAAAGCCACACACGGGTGTAGCTTTCCGGCCTTTTTTTGTTGCCTGTCACCTCCCTGAACCGACCGCTTCCATCCCCTTGCATGGAGAAGATCCGATGACCGTGATCGCGTCCGCGCTGCGCCAGAAGGTTCAAGCATCGAGTCGATTCTGCACGCTGGATATTGGCGAGCCCATTTCGGTGCGCCTGGCGTACTACCCCGCCCTTGTTGAGCTGCGCCACGCTCTGAAGGAATTGTCTCCCTCGCCGACCCCGCTCACGGTGGTGGTGCAACTTCCCGCGCGGATCGGTCGCGAGGAATTCCTGGCGCTGCTCGATCTGACGACGGCCAGGGCACGGCGCGTGGTGCTCATTGCCCAGGCCGGGACTCTCCCCTTCCTGAGCAAACTCGAACAGCTGGCAGTTCAGTTCCAGTGGCCCTGTCCGGTGCAGTTGGAGCCAGAGGCGGAGCGAGCCGTCATTGGCGCAATGCAATCGTTGCAAGCCGGGGAGGCAATGGCGTTGCTCTGGCCCGAGGAATCAGGATTGACCGACCCCGCCCTGCTGGTGGCCCAGGGAGCGCGGTGGCGCGCGGCGTGGGAGGCTCCCGAGGAAGGCGAGTTCCATCCGTTGCCCTCCTGAACGATCCCCTTGGGACGGTCCGCGACGAGCAGTCTTCTGGGGTAGTTGAAACCGCATGCACAAGGAACAGACCCATGGTGGGAATGATCCTGATTCTGCTTGGCAGCGTTCCCCTGGCTGTCTGCATTGTGATCGAAGGCATCCTCGCGGTCATGGAGCGCCTTGAGTGGGGTGGAACGCGGTCGTGAACTCTGCGCCGCAAGCCCGACGGGAGTGGTTTGGTGCAGAGAACTTTCGTACAGACACGGAGACAAACATGGTAGCGACCAGGAAACTTGTGACAGTGATTCCGGGTGATGGGGTGGGGCCGGAATGTGTTCGGTCGGCCCAACAATTGGTGCAGGCGGCGGGAGCGCGCATCGAATGGGAGGAGCGAGCCGCCGGCGCCAGCGTATTCAAGCAAGGGATTGCATCGGGAGTCCCGCCCGAGACCATTGAGTCGGTCAGCAAAACACGCTGTGTTCTCAAGGGGCCGTTGGAGACGCCCGTGGGGTTCGGCGAGAAGAGCGCCAATGTGACCTTGCGCAAGCTCTTCGAGACCTATGGCAACATTCGGCCGGTGCGCGAATTGCCGGGGGTCGTCACTCCTTACAGCGGCCGGGGCATCGATCTGGTGGTGGTGCGCGAAAATGTGGAAGATCTCTACGCCGGGATCGAACACATGCAAACGCCGGGCGTCGCCCAATGTTTGAAACTCATCTCGCGCAAGGGGTGTGAAAAGATTGTCCGGTTGGCCTTCGAGCTGGCGGTCGCCGAGGGACGCAAGCGCGTGCACTGCGCCACCAAGTCGAACATCATGAAGCTGACCGAAGGGTTGCTCAAGCGAACCTTTGAACAGATCGCGCCGGAATATCCAGGGATCGAGGCGCAGCACATTATCATCGATAACTGTGCGCACCAACTGGTGAAGAAGCCCGAACAGTTCGATGTGATCGTAACCACGAACATGAACGGCGACATCATCAGCGATCTCACCTCGGCCCTGGTTGGCGGGCTGGGGTTTGCTCCCTCGGCGAATGTGGGCAATGAGGTGGCGATCTTCGAGGCGGTCCACGGCTCGGCGCCCAAGTACGCGGGCAAGAACGTCATCAACCCGACGGCGGTGATTCTCTCCGCAGTGCTGATGCTCCGTCACCTCGGTGAATTTGAGGCGGCGGGGAAAATCGAGAATGCGGTCCTGGTCACCCTGGAGCAGGGGAAGGTGCTGACGGGGGATGTGGTGGGTTATGACAGGGGAGTGTCCACCTCCGCCTTCACCGAAGCGGTCCTCGCCAACCTGGGGCGAACCTCTCAGCGCTGGCGCGTTCGGGAGTATCGTCCCATCAAACTGCCGACGAGCGATCCCGCCCCCGATACGGTGAAGCCACACTCGCGGCGAGTGGTTGGCGTGGATGTCTTTATCGAATCCGCGCTCACCCCCGACGCCCTGGGCAAAAGTCTGGAAGAGATTGCCCAGGATTGCCCCGTGCGCTTGAAGATGATCTCCAACCGAGGGACGAAGGTCTATCCGTCCGTGGGGGCGATCACTGACTGTGTGGATCACTGGCGCTGTCGATTCGTGCTGCGGCCCAATGTGCCAGAGCTCTCCGAGACGCACCTGGGTTGGTTACTCCACCAAATTGGTCTCAAACATACCTGGATGCATGTGGAGAAACTGCCGGAGTTCGACGGCGCCGCTGGCTTCACCAAAGCCCAGGGCGAGGACTGACGCGCCGTCGAGCAGCAGGAGAGGCGCTTCCAGGCGAACGGAAGTGCCTCTCCTGGTCTGTTTATTTTTTGTGAAACACAACGCCGTACTTCTCTGCCAGGGTCACCGCCTTCCTGATGTCCTCGGCGGTGGTCGGTGGCGGATTGGTGTCACTCTTCTTCACGGGCGTGCCAACTTCCAGGAACCACTTCTCAAACCCACCGGGGGAGTAGGTCAGGATCATGCGGGTTGGCTTGTTGCTGGTGTTCTTGAAGTAATGCTCCACTCCGCGAGGCATGTGAACCCACGCGCCTTTCTTGACCTCGTGCTTTTTGCCGTCCAGATAGGCCACCAACTCTCCCTCCACCACGTAGATGGTCTCGTCTTCTCGGGAGTGGGTGTGCGGAGGCGGACCGCCGCCTGGAGGGATCACGTCCTCGAACACGGAGTAGGCTCCGCCGGTATCCTCAGCGCGTACCTTGACCGTCACCTGCACGCCCATGGCCCACACCTTTTCGCCCTCCCCGTCGGCGACCACCTTCGGCCTGGAGGCGATGACTCCTTTGGGCTCCTCGCGCCGTTCCGCTGCGGGCGTGACGGTCGCTCCAAGCAGAAGACCAGTGCCAGTGAGCAAAAAACCACGGCGAGTGTTGGTTGTCGCCTTCGACATGCGCACTCCATTCTCCTTACTGGGACCAGCTTGCTCATACAGATGTTGCACACCCTGGGAAACCGAATTCCCACGTCCATTACCAGGCGCTGCCCCTGGGACGCTACCACGCAGAGATGACGCACTGGGACAGAAGATCCCAGGAACTGTGATTCTCCAACTGGCTGCCATGCTGCGGCTCACCCGTGGCCTGGCAAGCGAATCTCGATGCCGTAGTTGGGAGCCAGAGCCAGGAGTTTCTCGATCTCTTCTTTGGTGGGAGGGGGAGCCGTTTGTGCGCCTTCCGGCAGGGGCACGCCGACGGCGAAAAACATTTCCTCCAACCCCGCCGGCGCTACCGAAACGAGCATTCTCGCGGGTTGAGTGCTCTCGTTTCTGAAGGTGTGCGGGGTGCCTACTGGCATGTTCGCGAACATCCCTGCCGTCGCCACAATGCGCTCGCCATTGATTGTGAAGGTGATCTCGCCTTCCAGAACGTAGAAGCCCTCTTCTTCGCGGCTGTGGACGTGGGGGGGAGGGCCCCCGCCTGGAGGGATGATACCCTCAAAGAGGGCATACTTCCCGTCGGTTTCCTCCCCGGTCGCCAGGAAGCGATACACGTCGCCAACCACGCCGATCGTGCGGCCCACTCCAGGTTTTCTCAGGACGGTTCGTGTCACCGGTGTCTCCCTCCACGTCACTTGGTCCGGCGTTTCATTTTAAAAGGAGCAGGAGCATGATCACAGGGGTTTTCGCCTGGATGCTGTGCGTGAGCCCCGCGGGCATGTGGATCCAGGTACCCGCTTTCGCTTCGTGGCGATCCGCGCCGAGGGTGAGGGTCGCCTCGCCCTGGAGAAACTGCAACACGGCGGGCATGGAAGCGGTGTGTTCAGAAAGTTCCTCTCCCTGGGCGAACCCGAACAGTACCACCTTGAGACGATCGTCACCGTGGAGCGTGCGGCTCAGAATCCCCTTGTCCGGAGGCTGAACCTCCTTTGTCAGATCGCCAAAGTGGGTGTAGTTCGTGGTCATGATTTCTCCTCAGCTGCCACTTGAACCAGAGACTTCGCGCGGTGCGAGCGAGAATACCCTTGATTCAAGGCGTGGGTCGCGCATGGACCCGCAGGGCTGCTCGGTGGTCCAGGGTTTCTGACTCATGACTCCTCCCTTCCGGACCATTGTACGGAGGAGGGGCAATCACAGGCTTACGATTCCCCGCGATGGGCGGAACACTTCCACCGGATCGGTAGATACAATCCCCTTGATCAACCGCATTGAGCAGGAGACCTCATGCCGAACTTCATCTGCACAACCTGTGGAACCCAGCACGCTGCGAGCGAACAGCCACCTGCCGGGTGCGCCATCTGCCAGGACGAAAGGCAGTACATCAAGGTTACTGGTCAGCAGTGGACGACGTTGGAGCGACTGCGGCTCACTTCCCGCACCTCGATTCGGTTCGAGGAGCCGGGGTTGATCGGCATTGGGATTGATCCGCCCTTTGCCATCGGCCAGCGCGCCTTGTTTCTGCGCACTCCGCAGGGAAACATTCTGTGGGACTGCGTGTCGCTGCTGGATGAGTCCGTGGTCGAGATGATTCGGGCGCTGGGAGGAATCGCGGCCCTCGCCATCTCGCATCCCCACTACTACACCGCGATGGTGGATTGGAGTCGGGCGCTTGGGGGAGTGCCGATTTACCTGCACGCCGCTGATCGCTCGTGGGTGATGCGCCCGGATAAGGCGATCGTCTTCTGGGAAGGGGAAACAAAGCTGCTGGCGGAGGGGTTGACGCTGGTGCGTTGTGGGGGACACTTCGCGGGCGGCACGGTGTTGCACTGGCGAGGGGGTGCCGACGGCAAGGGCGCTCTGCTGTCTGGCGACATCATTCAGGTGGTCGCTGACCGCAAGCATGTCAGCTTCATGTATTCGTACCCCAACTACATTCCCCTCGCGGCAAACGTCGTGGAGCAGATTGCCCAGGCAGTGGAACCCTTCCCATACGATCGGGTGTACGGAGCTTTCTGGGACATGGTGATCGAACGAGAGGGCAAGGCGGTAGTCGCCCGCTCGGTGGAACGGTATCGGCGGGCTCTCAGTGGTCAGTGACCAGGGTGTGAGCGATCAGGACATGCACGGACGGTCCTTGCGCGCCTGGCCGGGCGCTTGACTTCAGGAAGTTCGGAAGGCTCGCCTCCAGCGTGCCATGAGTGATCGCGCAAGTCTTTCCGTCAGCGTGGTTCGGGCAAGATATCGGGTTCGACCTGATACGCATCGGCGAGGCGGTTCATGGCGTTGTACAGGCCGACGACGGCGAGCACTTCTCCAAGTCCTTCATTATCCAGCCCCAACTTCTGCGTTGCCGCCGTGTGCGAGTTGATACAGTAATCGCACCCATTCGTGGCCGACACCGCCAGAGCGATGATCTCCTTGGTGAGCAGATCGAGCTTTCCCGGCTTCATGATCGCCTTCAACCGTGTCCAGCACAGTTCAAGGTGCTCGGGATGACTGGCGAGCGCTCGCCAGATATTGGGGATATGAGCGATCTTCTTGGTTGCCTTGATGTCGTCAAACACGGCCTTGATGCGCGGATCGGTGGTGTTCTCGTCCACTAGCTTCACGGTCGGCATGGGTAATTCCTCCTTTGGAGATCCCTTTATTGGGTGGAAAGGAATCGACGTAAGTTGTTATTTTTCAAATCCTCTCAACGCTTTCCCTCCCCAGTGATGTGTCTGCGGCTACCTGCAATCCTATTTTTGTGGGGATGCAGAAGTTAGGCTGCGAGCACTTGACGCGTGACCTGCGGTCGAGGTCTGCTGATACTCAATTTCAGCTGCCATCATCTGTTGAAGGTGCCGGCGCGCGTGCTGGGTCAAGAAGTAAAGCCATTGATACAGGTCAATCTTTCCCAGGTTGTTTACGGTCATGCGGATTTGGCAGAGAGAGCCTTCTCCGTGGCTCATCTGCTGTAACAGATATTGACATTCGGCTGCTTGTTGGTGCAGCGTCGCCCGAACCACTGCTGGGGTCGGCTGTCCCGTGGGTTCCATATGCTTGGGGCGGATCCATACGAAACTGCCGCGCTGACCGATGAGCTCAAGCCGCTGGAGATCGCTTTCTCCTTCCCCAATCGAGTGACCACGGGCGGCTCGGCGTTTGGCGATCTCGACCCACTTACGTAGGGTGAGCATCAAAAAGTGGTTCGTGAGGGTGATATGTTCCAGTATTTCGTCGATAGACCACCCTCCGGTGGCCGGTTTGAAGCGGCGGCATTCGTCCGGACGGCTGAACCAACGGTCCACCTCCTCGAAGCTATCGATCAGCGCCTGGCGGACAGCGGCGACGGTTTTCTCGTAGGGCATGGTTTTCCCTCACGCTGGTAGCTCTTCCGGCTTGCAAGATCTGCTCAACGTCGAGATCACTTTACCAAAGTTCGGACCGAGGCGGAACTGGTACACCTGGCTTCTCGCGGAGCGCGGCGAGCCTGAGCAAGATGCAGGCGCTTTCCTCTTGCGAGATCATGCGAATCAGGTCGCTGCGAGTCGAGCGGATCAAAGTGTAGGCACGAGGGGGAGAGTTACAACCGTAGCTGTCGAAACCGAGGGCAGAGTTAAAGGAATCCATCTCTTATGCCCTTCAATTCCCTTCCGACATTCTAAAGAGCCACTTCGCAAGTCTTTTTCTGAAAATGTCATAATGAACCACCTCTGGTTCAAATACGTGTGTCCAGCACAGTTCAAGGTGCTCGGGATGACTGGCGAGCGCTCGCCAGATATTGGGGATATGAGCGATCTTCTTGGTTGCCTTGATGTCGTCAAACACGGCCTTGATGCGCGGATCGGTGGTGTTCTCGTCCACCAGCTTCACGGTCGGCATAGCGGATTCTTCCTTTCTGAACGAATCAGTCGACGATTATGCGAAGTGCCGCAGAATGTCGTTTTTCGCGCCCGGTGCACGCTAGTCTCTTCCGGTAGTGTTCCAAGATTTTCGGTGCATGATCTTCTAGGTTTTGCCGTTTTGGGCGGTCATTCTGTACCGTCATTCTACTCGCCGGCACCGACACTGAGCCTGCCGAACCGCCAGATCCCAGCGGTCGCGATGGTCATTGGCGTCCTCACCATCCTTGACCTGCTCAGCGCATGACGGTCGGCCTATTTCTCTTACGACCGGATTCTTGGTAAACGAGGAAGAACTGGACCTGGGAGGGTGGCGATTTCCTCGTTTCCGGTTCGCAATGGTTGCTTTCGATTGTACCGATCCGGAGCCAATCCTATAATGGAGGAAGTTGTGGGAGGGATGGCATGAATCTGAACGTTCGTGCAAATGTACTGGACCAACTCCGCCAGAAAGGCCGGGGCTGGGTATTCACCATCCTGGATTTTCCTGCAACCCAGGATAAAAACGAGTTCAAGAACGTCCTGCGCGCACTGTGCATGGCCGGGCGCGTGAGGAAGGTCGCAGCAGGAGTTTTTCACTATCCGCGCAAGATTCGTCATCTGAACCTCGAAGTCCCACCGGAGCCGATTAAGGTCGCCAGGGCGGTTGCCAAGCTCGGAGGCCATCGCATCGCCCTGACCGGAGCGGAGGCAGCAAACCGCTTTGGGCTGTCTACCCAGGTGCCGGCGAAGCTTGCGTACCTCACTGACGGTCCAGATAAGGTGATTCACCTCGGGAAGACCACGCTGAGGCTTCGCCACGTTCCTGCTGACTGTGTTCGCGTTGGAGGCCCACTTGAACGGGCACTTGTTCAGGCGATCCTCTACCTTGGGCCTGACGCACTTGACGAAAAAGCGATCCAGAAGCTAAGGCAGGCTGTGCCACCCACCAGGCGACACAAGGTTTTCGCTGCAGGCGAACGTTTCGGGGGGTGGGTGGGACAGATATTGCAGAAAATCGCGGCTCCCCCCCTCCCAGAAACGGTGGAGCATGGATGACATCGCGAGAGAGTCGGCCAGGGACCGGCGCGACCTTTTCCTCACCGGGGCCAGCAAACTTGGTCTCACCCCAACCATTGTCGAAAAAGACTTCTGGGTCTGCTGGTTGCTCAAGCGGGTTTTCTCCCTCTCTGGGTTTGAAGGGGCCTTCGTCTTCAAGGGCGGCACCTCTCTGTCAAAGGTCTACAATGCGATTGAGCGATTCTCTGAGGATGTCGATCTCGTGTGGGATCGAAAGTCTCTTGGCTTCGGAGCAGAGAAGGATCCACTCGGAGAAGATGTCAGTCAAACGAAAGCAGAGAAACAACTCATTCCGGATCTGAAGGAAATGGCGAAGTCGGTGATGAGGGAGCAATTCCTTCCTACGCTCGCCGAGGCAGTGAGAGATCACCTGAACACCGACAATTGGGTTGTCGAAATTGAGGACAACGAGCAACAACTCACCGTTCTCTTTTCATACCCGAGGGTCAGCGGTTTTCATTCGGCTTACATCAAGCCCCATGTGAAACTCGAACTTGTGCCTCTCTCCGAACCAGTACCCAGTGCAGACGCGTTGGTCAAGCCTTATCTGGCCAATGCCATCGGTGAGGCATTTACCGATCCGGATGTACCCCTAAGGCACATTCTGGCTACCCGAACCTTCTGGGAGAAGGCGACAATCCTGCACATGTATCACCACTATCCGGAGGAAAAACCGTTCGGAGCAAGATTCTCCCGGCATTACTACGACATCTTCCGACTGGTCCAAACGGGCCACGCGAATACCGCTATTGCCGATCCGGAATTGCTCCGGAGCGTGGTTCGACACAAAAAGAGGTTCTATCGTTCGGGACCGGCGAAGTACGACGAGGCAGCCACCGGGAGACTATGTCTTGTGCCGGCCACAACGCGAATCGAGGCGCTTCAGGCTGACTACGACGGCATGAGCGAAATGTTCTTCGGATCCCCTCCGCCATTGGAGGACATTCTGGCCACATTGCGAGAAATCGAGACGATCGTGAACAACAAAATGGCACCCAAGGCGACAGAATGAGGCGGATCCGTATCTCCGCTTGTTTGTCCCAAGTTGAATGAAGACGACCTTCGTTCACCGCACCGAAGCGAAGCACCCGGCGCTGACGCTTTTCGGGCTCCGAAAAACAGGGCTATGACAAGGTTTCCTCCACGGGAGCGGGGAGGGGGGGACCGAGGAGGGGGTGTGGCTCCTGCCAGCGGTGTCGCGTTTGCTCCAGGAAGGCGTCGAGAACCTGACGGTACTGATCGACGCGGTCCAGGTGGTGCACCCGTACCTCGTTCACTTCCCAGCGGTCGTCCGGCTTGACGAAATACTGCACCTCGCGGGCGGGGTCCTCGATCTCGCCACTCTCCTGGTAGAGCATCACCGCGTCGTGAGTGCGCAGGGCCCACTCGCGCGCCGCCCCGATTTGCCAGCCCTGACAGACATAGGCACGCTCCGGCCCTGGTTGTTCCCGCGCCAGCGCCAGGAGATTCATCCCGTGCACGGCGGGCGGACGGGCGATCCCAAAGGCTTCGAGGAGCGTGGGCATCAGATCGACCGTTTGTGTCAGCGCCGCAACGCGCAGCATCGCTGTATCCGGGTTCGCCAACGAGTGCGGAAGACGCATCAGCAGGGGAAGATGCACCACCTCCTCGTGCAGCCACGGTCGATGCGGACCCACCACGCCATGTTCGCCGAGTGCCTGGCCGCTGTCACTGGTGACAACAAGTAGACACTCCTTCGTCAGCTGGCGTTTGTCCAACTCTGCGAGCAGCAAACCCAGGGCGGCATCGAGGTAACTCACGGCGCCCGCACAGGTACTCTGGAGGCGAAGAAACCCATCGTCGTCCTGCGGATCGAAGAAGCCGGTGGGGGGATCGAACCACGGTTGCAGCGGGTCGGCCGCCTCGCGCAACAGGGCCTCTTCCTCGCTCTGGTCCTCGATCTCTTCCTCCTCGCTCATCGGCTCGGTAAGGTAGGGTTCCAGGTACTCGTCGGGAACGGACCAGGGCGGAAGGAGGAAGCCCAGGTCGAGCCAGAGCAGCCAGTGCTCGGCGTGGGCGAGGTCGTCCAGAGTGGAACTCACACCGGCGAGCATGTATTCGAGGAGGGTCCCCTCGGCATCGCCGCGCAGTTCCTCGATCTGCGTCCAGCCCTGGCGCCACTCGGGAGCCACGGGGTGAGTGGTATCGACGAGCAGCACCGTGGGAATCTCGCGCTGGCGCAGCAGAGCGAGCAGATCGGGGGGGCTGGCGGGTGCGGCGTTGGGGAAGTGATAACAGCCGGTGCGCCAGGTCTGGCGGGCCGCGTCGGGATCAGGGTTGTCGGCAAAGTGCTGATCGAAGACCACCCCTTCGGTGGCCAGGCGATCAAGCGCAGGGGTGCTGATCCACAGGTTGCCATAACAACCCAGGAAACCAAGATGACAGCCGCGCAGCGTCAGGACAATCGCTTTCATGGTATTTAATTGTAGAGAGTTCCGGGGCGGCGCACCAGTTCGAGTGGGCAGGGAGCACGGAGCGGAATCGCGCACCTGGCGGGGAGAATTCTTGACTGTGGCGTCCCGGGCTCTAAAAATGCAGTGGACAGAAAGGGCAAACCCTCACCCGCCGCACTGCCACCACCTCCGGTTGTCCGGCGCTGCACCCCCTGGTGACGAAAAGAGCCTGTCATGAGCGATGGCATCGCCAAGAAAAATGGCCGGAGCCTGCATCCCAAGGCAGAGACCATGAGTCGACACGTCGATCACGAACGGATCGAGGCCGCCGTGCGCGAGATCCTCCTGGCGGTCGGCGAGGACCCGGAGCGCGAAGGGCTGCAGGAAACGCCAGCGCGCGTGGCGCGCATGTATGCGGAACTCTTCAATGGCTTGCACCGCGATCCGCGCGCCTTGCTCGGAAAGACCTTCACCCAGAAATACGACGAGATGGTGCTGGTCAAGGACATCGAGTTTGCCTCGGTGTGCGAACATCATCTGTTGCCCTTCATGGGGAAGGCCCATATTGGCTATCTACCAGCAGGGAAAATCGTGGGCCTCAGCAAACTGGCGCGCGTGGTCGAGGTGCTCTCGCATCGCCCCCAGGTGCAGGAGCGCATGACGGAAGAACTGGCCGATCTCCTGATGGAGGAACTGAATCCCCGCGGGGTGGGAGTCATTGTGGAGGCGACTCATAGCTGCATGACGATTCGCGGAGTGCGCAAACCCAATAGCCTGTGCACCACCAGTGCCATGCGTGGCATCTTCCGCGATAATCAATCCACCCGTGCGGAACTGACCGCACTGGTCTTCGGAGCACGCTAAATCCATGCTCCCGTTGTTCTGTCTGCGCCTGGGTCTGGGTTTGCTTGCCTCGTTGCTGCTGCTCTCTCCCCACCAGATCAACCCGCGGTTCTATCGCACGCAGTTTCTCACGGTGCTCGGCCTGGGCGCGGTCGCCCTGGCCTTTTTGTGGACCGAGGCGAGCACTCCGGTTCTGGCCACCCTGGGCGGGGCGCTGGTGCTCTGTTTCCTCGGCTCGGTCAGCTGGTCGCTCGAAGGACATCCCGGCGGACGTCTGCTCATGGTGCTGGCGTTACTCTCGCTGCTGGCGTTGCTGCTGCCCCTGCCGTCGCTCTGGCTCCGCGCCGCGGAGGTGCACGATCCGGCACGTGCTTTTCTGGCGACGGCTCGGGGCCCTCTCTGGCTGACGACCGTGGCCCCGGTGGTCGATGATCTCACCTCGGCGCTGGTGCTCGGATTGGCCACCACCGCCATGTTGATGGGCCATTCCTACCTGATTGCCCCCGCCATGTCGATCACCCCGCTCATGCGTCTGCTGGGAGGGCTGACCGCTGCGCTGGGGATTCGCCTGATTGTGTCGGCGGTGGCGCTGTGGTTCTGGACCAGTACGCGCGGAGCCTCTACTCTGTCTGTAGAGAGTTCTCTGTGGCTGCCGGTGCGCTGGCTGGTGGGGTTCATTGCTCCGCTGGGGTTGTGCTGGATGGCGTGGCAAACCGCGCGGATTCGCTCCACGCAATCGGCAACCGGGATTCTCTATGTGGCGGTGATCTTCTGCTTCCTGGGGGAGTTGACCAGTCAACTCCTCTGGCGTGAAACAGCCTTGCCGTTCTGACGATGGCGTGGAGTCCTCTCCGTGAAGATACGTTTTTGCTGTCCGCAGTGTGAAACTGGTGGCGCGGTGGACCTTGCGCAGCGCCACGACTGGACCTGCCCGCGGTGCGATCATCTGCTCACGCTGCACGAGCCAGCCCTGCAGACCGAGGCAGCCGGCACCCAGGTGCAAACGTGCGCGGTGTGCGGTACGCACGAACTCTATCGCAAGAAAGCCTTTCCGCACTGGCTTGGCCTGTCGCTCCTCACCTTCGCCTGTCTCGCCTTCTTGCTGCTCAATTACTATCGGCGGCAGGAATGGGCGTGGGCGATCCTGCTGGGCTCGGCGCTGGTCGATGGGCTTCTCTACCTGACGGTGCGCGATGTCGTGGTGTGCTACCGCTGCGATGCCGAGCACCATGGGCTGAAACAGGCGAGCAACCCTCCCTTCGAGCTGACCATTCACGAGCGCCATCGGCAGCAGAAGATCCGCGAGGCGGAACTGTCGAGCAAGGAGAAGTAATCGCTCCGCGGGTCTGTCGCCCCGGGTCGATTTTCCGCACGCGATGACAACCCCCTGTCTGCAAGGGCGGTCCGCCGATGGCCGAGAACACCCGCCACATTCGTGACGATCTCAAGGGGCTGCTGCGCGGCGATCTCCTCTTTGACGATCTCTCACGTACACTTTACAGCACCGACGCCAGCCTCTTCGAGATTGTTCCGCTCGGGGTGGTAGTGCCGCGCGACGAGGAAGATCTCTGCGCCCTGGTGCGCTATGCGGCGGAGCAGGAAGTTCCGCTGGTTCCGCGGGGTGCAGGAACGGGGCTGGCCGGCGAGGCCCTGGGGGCGGGGTTGATCGTCGATCTCAGCCGCTACATGCGCGCCATTCTTGCCGTCGGTCCCGACTCGGTACGCGTTCAACCGGGGGTGGTCTATCGCGAGCTGAGTGCGGTCCTGGCTCAGCAGGGACGCCGCTTTGCGCCCGCGCCCTCGCTGGGCGAATGCACAATCGGCGGGATGCTCGCCACCAATGCGTCCGGCCGGCGGGCCTTGCTCCATGGCTACACCAGCGAGCATGTCCATTCGCTACGCGTGGTGCTGGATTCGGGCGAGGCGGCCACCGTGGGAATGCAGTCGCGCTGGGGGCGCCGAACCCACACGGGGGCGGACGACGAGGAAGCGCTCGAGGGCCTCCCCGCTCGCATGCAGGAC
>JAKOSN010000213.1 GCA_029777335.1 Planctomycetota bacterium
CGGATAATTCGATTCTGCGCCCCGCAGCGCCGTACTCTCCGAACATTCAATTGCGTGGGATCAAGGTCACCATTCGCATCTGGGACTTCAAGTCGCAGACGTCGCGGCAGATCACGGTGATCGAGGACCTTTGAGCATCATCCCCCCGCGTCTGGAAATGTCAGGCGTGGGGCTGCTGAATCTACCCGGAATCTCTGACCCCTTGCCGCCCGTCCGGCAGCGAGAACCAATCCGAGCGGCTCGAGGAGTTGCGTTATGATGTACCGACCCCGCCAGATGCCGACGACCACCCGTCCGGCAGTCATCCTGATGGTGGTATTGGCGATGCTAACGCTCTTTGCGATCGTTGGCATCAGCTTTGTGTTCTACGCACAGTCTCAGGCCGTCAGTTCGCGCTTCTGGCGTGAAACCGACTTTGAACGCTTTCGCAACGGGGTCCCTCCCACGCCTCCGGGTGGTGGAGGAGGGGGCTCCGGCCCTGGCGGCTACAAACGCCCGGGGGAGGATCCTGGGTTGATGAATGCGTTCGTCAACTGGGCCCTGGGGCAGTTGATCTACGACGCTCCCGACAACTCGACCGGGACGGGATCGGGCGTTCGTGGTCACAGTCTGGCCCGCACCATGTATGGGTTCAACGACATGGTGCTGAACCTCCAACCGTTCAATGGTACGGGGCGGCTGTATCAGCCCAACACGGCGCTGGGGTTGGATAACTACTACATGGTGAATTACACCTACTTCCAGAGCGACGGGTTTGTGCGCGACCCGGAGCATCCCACGGGGGTGCGCGTGGCGGGCGGAGGTGTCACCGATCCGCGTCTGGCGGGACGGGCAGCGTTCACGGGGGGACACAACCCCGGCTACACTTACCCCGACCTGAACAACATGTTCCTGGCGGCCACCCGGGCCGACGGTACGGTTCTGTCTCCGTCGTTCCACCGCCACTGGTTGTTCAATCCGGGACGTGGGTTGAACGATCTCAGCAATCCCAACTGGCAGAAGAGCAATCCCCAGGGGAAGTATCTGACCCTGCGTCCGCGTCCGGTTGATATGGGACCGGGCTTCCCCTACCCGTCGGATCCCTATGGCGACGTGAAGAACAAGGTGGATGCGCCTGGAGGGAATGACAGCATCTGGATAGACATGGGCCACCCCGTGATGATCGCCGACGATGGCACCAAGTACAAGCCACTGTTCGCCTGGTTGGTGGAGGACCTGGATAACCGCATCAACCTGAATGTGCACGGCAACCTGCTGGGACCCAACGGCGCCCACGCGTCGCACCAGGGGTGGGGGAAGTGGGAAGTCAATCTCTCCCAGGTGCTGAATGCTCTGCGACCCACAGAGACGGCCCCGGCCGAGTGGCGCAACCTCTTTGTGGGGATCAACACCTCGCCGACCACGCGCATTGAGGGCCGCTATGGACCGGATGGAGTGCCCACCGCCACGGGGAACCTGTCCACCAAAATCTTTACCCCGCGCTTCATGGGACAGATCGATTTCGACGCCTACGACGCCGCCAACGGGACTCCCACCGGCCCGATGCTGCTGCCAGGGCAAGGGGCGAACCCTGGCACCTCGCTCTTCCCGCTCTACCCCTCGGGATACGCCAATGCGTGGCGATACTCCACGACCAGCCCCATCCCCAACGAGCAGTTCCAGCACCCACTGCTTTTCGATTTCTTCCGCCCCGGCGGGCGACGAGTGGTCCAGTTGCTTCCCACGCCGCCGTATCCGGCCAACACCAAGACCGTGGGCTATGAGTTCGATGACCGTGTTTTCTCCACGTACGATCTGAAATCGTTGCTCTACGCAGGCTATTCCGGTTCCGAGATCGCCAGTTCCACGCTGACGCTGTTGTGCCCATACAATCTGGGGAACGATCCCAAGATCCTCAACGCCACCCAGCGCGCGGCCAATGCACGTCGTCGGCACATGATCACCACGCTGAGCATGGATGTGGACCACCCGGGACTTGGGCCGTGGCTGTTTGATCGCAACACCGCCTCCAACTACACGGTCCCCGCGGCTTCTCCCGATCAGCCCCCGTTCGGGCCAGAGATCCCGTTCCCCCCGCTGAGCGCCCGCGTGGGGAATGTGCCTGCCTACAGCGATTTCAATCTCCCGGGGCAACCGGTGACCAACCCGGCGTCGGATTGGCGTTCCTTCGATGCCAAGATGGATCACCTCGATGTGAATCGCCCATTGCCGGCCTATCCGCACCTGGAGAAAGACACCAACGGCAATCTGGTGCGGCCCTACTACACCCGGTTCGATGACAGCGGCCCGCTGGCACAGAAATTCGTGACGGCTCAGCAAGCTCGTCAGGACCTGGCCCGTGATCTCTATCTGCGGCTGCTGATTTTGACGGGTGTCAGCCGCCCGGTCAACTCCGCCACTCCCACCGATGCCGAACTGGCGCCGCGCCGCTGGCTGGCTCAATTGGCGGTGAACATGGTCGATTACATCGACGAGGATGAAATTAGCACCCCGTTCAACTTCTACCACGCGGAGTTCCTCCAACTGTCGCCGCCGGTGCCGCTCCCCGATCCGGGCGACAGCACCACCAATCCCAAGACCAACGAAAAGCTCCCGAAATACTGGGTCTTCGGGGTGGAGTTGCCCAACGTGGTGCTGAACGAGGTGATGACCGAGTACAAGCTCCCGCTGGACAAGAACAATCAACCCACCGATGGGTCGTTCGATGTCAAGGTGTGGGCGGAACTGTTCTGCACCTCGCCTACCACGGTGTCGAACCCGAATATTCAGCAGCAGGACATGCAGCCCGTTCCGCTCTACGTCCCGGCGGCGGGCGGCAATGCGGCCTATACTCCCTATCGCGTCGTGGTGGCCAACAGCAACACGAGCACCACTCCCAAGGGCCCGCTCTATCCCCGGTGGGATAACGTGCTTGGAGCTCCGGATGAGGTGCGCGTCCAGACCGCCATCAACGGCAACCAGGATTTCAACACCCCGAGTGTGCGCACGGTTGGGACCAACAACCCCACTGCGACCCAGATGCAGATTCGTCCGCAAGGCTACTTCCTGGTTGGTCCGACGGGGACCGATGGCCACGATACCATCAAGCCCCCACGCGTGGATGGCACGACACCCTGGCTCCAATCGCCGAACATGCAATACTCGGTAGATTACAAGACGATGCCGGCTCCAACCTGGAGCATTGACGATCGTCCGGCAGGTGTGACGGTCCTCCTGCGCCGGTTGGCCAATCCGCACCTGCCCCCGGATGATCGCGCCACCGTGTTGAACGGGAGTGGGGCGCCAGTGCCCAACCCGACCTACAACCCGTACATCACCACCGATTATATGGAGCGGCTACCGCTCAATGAGAACGTGGATGCCAACGACAAGTATGCTTCACGCGGCAAGAAGCAGCCGTATGGAGCGTTCATCTCGCTGCCTTACAACGCCGCCAACAGCCAGGTGGTCGATCAGGTGGTGAATGGGGAAAACATTCAGCACACCCTTGGAGCACGGAACAACCCCACGCCTCCAAGTGGCAAGTATGACTGGTTGTGCCATCTGGATCGTCAGCTCGTCAGCCCGATGGAACTGCTCCAGGTGGCGGGGTGCCGTCCCTGCGAGTTGACCCATCGCTTCATCGATCAGTCAGGGACGGCGCAAGGCCATCGCGCCCCCTGGTTCGACGAGGATCTGGTCACGGGGCCCGGTTTCCCCACCACCTCGCACCGATTGTGGCGGTTGTTTGAGATGCTCGAAACTGCCGATCGCGCCACGGGGGTGGATCGCTACGGGCGAATTCCCGGAAAGATCAACATCAACACAATCTGGGATCCAGAGGTGCTCCTGGCGTTGTGCGATCCGCAGATGAGTAACGCCTTCACCAGTGTGCAGATTTACAATCCGGCCTACGTCCCTGGCTCGAATGGAGGCGCGCTGCACGACCCCACCACCCTGTGGGGGCAACTGGTCGCGAGCCGCACTCCCGGGATGATGTCGCAGAACAACGCGTTTGTCCTGAGCGGCAACGATCGTCCCTTCCTGGGGTTCGGGATTGGGCAGCGTCCGGGGGGGAACCAGGATCCCCAGGCACCGAACGGAATGAGCATCAACAACACGCTGTTGCGTTCTGTGCAGGCTGCGGGCAATGGCTCCACGCCGCGGCTGTTCCAGGTGCCGCCCACGGCGCCTCATCCGTATCTGCAGGATGAACTGCTCACCAAGGTCTTTAATAACCTGACCACACGGAGCAACGTCTTCGCCGTCTGGCTGACGGTTGGCTTCTTCAAGGTGACCGACGACACGACCTTGCCGCCCAAGCTCGGCGAGGAAGTGGGGGCCAGCACCGGGCAAACCATTCGGCATCGGTATTTCGCCATTGTCGACCGCACCCAGCTGATGGTGTCTCCAGCGTTGACCCGGTCGTACGTGAGTCCTCCGCCGCCAGTCGGTACCCCGCCGTTGCCCCTTCCTCCTGTGGGACAGCCCGTGGTTCCGCCGCCCAGCCCTGGCGCGGTGACGCAGCTGAACACGCCGGTTCAGGTGCGCGTTCAGCCGACCATGTTCGATGTGAAGGGCAATCCGATCAGCTGGCTACAGGGAACGCTGCGCTACCAGGCTGTCGCCTCGGATGTGCCGGCGACGGGCCCCGTGCGCGACATTCCCTGGCAGATCCAGAAGGGCTCCATCATCGTGGTGGATCAGGGCGAGAACCAGGAAACGGTGGTGGTGACCAACGTCCCGGCGCCCGACACCTTCGAGGCCACCTTCAAGAAGTATCACTACGAGGGCTTCCGTATCACCATGTACGGCAACCCCGGACCTCAGCCCGGTTTCGACTGGTACTACGCCTATTACTACAACCGCGACGTGGTGCAATACTTCGCGAATATTGATTGACCGCGACCGGGCGGTGTGCGTCTCACTCGTTTGCCCAGGGCCCATGGGTTTTCCCGTGGGCCTTTCTCTTTCGCTGTGGGGCGACTCGGCCCCTTGTCCGCCCGGGGGGCAGGCGTAGACTAACCCTCTCCGTAACCCGTCTGGGGAGGAAGCCCTGGACTCCCCGAACCCCGCGAGTGTCATGGCTGAAACTCTGCACTGGATTCCCACGGAGCCTCTGGATGCCCTGCTTGCCAGGGTCGCACCGATCCTTGCTGCTGGTGGACTGGTGGCGCTCCCGGGAGACTCGGGGTACGAACTGCTCGGTTCGGCGCAGCATCCGGCCGCGGTGCAAACCCTGATGCATCTGCGGGAGACGGCGGCGCCGGGCCTGCTCACGTCGGAATGGGATCTGGGCTTCGTGGGCGCAGCGGAGGCGGCCCAGGCCTTGCCCGCGCTCTCGCCTCTGGAACGCCGCTTGCTGCGGCGCTGCTGGCCTGGACCGTTCCGCCTGCTGTTCGAGCCGGAGCGACAGAGCGCCTGGACCGCTTCGCTCCCGGATTCGACACGAGGCTTGATCGCTCGTGCTCCCTTTTCAGGGTTGCGTAGTCCCGCGCACGATGTCATTCTGAGTGTGATGCACCAGCTGGCGGCCCCAGTGCTGCTCAACCGCGTGGTTGCTCCGCAATCCCTTGAGTCAGGAGCACGTGCGGTCGAGGAGATGGTGGCACAGTTTGGTGCAAACGTGGCGTTGCTGATCACCGATCCAGCGCTGGTGGCTCCCTGCGAACTGACCGTGGCGCGGGTCACGCAGGAGAAGTGCGAACTCCTCCACGAAGGCACCCTGACGGCGGAGCAACTTCAGCAACAGACGTTGTGCGTGATCCTGTTTGTGTGCACCGGCAACACCTGTCGCAGTCCGCTGGCAGAAGCCGTGTGTAAAAAGCTGCTGGCGGATCGCCTGGGTTGTACCCCCAGCGAACTGGTCGATCGCGGGTACCTGGTCCTTTCTGCTGGATTGGCTGCCTATCGCGGTGATCCTGCCACTCCGGAAGCAGTCGAGGTCGCTCAGGAATTCGGTGCTGATCTGGGCGCGCATCTGAGCAAACGGCTCGATCCCGCGCTGGCGGCTCAGGCGGATTATCTCCTGTGCATGACCACCAGTCATTTGCAAGCAGTCGAATATCTGCTGCCCCACCTGGCGGCGGTTCCCCGCCTGCTCAGTTCGGAAGGGCTCGACATTGCCGATCCGATCGGGCAGGACATGTCGGTTTATCGCGAGTGTGCCCAGCAAATCGCCCAGCACGTACAAAGGTTCCTGGACGAGATGGTTCCAGGAGAAAAACGATGACGACCCCCCCTGCGACCGGGTGAGGTATGAAGATAGCAATCGGGAGCGACCATCGCGGATTTGAGTTGAAGCAGCGCATCGGCGCATTATGTCGACAGCTCCATCACGAAGTCGTCGATGTGGGACCGGACACCGCGGAGAGCGTCGATTATCCAGACTTCGCCTTTCAGGTTGCGCAGGCGGTGAGTGAAGGACGCTGTGAGCGGGGCATTCTGATCTGTGGCACCGGCATCGGAATGTGCATCGCTGCCAACAAGGTAAAGGGAGTGCGTGCGGCTCCTTGCCACGACAGCATCACCGCGGAGATGAGTCGGCGCCACAACGACGCCAACGTCCTCTGCCTGTCGGCGGATCTGCTCGGAGAGGAAGTCATCGAACGGATGATCAGCATCTGGCTGCAAACCCCCTTCGAGGGGGGGCGCCATGCACGGCGTGTCGATAAGATTGCCCGCATCGAAAATCATCAACGTCCCTCAGGCTGAGCCCCTTCTGTTGCCGTGTCGCGCTCGCTCCCCGCCGCTCCCGGAGAAGGATTTTAGTTGACATGTTATTGATTGATATGTAAAATAAATGGCGAGAGCAGGGAGTCGAGGATGAGCGACCGCGGCAAATTGCAGCAGGAACTGAAGAAAAAAACACCTTTCACCTCGCTGGAGCAAGAGGTGGTGCTGAACCTGATGCGGACCGCCGACAAGGTCCAGATTCGCTTTACACGGCTCTTTCGGGACCATGATCTAACTCCCTCCCAGTACAATATTTTGCGGATTCTGCGGGGGGAGGGGAAACCGTTGCCCTGCATGGAGATTGCCAGTCGGACCATTACCGAGGTGCCGGGGATCACCGGCTTGATCGATCGGTTGGAACAGAAAGACCTGGTGGCGCGCCAGCGTGATGGGCAGGATCGCCGCGAGGTGCATGTGACGATCACCCCGGCGGGGTTGGCCAAACTGGAGACGCTGGACCAGCCTCTCGAGGAACTGCATCGCCAGGTGGTGGGCCATCTCAGCCCCGACGAACTCACCCAGTTGAACCGCCTGCTGGAGAAGGCGCGCGCGACGCTGGGATGAGGTCTTTTTTTGCTCAAATAATTTATATGTAAAATATTTTCATGTCAAATAAAAGGAGGGTTCGCATGTTTCAGCATCGACGCGCGGCGGAGCGGGGGCATTTCGATCACGGGTGGCTGGACACCTACCACACCTTCTCCTTTGGAGAGTATTTTGATCCGGATCATATGCAGTTTCGCGCCTTGCGGGTCATGAACGAGGATCGGGTGCTTCCGCGCGAAGGGTTTGGCATGCATCCTCATCGCGACATGGAGATCCTGACCTATGTGCTCTCCGGGGAACTCCAGCATCGTGATAGCATGGGCAATGGGAGCATTGTTCGCGCCGGAGAACTGCAACGGATGACCGCCGGCACGGGGATCTTTCATAGTGAGCAGAACCCTTCGTCACGCGAGCCGGTGCATCTTTATCAGATCTGGATTCTCCCTGAACAGCGCGGGCTGGCACCCAGTTATGAGCAGAAGTCCTTTCCCGCCGCGGAGCGTGCCGGTCGTTTGCGGCTGGTAGCCTCGCGCGACGGACGTGAGGATTCGGTGCGTATTCACCAGGATGCAGAGGTGTACCTGGCGTCGTTGCGCACGGGGGATCGTGTCGCGCATTCGCTGCGTCCCGGGCGGCATGCCTGGTTACAGGTGCTGCGCGGAACGGTGACCCTGCAGGGCGAACCGCTCCAGGCGGGCGATGGGGTTGCCATCAGCGCGGAGTCTGCGGTCGAGGCAACCGCCAGGGACGCGGCCGAACTGCTGCTGTTTGATCTTGCCTGAGCCAGGCGATCGGTGCGTTTCTTTCACGGATTCTCTTGGGAGGTTAATTATGAACAAAACAACTCTGCTTCGTCTTATTCCTGGGTGGATTTTGCACCTGGCGGTGGGGGGAATCATGATCCTGGCTGGGTCGGGGAAGGTCTTCGGGTTCGCTCCACCCGAGGTGATCGA
>JAKOSN010000037.1 GCA_029777335.1 Planctomycetota bacterium
AGGGAGCGTGAGTGTGGCGGTCGTTTTGCCGTCGGCGAGGGTCCACAGCTTGATCGTTTTCCCCCCCAGGGTGGCCGCGTGCGTTCCCTCCTTGCTGAGCGCCAGCGCCTGCACAGGAGTCCCGTGGGTCAACGTCTGCCTGGTGCTGCCATCCGCGAGATTCCAGATGCGAACGGTGCTGTCCTGGCTCGCGCTCAGGACCAGATCTCCCCGAGGAGTGCAGACGATATCGTTGATGGAGCCGGTATGCCCGGCCAGGGACTTGATTTCCTTGTCCCTGGTGACATCGTACCGTCGCAGAGAGTTGTCGGCGAACCCGGCGAGCACGGTGCCGTCCGGAGCAAAGGCAACACTCTGAACCGCGGCCGAGAGTTTCTCGAAGCGTTTCACCACCTTGCCATCGGCGAGATTCCAGATCGTCAAGGAGCGATCCGCCCCCCCACCTGCCACGTGCTTGCCATTGGTGGCGACACACAGCACTCCCAGGGTGTTGCCCGAAAAACTTCGTTCGCTCTGCCCCGACGCGAGATTCCACAGACGCACCAACTTGTCGGCACATGCCGTGAGCAATTTACCATCCGGGGTAAGAGTGGCACCGGTGACCGCGTCGGCATGCGCGAGCAACAACGGAGCAGTCGCCGGCACCTGCCACAGCTTGACCGTGCCATCGCTGGATGCCGAGACAATCTGTTGCCCATTGGGGTGAAACACCAGCGAATTGATGCTGTCGTCGTGGGCACCAAGCACAAACGCCTGATCGCCCTTGTTCTGATTCCAGAAGCGAATGGTGCGATCACCGCCGCCCGAGGCGAGCAGCTGGCCATTGGGACTGACCGCGACCGCCGAGACGGCCACCGTATGCCCGGTGAATTGACGCTCCACCTGGTTGTTGGCGGTGCTCCAACTCCGCAGCAGGCCATCACTGCTCCCGGTGAAGACACGCTTGCCATCCGGGCTGAGAACTGCCGCCAGAACGGGTTGATTGTGCGTCAACGTCCGCGTCGGGGTGGGAGGCACCGCCCACTGTTTCACCAATCCCTCCTGGCCGGCGGTGAAAAGTTGTCTGGAATCGCCAGCAAACGCCAGCGCACTCACCGTTCCCTCGTGGGCCGGGGTCTGCTGCAGAACCTTGCCATCGGCAGCATTCCACACGAGCAGGTCCTTCCCACTCCCCGCGGCAAGCAGGGTGCTGGCGCCCGCCAGCGCAGCACTGGTGATGGGCCCCGGCGCTCCGGCGAAGGCGCGCGTCTGCTGTCCATTGGCAGCGCTGGATAGCCGCACAGTTTTATCCTTGCTCGCAGTGAGAATCTGGTTGCCATCGGCCGAGAGAGCCAGAACGGTGACCGCATCGCCATGGGGCGCCGAGAGCGTGCGCGCCGCGGTGGTTGGCAACTGCCAGAACTTGAGCATGCCGTCCTCGCCCACGCTGAAGGCGGCAGTATTGCTGTTGGGACTGAACACCACCCCTGTTGCCGGTCCCGTGTGCGCACCAATCACCGTGATCGACTGGCCGTTGGTGGCGTTCCAGAAGCGCACTGTCTGATCCTGGCCGCTGGAGGCGAGTACCTGGCCGTTGGCGCTGAAGGACAACCCAGTGATCGCTCCGGTATGGCCCTTGAGAGTGAACAGCTCCTTGTTGTCGGCATTATTGAGGATCTTGATTATCCCATCTTTGGTACCCACGGCGAGCCGGGTGCCGTCCCCCGTGAGGGCAAGCGCCTGCACCGCCTCGGCCTGCGCCAGCGAGCGCATCGCCTTGCTGCTCGGGAAATCCCAGAATTTCACTGTGTTATCGGAACTCCCGGAGGCGATCGTGGTCCCCTCTGGATTGAGGGCCAAACTCAGCACCAGGTTCTGATGGCCGGCCGTCCCGCTGAAGGTCTTGAGATCCTTGCCCGTGGCGGCATCCCAGATCTTGATGGAGCGATCGAAACTCCCGGTGATGATGGCCTTGCCGTCGGGGGTCATGGCGATGCCATAAACGGCGTCGGTGTGGCCCTTGAACGTGGCCAGCACCCCGGGGGACAGCGCGGGTTCCTGGGCCGTTCCCGCCAGAAGTCCAAGTAGCAGCACCGGAACAGCCAACCAGTAGAGGGAGGTGCGGACCATGGGGGAATTCCTCCTCGGGAGAGACGGTGGGAAGGGCCAGGGATGGCTCCAGCCTGGAGAACGCATCGGGCAGGCGATGAACTACACAGCATCGAGGTCGGCGGTATCGAGGCGTCCCTGAGCATGCAATGCAAGGAACTGCTCCAGGGTACGGCGGATGCCGTCATTGAGCGGGGTCCGTGGCATGGGGCCGAGATCGCGCTGCAACGCGCTGTCGTCCAGATCATAGGCGATGGCAATCTGCCGGGTGCCGAAGGTGATCAGCGTCTCGGCGCGCGCATCCACGGTGCACAGCGCGCGGTGGAACGTGGGCAGATCCACCACATGGCCGCGCAGGTGATACGACTTCGCGCCCCGGTACGGCGCCTCCAGACAGCGCAGGAAGATTGCCGCCACATCCTCGACGTACTGCAAATCCTGCCAGCCGCCGTAGCTGATGTGGTAACTCCTTCCCAGCGCCAGCGACTTGATCGCCTTGGTCGGTTCGCTGGTCATGCCAAAATCGCGGCCCACGCCGAAGACGGTCCAGGGGCGCAGACCAATCGACGACAGCCCGTGATCCAGATAGTAGACCCGAGCGTTGCCCTCATTGCAACACTTGAAGTAACCGTAATGCGTTGTCGGTGTGAGCGGGGCATCGTTGGCGATCGGCTGCTGCTGATAATCCTCCGGCGGACCGAGCACCGCGGCGGACGAGGCATACACCAGCCGTTCGATCTGAGCGCCGGCGGCCTTGCATGCCTCGAAGACCGCCAGGGTGCCGATCACATTCACGCGCGCCCCCAGGAGAGGATCGGCCCGGCAAACCGGCACCTGCAAGCCGGCAAGGTGGACCACGTGCGTGATCTCATGGTCCTGCAACACCCGCTTCAAATTTGCCAGATCGGTGACATCGCCCTGGAGAAAGGTCACCTGTCGCACCTGCTCATCGGGGAGCAACAGGCGCAGCCGGCGCGGATCTTCCTTCAGATCGTAGATGAACGCCTGATCGTCGCGTTCGAGCAGCTGCTTGACAATCCAGCTGCCAATACAGCCATAGCCGCCAGTGAGCAAAACACGCATGACCAATCACCAGAGGTTCGAGGGCGTTGCCACGAGGGATCACTTTTTCTGCGGGCGAAACGCCTTGACCACGCTCTCGTGGGTGGTCAGGTAGGGACCTTCAATCAGGTCGATACAGTAGGGGACAGCGGGGAAAACGGCGAGCAGACAATCGCGGATGGCGCTCGGTTTGCCCGGAAGATTGATCAGCAGCGAACTCCCGCGAATGCCGGCGATCTGGCGCGACAGGATGGCGGTCGGCACCACCTGGAGCGAAACGGCGCGCATCTGTTCCCCGAAGCCATCGAGGATCTTGTCGCAGACTGCCTCGGTGGCCTCGGGAGTCACATCGCGCCGGGCCGGGCCCGTGCCGCCGGTGGTCACGACCAGACAGCATCTTTCACGATCGCACAACTCGCGTAAGGTCGCCTCGATCACCGGGCGTTCATCGGGGATCAAACGCGGCACCGCTTCCCAGGGGCAGGAGAGAATCTCGCTCAGGCAGGCCTGAATGGCGGGGCCGCCCAGGTCCTGGTAGACTCCCTGGCTCGCGCGATCCGAGATCGTGACAATGCCAATCCGAACCGGCTCAGTCATAACAACAGCTCTTCTCTTATTGGTCGACAGCAGTCAAGGCGCGCACCCGAATCGTGTTGCCGTCGCTGCTCACCAGCAACTTCCCGTCGGGGGAGATCGCCAGCGCGGTGGCGGCATTCTTCTGTTCGATCAGGGCCTCGGATTTCCCGGTGGTCGGGCTCCACAGGACAATGGTGAGATCGTCACTCCCCGTGGCCAGGCGCTTGCCGTCGGGGGTGAAGACAATCGCACGCACCGCTCCCTTCTGCCCTTCCAGCGTACGCGTCTCGCGGCCGGTGGCAACATCCCACAGACGGAGGGAGCGATCCTCGCTCCCCGAGGCGAGCATCTTGCCATCCGGAGAAAAGCCGACACACAGCACCGGGCGCGTGTGGCCTTCCAGGCGACGCAGCTGTTCCCCTGTCACGGGATTCCACAGCCGCACCGTGTTGTCTCCGCTACCTGTCACCAGGAGTTTGCCGGCGGGAGCGAAGGTAACGCAGTTGACAGCACGCGTGTGGCCGAGGATCGCCAGGAGTTTCTTGCCGCTGGCGACCTCGAAGAGTTGCAGCGAGGCATCCTCGCACCCACAGGCAAGATGTTTGCCATCGGGAGAAAAGGCGACGGCGAACGCTCCCTCGCCCTGCTCTCCCTTGCCGAGCGTGACGATCCGGAGCACCTTAGCGGTGGCGGCATCAAGCAGGCGAACGGTGGCATCCTCGCCGGCAGAGGCCAGCAACTTGCCATCGGGAGAGAACACCACCCCGCGCACGGCTCCCTTGTGTCCCCGAGCGGAGATCACTTCGCGGCCCGTGGCGAGATCCCAGAGTTTGACCTCGCCGTCGCTCCCTGCACTGGCCAGACGCTTGCCATCGGGTGAAAGCGCGAGCGCAGTCACGTCGCCGCGATGGCCCTTGAGCACCAGGCGTTCGCGCTGCGCTTGCGCGAAAGTGCTCCCAGGCAAGGTCAGGATCGCCAGCACGATCAAGTTACGTGTTCCCATGGTTTCTCCCTGTGCGGTGGGGCGCACGATTGCGGGGTAAGGAGGATTATGGCCCGCTGCGGCGGACGAGTCAACCAGCTGGGGATAACATGGTCTGGGATTCGCACGCGCGCAACTCGCTGTCTGGAGCCCACAAAGATGACGACTCTCCCCCTCACCCGGATTGTTCTGTACAAGCACGGCGTTGGCTACTTCGAACGTGAAGGATCCCTCGAGGGCGACACCCTGCTGCAGCTCACCTTCAAACAGGCGGAGGTGAGCGACGTGTTAAAATCCCTCACCGTGCTCGATCTCGATGGCGGCCGGGTCGCCTCGGTTTCCTACGATTCCACGCGCCCGCTGGAGCAACTGCTTGGTGACATCGCCCTGTCCATCCCCGACGAGCAGAGCCTGGTGGGGTTGTTACCGCAGCTCAAGGGAGCGCGCGTCGCGGTGGAATCCGGCACGATGCGCAACGAGGGACTGCTCCTCGGCATCGACCGCAGCGAACGCCGCAGCGCGGATGGCGTGGTCACCATTGTCCTGCTTTCGCTCTTGAGCGACGAGGGCGAGATTCGCTCCTTCGATCTGCATCAACTGGGGAAGGTGGAACTGCTCGATCCGGGATTGCGACGTGATCTCGATTACTACCTGCGCACACACCTTTCGGCCAAGAAGAAGGATGCCCGCACCTTCACCTTCTTCGCCCAGGGAGAAGGCAAGCGCAGGGTCCGGCTCAGCTACACCCTGGAGGCGCCAGTGTGGAAGGCGACCTATCGCCTGATTCTTGGCGGCAAGGATCACCCTCCGCTCATCCAGGGCTGGGCGGTGGTGGACAACACCCAGGATGAGGACTGGGATGAGGTTCACCTGTCGCTGATCGCGGGATTGCCTGTTTCATTTATGCACGATCTTTATACTCCGCGTTATCTGCGACGTCCCGAGATCAAGGTGGCGGAGACCACGGGCGTTCTCCCCCCAATGCTGGAAGAAGGCATCCCGGCCGAGTCTGTCGGCGCGGCTCCCTCCCTCCCTGCGATGTGTGTCATGGAACCGCCGAGCGAGGCGCGCCTCCTGCGCGCGGCTCCCTCCGCAAAAACCTGGGGCAGTTCCGCGCCGGCCCAGGTGCGAGAACGCAAGATCGGCGATCTCTTTGAGTACACCATTGAGCACCCCGTGACGATTCGACGCAACCAGTCGGCGCTGGTGCCGATTGTGCTGCGCTCCTTCGAGGGGCGGACCGTTCTCTACTACAACAAGGCGAATCGGGCCGAGAATCCAATGCGCTCGGTGGAGTTGAAGAACACCACGGGATTGACCCTGGAAGGCGGACCGGTCACCGTGCTCGAAGAAGGCAGCTACGTCGGCGAGGCGATGCTCGACACGCTCCGCCCCGACGAGGAGCGGCTCGTCCCCTACGCGGTCGAACTGGCGGTTCAGGTGCTCGATAACCTCAATTCTCACCAGGAACATGTGAATCGGATTCTGCTCCGTAATGGGATTTTGGAGATCCATTTTGCCGATGTACGCACCACCACCTACACGCTGAACAACAAGAGCAAGGAAACGTCCACCGTTTATCTGGAGCATCCCCGCGCCGCGGCGTATCAACTCTTCGACACCCCGGACCCGCGGGAGATCACCGAGAGTTTCTGGCGGTTTCGTTTCGCGCTCCCCGCCGCATCGGTCACACAGTTCGTGGTCAAGGAACGCTCACCCATCCTTCGGCGCTATGGGCTCTCCAGCGAGCTCAATCCGGCCAATTTGGAAATGTGGATCGAGCGCCGCTATGTCGATGCGCGCAGCCAGGAACAGTTGCGGCAAGCATTGGCGGTGCGCGAAAAGATCGCCACGCTGGAACGAGAGAACCGCCAGCTGCGCGACGAAAACCGGTCGATTCATGAGGAGCAGGGGCGCATTCGCGGCAATCTGGGCTCGCTGGGAGATCGCTCGGCTGAAAAGGAGTTACGCGATCGCTATGTGCGCACCTTGAACAACCAGGAAGATCGGCTGGCGGCCATCCAGCGCAACACGGAAGAAAACACAGCCGCCCTCACCTCGCTGCAACAGGAGTTAACCACCTTGCTTGAACATCTCAACTATGAGGTGACGTTCTGACTGAAAACCGCCTGGGCCCCGTTGACAGGCGCCACTCCGAGCGATGAAATGAGCACATCCCTCGCCCCGTGCTGGAGAGGTGCCGATGTCCGCTGCAAAATCGCTTTATGAACGTCTGGGGGGGGTCTATCCCATTGCCGCGGTGGTCGATGACTTTATCGATCGGGTGATGGATGATCCGCGTTTGAACGCCAATCCCCGGGTGAACGAGGCGCATCATCGGGTGGCCCGGGCGGGTTTCAAGTACCTGGTGACGGAACAGGTGTGCGAGGCGACCGGCGGACCACAGCGTTATACCGGGCGAACCATGCGCGATTCACACGCGCATCTGGAAATCACCGAGGGAGAATGGGCCGCCTTCCTCGACGACCTGCATCAGACCCTCGCCAAGTTCAACGTCCCCGCTGTCGAGCAGCAAGAACTGTTCGCCATCGTGCAGAGCACCCGCAACGACATCGTGCTGCCCCGCTAACTCAGGAGCCCGCCATGCCCGAGGAAGCCGTGATTCGCTTCGGCTGCGATGCCATGCTTGGCGGACTGGCGCGCTGGTTACGCGCCGCCGGCTATGACGCCAGTTGGCGCGTGGACATTTCCGATCCTGAATTGATCCAGTTGTGCGCGCGCGAGGGACGTGTGCTGCTCACCTCCGACACCGGGATTTTGCACTATCGCCTGGTGCGGGATGGACGAATCCCGGCCCTGTTTCTGCCGCATCGCGCCAACCTCCAGGAGCAATTGACGCTGGTCCTCAATCAACTGGAACTTCCCCTGCGCGAGCCGCGTTGCATGAGTTGTGGCGGACAGTTGCAGGAGGTAGCACGGGACCAGGTGCGCGAACGGGTGCCGGTGCGCAGTTTTACCTGGCTGGAACGGTTCTGGGAATGTCAGCGCTGTGGCAAGGTGTTCTGGCATGGCACTCACTGGCAGCGCATCACCGAGCGGCTGCACCAGGCAGTCACCCACTGAGCGCTGCCCGGTCGGTTGACCAACGAGTTTCTTCGCCCCGCACAAGAGGATTTCCTTCGATGACCTGGGATTTCACCCTCTCGCGTCGCGCGTTTCTCGCCACGACCACGCTCGCCGCGCTCACCCCGGCGGCTCTCCCGGCTGCCGAGCCCCGGAAAAAGAAACTTGTGATGCTGGCGGGCCGACCCAGCCACGGCCCCTTTGAACATGAGTTCAACGCGGGTGTGCTCCTGCTCAAGAACAAGCTGGACCGTGTGCCAGGGCTGGAGGTCGCTCATTACAAGAATGGCTGGCCGGACAACGAAAAGGCGTTCGAGGGTGCCAGTGGGATTTTCCTCTTCGCCGATGGTGGCGGCGGACATCCGTTCATTCAGAACAATCGCCTGCAACTGCTGGCGGACCTGATGCGCCGGGGCGTGGGGTTGATGTGTGTGCACTACGCCGTCGAGGTTCCCAGGGACAGGGGCGGCAAGGAATTGCAACAGTGGATCGGCGGCTACTATGAACACGAGTGGTCGTGCAACCCCATGTGGACGCCGGAGTTCACCGAGTTGCCCTCCCACGAGATCACCCGCGGGGTGAAGCCATTTTCCATTCGCGATGAATGGTACTTCAACATGCGGTTCCGCCCCGGGATGAAGGGAGTGACCTCGATTCTGTCCGCCAAGCCGAGCGACGCCACGCGAGACGGCCCCTACGTCTACCCGCGCGGTCCCTATGCCCACATTCAGAAGGCAAAGGGGCAAACCGAGACGATGATGTGGGCGGTGGAACGCCCCGATGGCGGACGTGGGATCGGCTTCACCGGCGGACACTTCCACAAGAACTGGCAGAACGACAACTTCCGCAAGGTGGTGCTCAACGGCGCCCTGTGGATCTGCCACCATGAGGTTCCCAGGGACGGGGTCGCGTCCACGGTGAGCGATGAGGAGATCAAGGCGAATCTCGATCCCAAAACTCCGCGAAAATAGCGTCGCCCGCGCCTCAGCGCTTTGGTTTCAACGCTGCCTCGATCTGTTGAATCGCCCAGTGCGCATGAACGTGTTCGGGAACAAGATCTGCCAGGGTGTAATCGCGTCGATAATCGTCCGGATCGGCCTTGGCGTTCTCCACCACTTTCCGCAACTGGGGAAGCGCCGCGGCGGCCGCCTTGCCACAGGCTCCCAGGGCGCTCATGGCACGCGCGCGCACCTTGGCGTCCTTGCTCTCCAGATCCTTTCTCAGCGCCTGGATGTGTGGTTCGGGAGCGTCGCCCGCCTGCACCAGAAAGGCATGAGCCAGTTGCGGTTCGAGCCATCCTTTCGCCAGGGCATCGCGCAAAACGGCGCGCGTGCGCGTGTCGGTCGGCACCAGCCGCAGGAGGTGAGGCACCGCCAGCGGAACAAAGACCCCGGGATCGGCGCGGGCCATCTCCCGGTGAAGCGCTTCAATCGCGTCGTCGATCTCCTTTTGCGGCAACCCCTGATGAACCTGGTTAACGCGCGCCAGCACGGCACGCATCTCCGAGGTGATGGGATCTTTTTTCACGGGGGGTGGAGTTTCCCCTCGCAGGGTGCCGACCACAAGAGAAAGGAGCACAACCACCCCAGCAACACCGACCGAGCGAAAGAACGCCATGGTGATCTCCTTTCTCCGTCACCCCTGGGGTGAGGATCGCCCACAGCAGACGCAGCCCCCCATGCGCTCTATTGTGACAGAACATTCGGTGGTGTCAAACCAGGACGGTCCCCGCGCCACTGGCAGATCCCTCTTGGCGTGCAGGGCGTTTTCTGGTAATAGTTATCTGTAGTTATCAAGTTGCTGATGATTCTCGCCCCTGAAGGATTCGGTCATGTCGAACGATGCCCCTTCCTCGGAACCCAAACGCTCAGCAGTCGAGGCGATGAAGGAGACGAGTCGCTATCTGCGCGGCTCCATCATCGAGACACTCCAGGGCGAGGTCGATCACTTCTCGGATGCCGATAAGAACCTGCTCAAGTTCCACGGCACCTATCAGCAAGAAGATCGCGATGCGCGCAAGGCCCGCACGCAGGGGGGGGTGCGCAAACATTACATGTTCATGGTGCGCTGCAAGATCCCGGCTGGCCGGGTGACTGCGGACCAGTATCTGGCTCTGGACGCCATGGCCAGCCAGTATGCCAACGGCACCCTGCGCTTCACCAGTCGCCAGGGGATTCAGTTTCATGGGGTGCTCAAGGGCGACCTGCATGGCACCATTGCCGGCATCAATCAGACCCTGCTCACCACCCTGGGCGCCTGTGGCGATGTGGAACGAAACGTGATGGCCTGTCCGGCTCCCGATGCGGAAGGCTCGGTGCGCCACCAGTTGCAGGAGGCCGCCCGCCTGCTCGCCACCCAGCTGGCGCCACGCACCCGCGCCTACCACGAGATCTGGATTAACGGCCAGGCGCTGAACAAGGACGAAAGCGAGACGGTCGAACCGCTTTATGGCAAGACCTATCTACCGCGCAAATTCAAAACAGGGTTGGCGTTGCCCGAGGATAACTGCATTGATGTGTACGCGCAGGACCTGGGTTTGCTGGCCCATGTCCAGGGAGGGCAGATCGTCGGCTACAACGTCCTTGTCGGGGGCGGAATGGGGATGACCCATGGCAATGCCAACACCTTCCCGTTCATGGCGCGCCCCATCTGCTACACGCGCGCCGAGGACCTGGTGCCCACCGCCGAGGCAGTGATCAAGCTGTTCCGCGATCATGGCAATCGAGCCGACCGCAAACGGGCGCGCATCAAGTATCTGGTGCACGACTGGGGAGTGGAACGTTTCCGCGCCGTTCTCGCCGAGTATCTTCCCGGGCCGTTGCAAGCGCCGCTCCCTCTCGAAGTTACTGGCTTCGAGACGCATCTGGGCTGGCATCCCCAGGGCAATGGGAAGTGGTACTACGGGCTCAGTGTGGAGAACGGCCGGGTCAAGGACGAAGGCACCTTGCGCCTGCGGACCTGTCTGCGCACCCTGGTCCAGCGTTTCCGCCCCGAACTGCGCCTGACCGCGTTGCAGGATGTTCTGTTGTGCGACCTCCCCGGCACAGCACTTGCCGAGATTAATCGCGTGCTGGAGGAGCATGGGATCACGCCCTCGGAGAAGGTCTCGCCTGTGCAAAAATACAGCCTGGCGTGCCCGGCAATCCCCACCTGTGGCCTGGCGATTTCCGAGGCCGAACGTGCCTTGCCTCTCATCATTGACGAACTGGAACTCGAACTGCAGCGTCTGGGATTGAGCGAGATTCCGCTCAGTGTGCGCATGACGGGTTGCCCGAATGGGTGCGTGCGTCCCTATCAGAGCGATATTGGCATCGTGGGCCGCAGTGGAGACAAGTACACGATCTTTGTCGGCGGCGAGGTGGAGGGACGCCGGCTGAACTTCCTCTACCAGGACCTGGTGCCGCGCGGCGAGATCGTCGCCGTGCTGCGTCCCCTGCTGGAACGCTTCCGGAGCGAACGCCGGAATGGGGAGCGGTTTGGCGACTGGTGCCAGGCCCATCGTGACGAGTTGAGCGCGCCAGCTCACGCCCACGCGGCGAGCCCTGCCTAGGAGAGGGATTGGCGCGTTATGAAGTTTCTTTTTCTCACGATCCGCAATCGCGCCGACCTCGACGAGGGAGGGACGCCCGAGTTGCAGAATGTGGTTCTTCCGCTCTCCGCCGAGCAAACCGTGGCGCGGTTGCAGGCTGTGGTTCCCGCTCTCCGGGGCTGGCGTGTGGAGAAGATCGAAGGCGAGCAGATCCATCTGACACGTACCACCCGACTCTGCCGCTTTGTGGACGACATCCACCTGCGCCTGGAGGTGGTCCCACAGGGAACGCGTTTGCACGGGCACAGCCAGAGTCGTGTTGGCCTGTCGGATCTGGGACAGAATCGCCGCAATCTGCTGGAGTTAGTCCGGGCCCTTCGTCAATCCGCTGGATCAGCCTGACCCGGATGCTGGAGTGCGCGCGTCAGCGCCTGGCGCAGGGCAGGAGCACGCGGGGGATCGACCATGCACACAAAATCGACGCGCCCCCTGAGATAGGCGGCAAAATCCGGGTGCTGGTTGCGATTCTGACTCTCCAGCCCGTATTTCGCCACATTATGGAGAATCGCTCGCAATTCGCGCACCTCCTGGCGCGACACCGTCGGGCGCGTGTTCACCGTGACCCCCGTGACTTCCTGACGCCGGGAGCGACGCATCACCTTCGTTTTGCGCTGGTGTTCCGTAAACCCCTCGTTTTCCAGGATCGAGCGCACACTGCGCAGGAGTTTCCCCACCGCCGCGGCACGCTCCCCCGAGAAGGTCAGATCGTCGGCATAGCGTGTGTAGGTGAACCCATGACGGTCCGCGAGCCCTTTCAGGCGTCGATCAAGCCGGCGACATAGCGCGTTGGTGAGAGCAGGACTGGTACACGCCCCCTGGGGCAACACCCGCTGCCCCAGGGCAACGTGATACATCTTGCCGTCGAATGCGGTCGCCAGGCGGGGCGGTTCGGTCACCAGCAGAGCGAGCACCGTCGCCACGTGTTCACTGTAGCCAAGTTTGTGAAAGAGCCCTTTCACCCGGCGAAACGTGACCGAGGGAAAGAAATCCTTCAGATCAAGATTGATCACAAGGGCGCGGTTGACATGGGGAAGCGCATTGGTTCGCACCGAACGCGCCTTGATGAATCCGTGGGCGGACTGCTCGGGCTCCAGTTTGGCGAGGATGGTATCGAGCACCCACTGCTGCGCGCGTTTCAAGGCCGGTTTCGGAGCGGAAATATAGCGGACTCCGCCAGTCTTCTTGGCAATGCTGTAACGATGGTAGTGCACCAGGGTCGCGGACCGTCGATGGTATGTCAGCCAGCGCAGCACCTTCAGCTCGATCCCAAGCAACCCCGCGAGATCGGCGCCCGTGTGCATCACGGGGAGCCCGCGTGCCTGCAGTTTGGCGACGTCGCTTGCGGTGTGTTGCAATCCGGCGCTGACGCCGGCGCCGGTGTGCACGATCGAGGCGTGGCGAACCACCTCCCAGGCGACCCGGCGCTGCCGCCGTTCCCGCTCACGTTGTTGCTTGCGCTGAGCGCGCCGTTGCTTGCTCTCCTCCCAGCGGCGTTTGCGTTCGGCGGCCAGCGCGGCGTCGACGTCCTTGACCGGGGAGCGTTGCGCACAAAGCCGGTCGATTTCATCCTTGATGCGCTGACGCTCGGCGACCTCCTGCGGGGGATCGTGAGGAACCTCCTGATCGACGGGCCAGAAGCCAAGGAGGCGCATCCGTTCGAGCACTGTTTCGTCGTCGGTGCTCTGCACGATCTGGCGATACAGGCGCGCCTTGTCGTCGTCGGTCATGGCAGGCTCCCTTGGGTTGCGAAGACACAGAGGAAGAAGGAGCGAGGTTTACGAACATCCTGTGGACGTGCTCGTTCCACTGAAGCGGATATCCCGGTGGTCGTAGCCCGCGGGATCCGGCGGATCCGACCCAGCGGCGGGCTGACCACCGGGATATCCGCGTGTGACGAACGGGCGCGTGACGAGTGCAATGCACGGATGCCTGCACGGCGTAACGCCGTACCAATGGCTAAATCGCTCCGCTCCTCTTCCTCCTCTGCTTGCCCAGTGATTCCAGGGAGAACACCACAGCGCGGTTTACGAACATCCTGCGGACGTGCCTGTTCCACTGAAGCGGACCCGGCACCTGCCGTAGCGTGCGGGATCCGGCGGATCCGACCCAGCTGCACGCTGGCAGGTGCCGGGTCCGCGTGTGACGAACGGGCGCGTGACGAGTGCAATGCACGGATGCCTGCACGGCGTAACGCCGTACCGATGGCTAAATCGCTCCGCTGGGTGCCCTCCCCTAGTTCAGATCGCCCGGGGCATCCTCGGCCGCCAGGCGCTCCATGTGTGCCAACCGCAGGGCCAGAATGTGCTCACAGGGCCCCTGCGTCAACTGTTTTTCCTGATAAAACTTGCAAGTACACAAGGCCTCGACCAGGTGTCCTTCCTGATCGACGTGCAGTTGCGGACGGACGCGCTGGCCATCAAGCCCCTTGGCCGAGCCGCTCAGTTTGTAGCCCCCCGACTCCACGGGACGGCGCGCGATGATCTTGATATCGCCCTTCTCGAAGATCGTCTGGGCGGCGCGCTCCTGCGGAGTTGCTGGTTTGCGCGCCGCCTTCACCAGCGCGGCCGCCTCCTGCGTCGTGAATGGTTCACGGAACAGATCGCGCTGACGGTAGACGTTTCCACCCAGATCGAACATGGCCCGTCCAATTTGACAGAGATAAGAGAGTGCACTTCGTGCTTTCTCCAACCCCAGTCCGCTCATCTGGGCCAGGAAGCCCTCGGTCCCAACGCGCGTGCGTTTCAGGGCATCATAGGTCTGGGTTAATTCACTGGCGGACACATTTAAACGGCGCGTGAGCAGATCAAACTTCGCCCCGCCAGTCCAGTCGTTATCGGTCCACCCCGAGAGAGCCAGGGTAAAGGTGAGCGGACCCAGATCAAGCACATAGATACTGGGAAGACCAAAACCCGCCAGATAAACGTCAATCCGCCGGCAGATGGGGAGGAGCCGACCAAGTACCTGCAAGCGATTGCGACCCCAGGTGCGGATGGTTTGCGCCTTCGCCCCGTCGTAGGTTGTGGTCAGTTCCACCACGTGATTCCACGGCTCAAGGATTACCCGAATGCGCTTCCCTGGTTCCAGCTCATAACGCAGGGCGCGAGGCGATTTGCGCGTTTTGTAACGTCGCAAATAGCGACAGATGTTGAACAGATCGACCGCAGCCATCGAGAACCTTGTCATCCCCAGCGTCATCGTGCTGTGGACCTGCAAAAAGCCCATCACCCAGCTTTCCGGAAGATCGATCTTCTTCTCCCTGTGCGTGGTTCCTTCCATCTGCACGCCAAATCCACCGGGAGCGATATCAAAGCGGGTGCGCCTGTAGCTGCGCATCCGCTCCAGTTCGTTGTGCAGATGCGTGCTAAAATCAATATTCGTGGTTCCGCACTCAAAGGCATCGACTTTTTCAAAGAGGTCGAAGCGTGCCGCCAACCGGGCATAGGTGCTCTCATCGCGCGAAAACGCCTCGAATGACACCTCGTCGGGATGCACGGTGATTACCGGATCGAGAAGCAACTGCAGCTCAAATTGATTTTCATAAAGGTAATTAAAATAGTCCATGCGGGCTCGGTGATAGGGCCGCATGCGCTCATTGCGAGCAGCGTTCAACTCGGCCTGGCGGGCATCCAGGTAAGCCATGCGCTGACGCGCCAATTCGGAACGAAGATTCAAACTGGCAACAAATTTGCGGTCCTGTTCTTCCAGCCAGGCCCAGAACGCCAGCCGATCGCGCGGACGATACTTGTGATCACTCACCACCACCTGATACAGGGCCGCCAATGCTTCGCGGAAGAGCAGCGGTTGAGCCAGCGTGCCTTGCAAAAAGGTGGCTTCGCGCAGTCTGTTGGTGGCGAAGGCGACTCGTCCCTCGGACAGACCGTTGACAATGGCACTGCGGCCGGCATATTCCATCTGCAGGATCATACCACCTCTCCCTGCAGAGCCACGCGAGCCGCCACCTCGGGGTACGCCAGTTTCAGGCGCACCAACCCTTCCAGCGCTCGCTCAAAATCGGCTCGCCCCTGAAAGTACACCACCTCGTGAAGGAGGACACAGGCGGTCTCTGCCTGCGCCGGTTCCTGCAATCCGCGTGCGATCAGCAATTCCACCACCAGCCGCTTTTCCCGGCGACTCGGCCACAAATCAAAGATCGCCGAGCGGAAAAAGCGGTGTAACTTCCCCAGCGCTTCGGCTCCCGGGGCAAGATGTTCGCTCACCAGTTCAACCGCGAACCGTCGCATGCGCGGGTGTGGATGCTGCACCAATCGATCGAGCAACTCCGCCGTGGGCCAGCTGGCGAAGTGCTGAATCACCAGTTCCCGTCCCATCTCCTGCACATCCAGGCGATTGGAATCGAGCAAGCCGACCAGGCCATCCAGCCCCAGTTGCTGGGCGTCGATCTTTGTGCGCAACAGATCGAAGGCCGCTTGCCGGGTGTCCGCCCATTCGCTTTCGACCAGGATGAACAAACACGAGGGATCACGCTGGAGCCATTCGGCCGCGGCTCGCAACAGATGGTGAGATGCTGCCCGGACCGCGGCGATTTCATGCTCGGCCAGCAACAACAGCCGTTCGAGTCCCAGTTCCTGCACCGCCTCCGGACGATACCCCAGGAGTTCGCCCGCCAGCATCTGGGCCGAGGGTGAACCCGAAGTGATCAACGCCAGAAGGGCGGACACACTCGCGAGCGCATTCAGATCTCCCAGCAAGCAGGTGTGCGCCAGGAGCACCATCCCCGTGTGACTTCCCGCTGTCACTTCCGGTTTTCCCAGCCGATCCAGGATGAGGCGTGCGAGTTCCTGACGCAGTTCCGGCTGTACCGCCAGGGTATCGCGTGCCAGGCTAATAATCAGGTCGTGATTTTCGCTGTAGGGCGCTTGCAGAAAAGCCAGAATCTCGTGAGCGGACAGGGTCCACAGCTGCATCGTTTGGCGCAACCAGCGTCGACCAAGAGTGCGTGTCCTGGCGTTTTCATCACCCAGAAGGAGCGTGAGGAGTTCCCAGTCTGGTTGGTCAGGATTGAAACGGCGATCGAGTTCATCCAGGCCGATTTCCACCGTTGGTTGATAGGGGGCGCGCAGCAAGGCCAGGATTTGCGCATGACTGGCGGCCCCGAGAATGCTCAGATAGTTTGGGTGCGCCTGAAACGCACGCACGGCGAAATGATGCGCTTCCAGAATCCTCGCCCCACCCAGCACGCGCAGATAGGCCCACGGCTCCAGATCCCACCACTCCGCGTACGCTGCCTCCACCCGTCCTGTCGGCGGAACCGTGTGCCGCGCACTGCGGTAGCGAAAACGCAGCCGGCGTTCATCGAGGACAAAGCGCTCACTCCCCCCCCAGAGAATGCGATGCAACAGATAGCAGGTGCTGTAGGGATCTTCCCCTAGTTGCGCCGGGCCAGCATCCTCGGGGCGATAGGCAACCAGCACCTCGGCGGCGGCATGCGGATACTGCTCGGGGCGATGCTGCGCCAGCAGACGCAGATAACGCCACGACAGGCGGCGCATGTACATCTGCGTTTTCTGGCGAAAGATCCCTGTCTGACGCTGCTTGCCATCGTAACCCGATTTCACCAGTGCCAGCGTCCCGGTGCTGTGCCGGGCTTGCTGATCGATGGTATAACTGAGCAATCCAAACGTGACAGGGTCATGTCGCAACAGTGCTCGCTTGTAGATACTTTTGACATAACGCCAGACATGCGCCTGGTCGAATTGCACCTGCCCCAGTGCCTGGCGCGTGACCTGCACCAGCAAGGGAGTTGCCAGTTCATAAAGCGTATCGAGCGCAAGGCCCAGGTCCTGGTTGGGAAGTTGGCTGAGTCCATCCAGCAACGATTGAACCGTTTCCGGCTCGCTATTGTCCTCGTCGAGGGTTTCGAGCGCCTGGCGAAGGTTGCCAGGAAGACGTTCCAGCGCTTGTTGCCGAATCTGAGCCAACCCCTCGGTATCGTTCAAACAACGCAGTGCCTCGACGGCGGAGCGCCGCCGCGAAAGCAATTTGCGCTGGGCGAAGGTGCGCAGTTCGGGGATGGCTTTGGCATCACCCACCGCGCCCAGGGCATCGAGGAGCGAACAGGTGTCATCGACCGCCTGGGGAAGCCGGGCCAGCAAGGAATCGACCGCCTCCCGTTGACGTATCCACCCAAGGCGTCCTGCCGCACGGGCGCGCACCCGTGCCTGCGGGCTCTTCAGATCGAGGAGTTGCGCGTGCAGGCCAGCCTTGAAATAGCCCTCGGTTTTGAGCTGTTCAACCGCCAGGCGCATCTCCTCGTGGATTTCCTCGATGGGAAAGGGCCCCTTGCGCTCGTCCTTGCCCAGCAGACGACGACGTGGCCCACGGCGAATCCGCAGCCAGTAGGTGTTTGCCTGGCCGGGAACCGCATCGGCAGACACCTCGGCGACCCGATCGACGCCCTGAGGGTGGTAGAGGCGCACTGGTAGAGGAATGGGAATCATGGTTTACTCGGCATCATCAAAATCGATCTCGCTGGTCTTGACCGAGGGGGTCGACGGTGGGGGGGGAGGCGCCTGGAGCGGAGCGGGCCCGCCGATCAGCGTCGCTGGTTTCTTTTTCGGCGTGGGTCCTAGCTCGCCCAGCTCCGCCTCCAGCGCCTGCCGCATGGAGAGAAAGTCCGGGAACGCCTTTTCACGAAAGAGCTTGTATCCCGTCCACATCAGGTCGGCACAGATCTCGACAGGCACCTTTCCGGTATTGGCGCCCAGGCCAGGGAGAGCGACCGAGTGAATGCTGCCAGGTTCCCGGGCATTTTGCATGTGCACCGCCTGAAAAGCGGCGGCACAGGCGAGGGCGACATTTAACGTATCGCTAATATCCTGTTCGGAGAGCGACATCGTGGGTGTGGAGATAAGGAACTTCGGCACGCCGGCGCCGGTGCGCACACACGTCGCATGCCCAACCGGCATCACCCCCACATAAAGCCGATCGATCTCTTCCTTGACACGCTTTTGAATCTGCGCGCCAAAATGCTTCTTAATGGCGAGATCAAGACCGCCATCCATCAATCCGCGTGAATTGGTCGGTGAAACCCACGCATCAACCCCCTGATCAAGCATTGATCCCTGAATAATCTGCACCTCGGGATGAAACTCAAAGGTGTCCTTCCACGCCTTGATCATCTTTGGATTAATATCCACCAGTACAACCTGAACAGCCAAAGGAGATGACATGGGGATGCTCCTGGGAGTAGTTTTCAGTTTTCAGTTTTCAGTAAGAGAGTGTTCAGTGTCCAGTAAGAGAGTGTTCAGTTTTCAGTAAGAGTTTTCAGTGTTCAGTAAGAGGTTTCAGTACAGAGTGTTGAGATGAAAGACACAACATCTCAGCTTCTCCAACATTCGTCTGGGTCCCTTTTCCTCGAATGTCTCTCGTAACCTCAGTGCGAACCCTGAACTCTCTTCCTGAAAACTCTCTTACTGAAAACTGAAAACTGAAAACTGAAAACTCTTACTCCGCCACCTCGACCAGGTATTCGAGACGTTGCTGTTGTGTTGTGTAGACGACATACTCGTCGTCGGCGAACTGGGAGGGGTGTTTGCTGGTGTGACGGACGCCGTGACAGCTGTCGTAGCCATCGGGCGGGGCGGTCAGACCGTAGGTGATCCTGGTGTATTCCTTCTTTTTCCCCAGCGCGACGCGAGCGATCGCCAGAAAGCGCGTCTTGTAGCGGCCTGGCGAGGCATAGTAGTAGCTTGTGCACGCGGCATCGCCAAAGTAGATGCCATTGCCCAGCCATCCCGCGTCTGTGCGATTGATCCCCATGCTCACCACAATTTTCGGCAGCAAAATGCCACGCGAAAGGATGCCCACCCAGTTTTGAATGCGCGAGCCATGAAAGAGCAAACGCTGATTGTCCAGGTGTTGCGTGAAGGCTTCCCACTCCCCCTTGCGCCGTACGCGAAAGATATTGCGAACCTCGAGTCGCTTCATCTTGATCAGGCTGTGCGTGACATAATCCTCCAGTTCCAGGAACTGGGGATGGTCCTGCGGGAGCCAATCGAGTTCGCAACCCAGGGCGTTGTATTCCTGATCGACCTGGGCGTTGAAGAGGACACTGCCACTTTCGCCGTTCACCTGGAGCATGTCCTTCATCAGTTGCAGGGTATCCTGCTTTTGCTGGAACGCTTCCAGGCTATCGATCACCGCATTGTCCACGGCGCTGCGTGTCCGACCGATGCGATGCGGAATGGCGGTGTAGAACTCGCCGGATAACCGTTCCATCTCCGGGCGCGAGGTCGCGTTCTGTTGAAAAAGCTCGTAGAGTTCGCCCAGGATCTTTTCGCCCTTCTCGATCTGGCCGATGGTCAGAATGCCGAGCGGAGTTTCGATGCCGTTGGCGGTGATGGTGGCCGCCACCGTGGTCGTCAGGGCACGAGTCGCCTCGTCGTAAAGGTAGCGCACCAGGTTCTGCACGGCGACGTTGAGTTTGCTCGGCTGTATCACCGGAGCAATCTGGCCCTCGCTCGCCTTGATCTTTTCCAGGGTACGCGCATCCACCTGACCGCTACTGGTGCCGCGTGCCTTCTGCGAGCCAATCTTGCTCGAAGCGAGCGCGACTTCCTTGTAGCCCTTGCGCGGGGCGGTCTTCTCCCGGTAGATCGAATCGTAGTTCGCCTGCGCCTCACCAAGGGTCGCAAAGAAACGGCACTCTTTCTGGCCGGCGTCGGGGTTGCTGTTGAGATCGTCGGTGCGACCGTAATGGGTAAAGACACGGTAGCAATCGGCGCCGTTGTGCGTCCCCTTGTGCAGTTCAATGGCGTAATACTTGTTGTGGTTGCTCTTGATGTCCGTCACCTGCAGGACCGCCTTCTTGACGATCTCAAAGTCATCCGGGAAGAAGGGAGCGCTGGGATCGCCATACTTCCACGCCTTGATTGCTGCCATGATGACCTCGTTCTCGGTGACATCCATCGTCTGGGGGAAGTGCAAGAGACGATGGTTCCTGTAGTTTGTCGGAACTCGCTCGTCTCTTGCCCAGTCATGAACGAAAGAATACCATCCCCCTGAGCAAGGCAACAGGTCAGCAGTACGACTATTTTTCAACGGTGAGCAGGATGGGTTCGCTGGAGTAACTGACCTTCACCACGAAGTTGATGGACACGTGCGTGAGCACACTGAGCGGGACGTTTTCGATGGGGGCCGCGTTGGGAGCCGCCTTGAGCACAAGATGTCCCTTTGAGGCCGTTCCCAGCAGCGTTTTGCTCTTCCCCTCGACAATGGTTACCCCCGGTGGAAGGGGATTGCCATAGACGCTCCCCAGATGGCGAAGCAGAATGTCCAACGAGATGGGCTTGTTGTAATCGGCGCGCCGCACCACGTTCACTTCGAGTTTCACTTCCTGGCCGGGTTTGAGGCGAATTTGCCGGGGAGTTACATCCACCTTGAGGATATCCGAGGGGAGGGTGACCGCCACCGTTTGCATCTCCACATCGAAGCGCCCGCGGCCTCCGCCGGGGAGATAGATTTCCTGGTTGGGAGTGACTGCGCGCGTGAGAGTGGTCGACTTGCCCTCGGCGCCCTTCCACGTTGCCGTTCCGGTGATCGTCACATTGCTCACCCCCAGCGGCGCCTGGGCGTTGGCAGTCAGCACCACCACCCCCTGCGTCATGGTGGGGGGAATGGTCAATGGGCTGGCGGTCACGCCCCTGGGGAGATTTTTGATCTCGATTGTCACTGGTTCCTGAAATCCGTTAACGCGCGTCACATGCACAAACCAGGCAGCACTCGAACCGGGGCCGATCATCGCCTTGTCTGGATCGCAGCGCAGCGTGAAATCCGGGGTGGCCCAGTCCAGTTCGAGAAAGTAAACCGCGCTCGGGGCGCCCTTGCTGTTGAGATCCCGAATGCGAATCACATAGTCGAGATCGGCGGGCGGAGTGAAGACCAGGCCCGGATCCTTGCCATAGGTATCATCGCTGCTGGCGAGCACCTTGCCGTCGAGGGTGAGGATATCGAGCACGCCATCGAGGCTCGATTGGAGCACCGTCCCAAACCGGCGCGCGTGCATCTCCATGCGGATCGCCTTCCCCTTCGTCCCCTTGAAGACAAAGTGATCCAGCTCGCGCGGGGTGGCAATTCGCCCATTGATCCCGCACGGCACCTGGACGCGCTGCGCCTGCTTTGGTGTGTCGTTGGGTTCCTGCTCCAGCACCTGCGGGAGTTCGCTCACCATCAGCGCGGTCCGGTTGGTCGGTTTGCCCTTGATCTGGAGCGGCACCTCGTGCAGACCGAGTTCCCTGGGAGCAGTCAAGGCGACACGGGCTTGCACCAGGCTGGCAGAGCCGACGGGTTCAACCTGCACGGTTTGTCCGGGCGCGACCGCCAGAGGATACAGGTGGGAGACATAAGGAGCGCTGGTGAGAGCCAGGGCATACACCCAGCGCGGATCGCCATCGTACTTGGAGTCACGTACCTGGATGTAATAGGTGCCGGCCCTGGTGAAAGTGTAGCTCAGCAGGGGATCGGCGAAGTAGAAATCGTCGTTGTCCGCCAACTCCCGCCCGGTCGCATCGAAGAGAGTGAGCTTGGGATCGAGGTGCTTTTGCAGATCGTGAATCTTGTCTTCCAGGCGCGCCCCCTGGACCTCAAAGGTGAGCGTTTGCCCGGCCTGCACCTCGAAAGCGTAGTAATCGACATCCTCGGCCAGTTCCACTCGGCCACTCACCACGCAGGGAACGGGAACCTTTGTCGCCTTTTCCAGAGTGTTATTCTCGGCTTTTTCCTCGATCACCGGATCGTCCACCACCAGAATCTGGCCAATGCTGGACAATCCGAGAGAAGAGACCAGGCGAAAGTCGCGCACGCCGGGAGCAGCATCGGCGGCCACCGTGAGCTTCACCTTGACGCTGCGCACCGGGGTGGCAGGGATGGGCCCGCTTGGAGGAGTCGCAGGGAGCCCCTCTGCCTTGATCCCCGTTCCCTGAAAGAGCGCGTGATAGACGCCGAAGAAGTTTTGCTGCCCCTGAACGAGCACCTCCGTGGTTTTGCCGCGCTGAACGGCGACCGGGGTGGTGTGGGTGATCATCGGGTACGAGGTCTGGGCGTGGAGGAGCGAACCAAGGGTGAGCAGAAGGGCCGTGGGGAGAACAAGGCGGGTGAGAGTACGCATGGCGGGACCATCCGGGGTGGAGAGTGCAAGAAGCGCAAAACCGTCCTTCCAGCCCAGCATTATCGTTCGCCGCAGTGAACAAATCAACAAGCGAGCAGCTGAAAATCGGAGGCGCGACGGAGCAGACGATAATGGCCCTGTTCGAGCAGAAGCATCTCTTCGGGAGTGGCTTCGAGGATTTCATAGAAGAGGGCTTCCAGTGCCTCCAGGGTGAAGGATTCGTCTCCGTCGTAGGCGATCAGCATCAAGTTCTGTGCCTGCACCTCGGCAGGGAGGAGTAATCCATCAAGGAGACATCGTAAAATCATCGTTCCTTCTCCGAGCAGAACCAGGCTTCCTCCACCTCGCCCAGTTTAGTCTGGGCGGAGAAGAGGGAGTAGGTCAGTAGGAGAACCGTTGCTGGATGGGGTGCGCGAGGAGCGGAGTCCGAACCATCATCTGAAAGGTTTGGATTGATTGAGGTTACGACATGGCAATGGAAGGCCATCCCCCGCGCCCGGTCAGGAGAGGTGCCGATCGGGCTGAGTCTATGGAAAAAATCGGGCTTGCTTTTCATGCCGGGTTTCGGGTAGAAAGGTGCTTCGCTAGATCAGAGCAGGGACGCTCACGGCAATAAACGTTGCTGCTCGGTAAGGATGCCGACCTCTGGCACTGTTCAGTACACACACCGTAGTTAAGCTCCTCTGAACCTTCTCCCTTCTCGGTTGTGTACCCGTGCATACTGCATCAGTGTGCCGAATCGGTCCATCCCCGGGTCGCCTTGCCTTTGCCGTGAAAGGAGTAACCCATGCTCGAGCTGTTTACCCTTCTCGATTCCGAGTTGACCACTTCATCTTCTACCCCCGAAGTCTGCGTACATGAGGACAATACCCCTGCGCAGAGCGAGGAAACACTTGCTCCCTCGACCGATTTGCGTTTGAAGATTCTCCAGATTGGCATCTGGGAAGCCCGGCGCCGTTGGTTGCAGGGCGATACCAATGCTCTGGGTAGCTTGCTCGCCAATCTGGATGAGGATGTGCAGTTGTTGCGGTTGCAACTCGAAGACGAAGCACGTGTTGCCACCGAATGTTAAGTCATTTCCTTGGCTGGCCCCGTCTCCCTTTTTGAGACGGGGCGGCAGCAGGCGGTTCCCTCCTTTGATTGGGTCTGGTTGCCTTCTTCTCTCCCTCCCCTTACACTCCACATCGTCCCGGTTCATGAATCCTTCACCGTTTGCAGGAGGTCGTTCGGAATGCGCCAGGCGTTGCTGTCCGTGATTGGCTTGACTGTGCTCGCAACGCCTCCCCTCTGGGCCCAGTCAAAGGAGCTGGCTCCGTTGCTCAAGAAGCTGAATGGCTCGTTTTCGGCCGATGTGAAGGCAGGGGCAGCCGGGCTGGGCGCGCTTGGCGCCGAGGCCCGCAGCGCTTTGCCCAATCTGGCCACGGCGCTCAAGAAGGCCAGCTTCGACACTGAGCGAACCGCCATCGCGCGGGCCATTGAACGCATCGTGCGCGAGTGCCGGGCGCGTGCGGCCACCCTCCAGGGACAACTGAAAACGGCCAGGAGCGAGGTCGAGCGCGTCGCGTTACAAAAACAGATCGACGAACTCAATGCGGCCTCGTCGGTGGCCATCCCCGCGCTCACCGAGGTACTGAAAACCAGGGCGCGGTTTCGCGAGGAACGGATCGCCATCTGCAAGGCACTGGGGACCAGCGGCCCGGCGGCCCGTGACGCGGTTCCTGCATTGAGCAGCGCCATCAAAACCGGGTTCGACGAGGAGCGGATCGCGGCCTGTCAGGCGCTGGGGGAAATTGGCCCGGCCGCCGCCGCCGCCATCCCAGCCCTGACCGAGGTCTCCAAGACAGGATTTACCAGCGTCCGCGCCGCCGCCAATGCCGCACTCGTCAAGATCCAGAAGAAATAACTCGTCTCACTGCCAGCGCCACGGACGCGGCTCCGCTTCCTCTCCCCCGCCAGCTCGTCGTGGAGTCCGAGCGACGCCCGTGTGCCTCGCGGTGCGCCGCGGATTCGATGAAAACCCCGCACAGCGCCAGGGCGCAGGGAAACTGGCACCGGAAATGTGGTGGTGTTCCTCCGTCGCGCTGGGATAATACCCTCTTCTCTCGATCTCCTTTACACGACAGGGAGGGTGCCCGATGACGCCGACCAACGACAACGACTCCCTGCGCACCACCGAGCACCATCCGCAGGCGGAAACATCTGGTTCAAACCTCAGCGCGGATTGCGCCCAGAGCTTGCCTCCCGCCGGTGCCAGGACCGCCTTGTATGTGCCTGACCAGCCCACGATGCTGAAGGGCGCGCCACTGACACCTGAGGGACAAGCCCTTGCAGTGCCAGGATACGAGGTCGAGGGCGTACTTGGTCGTGGCGGTGTTGGCGTCGTTTACAAGGCCCAGCATCGGACCCTGAAACGCCCCGTGGCCCTCAAGATGATGCTCGCCGGCTGTCACGCCGGACCGAATGAACTGGCACGTTTCCGTCTCGAAGCCGAGACCGTGGCCCGTCTGCAGCATCCCAACATCGTGCAGATTCATGAGGTGGGCGAGGCAAACGGGCATCCCTACTGCGCCCTGGAATTCGTCGAGGGAAGCACGCTGGCCACCAAGCTGGGCGGCAAGCCGATGCTGGCCCGAGAGGCGGCGACACTGGTGGAAGTGCTGGCGCGCGCGATGCAGCTGGCGCACAGCCGGAACGTGGTCCATCGCGATCTGAAGCCAGCCAACATCCTGCTGACGACCGAGGGCATTCCGAAGATCACCGACTTTGGGCTGGCCCGACAGTTGGACAGCGAGAGCGGCGAGACTCAAGCCGGCGCGATCATGGGCACGCCGTCGTTCATGGCTCCCGAGCAAGCGTCGGGACGCACCCACGAGGCTGGCCCCGCGGCGGACATCTACGCGCTGGGGGCGATCCTCTATAACTGCCTGACCGGTCAACCGCCTTTCAAAGGGAAGACGTCGGTCGAGACGCTCGATCAGGTGCGCACCCAGGAGCCCGTTCCGCTCTCGCGCGTGCAGGTGAACGTGCCGCTGGACCTGGAGACGATCTGCCTGAAGTGCCTGCGCAAGGAGCCGGAGAAACGCTACGCCTCGGCCGCCGAGTTGGCGGATGAGTTGCGCCGCTACCTCCGCGGCGAACCGATCCTGGCGCGCCCGGTGAGTCGCCTGGAACGCGGTTGGCGCTGGTGCCGGCGCAACCCCAGCCTGACGCTCCTGTCGGGTGCGTTTGTGGTGGCGCTCCTCGCCGGCCTCGTTACCTCCGTCCACTTCGCTCTGGTCGCGAGGGCAGAAGCAGACGACGCACGGAGCGCGCGAACCCAGGCAGACGAGCGTGCGCGCGAAGCCCTGGCTGCCCAATCGCGGGCGGATCAGAACGCGGTCAGGGCCCGCGCCAACGAACAGCTGGCCTTCGACCGCGCCTACAGTTCGGACCTCCGCCTGTTCCAGCAGGCGTGGGACAAGAACCAGTTCGACTTCGCCCACGACCTGCTGAACCGCCAGCGTCCCGAGAACACAGACGGGGTGGAACGGCGAGGCTTCGAGTGGGACTACTGGAATCGCCAGAGCAACCTCCGCCTCCTCACTTTCACCAGACACCCCGCGTCGGTGGGCTGCGTGGCCTTCAGTCCCGACGGCAAACTCCTGGCCTCAGGAGGGGAAGGGGACTTCGCGAAGCGGACCTCGCTGTTGAAGATCTGGGACGCCGCCACGGGGCGCGAAATGCACTCGTGGACCGGCAAGGGACGGCGTGTGACCGGCCTTGCCTTCAGCCCCGAGGGGAAGCGCCTGGTGACCACCACCCAGGAAGAAACGGCCCACGTCTGGGAGATCAAGACGGGGAAGGAACTCTTCGCCCTGACCGGACACACCCAGTACCTCAAGGCGGTGGCCTGGAGTCGCGACGGTCACCATCTCGCCACAGCAAGCGGGGATTTCACCGCGCGATTGTGGGACGCGACCACGGGCAAGGAACGACTCGTACTCAAGGACGCCAATCAAAGTCAGGTTCAGTGCGTCGCATTCAGCCCAGATTCCACGCGCGTGGCGACGGCGGGCGACGGGGATTACGCCCTGCGCGTGTGGGAGGTCGCCACTGGCAAGAAAGTGCTCACCCTCCCTGGACATCGCGGAACCGTTCTGACGGTCGCCTTCAGCCCGAACGGCAAGTGGTTGGCCTCCGGGAGCGTTGACGGTCGCATGACAATCTGGAACGCCGCCCACGGAGGGAACGTGCGGACCCTTCCGGTGAGCGCTGGCAACGTCTCCAGTGTCGCCTTCTCGCCCGACAGCAGAAGGCTCGCGTCCGTCAGCGACAGAGATGGCGTGAAACTTTGGGACGTCGGAACAGGCCAGCATCTGTTTACCTACAAGGGACAGATCGGGTATCTCACCAGTGTGGTGTTCAGCCCGGAGGGCAAACGGCTAGCCTCCGCCGATGGGGAGGGTAAGGTGACAGTCTGGGATGCCACGGCGGGGAACCTGGCGGTCATCCTCTCACCGAACGGACAGATTCAGTCCCTCGCTACCAGTGCGGACGGCAAGTGGATCGTTGGCGGGGTTCAGGATGGGACGGCGCACGTGTGGGACGCGACCACGAGCGAGGAGTTGCGTCGGTTCGGCACCCCACCCTCGCCCATGCGTGCGCTGGCAGTTCACCCCAGGGGGCACCAGGCCGTCATCCAGGGCATCGGGGCGAAACTGGAAGTGTGGGATCCCCGCGACGGGACCCTCCTGCACCGCGAACAGTCGGGCGCGCTCGACATCCAGGCGGTGGCCTATTCCCCGGAGGGAACCCATTTCGCCACGACGGGGTTCAACGCGATCGTCTCCCTCTGGTCGTCCACCGATTTCAAGCTGGTGCATCAATTCAAGGGCAACGGCCAGGGATTCGCCCTCACCTATGGTGGCCAGGGCAAATATCTGGCCTTGCGCGACTCCGAAGGCGTCAAGATCTGGGAGGTGGCCAGCGGGCACCGCGTGGCGGAGTTCTCCGATCCGACCGCCTTCGTCGGGGCCCTGGCGATGAGCCCCAACGGGGAGCAGGTCGCCAGCGGCAATCACCTCGGAATGGTTACTATCTGGGATCTGAAAACTCATCGAATCCGTCACCGCCTCACGGGTCACACCGCGTGGATCACGGGACTGGCGTACAGCCCGGAGGGGAAACGCCTCGCCTCGTGCAGCGGCGACAAAAGTGTGAAAATCTGGGAGCCGGTCGCGGGGGAGGAACTTCTCACGCTCGGGGGAGGCTCGGAGTTGTTCCATTGCGTGGCCTTCCACCCGAACGGCAAGTCCCTCCTGGCCGGGGCCGATGGCGGCATCCGCATCTGGGCGGGCCAGAGGTAGCAACCGCGCTGCCAGGAGGGGATCGTCTCCTCCGCGCCCCCGCTCACCGGTTGGAATGCTTGACTGCGACGCACGATTCGTCGTCCACCTGGGGAACATAGATGATGTAGCCTTCGACGACGCGGTCCGGACGATACCGGGACCGAATCGCCCGCGCCACCGCCGTGCCCAGATGACGCTCTTCAATGTTCTTCCGGTCCGCGCGATCGACGCCAAGCCGGGCCGGATCCATCAAGACGATCTTGTCGAATTCCTGGTTGTGGATGCGCCGAATCAGGTTCTCCGCCGAGCGGGGCTGCGTTTTCACAGTCCGGGCCAGGGAGCAGGCATCGAGAATGACCGGCCGCTGCCCCCGTGAGACAACCACCCAGGGATCATCGGAGAGGAGTTTTTCCTGATCGCCCACGTAGCCCGCCAGCGGTTTGGCTGGATAGCGATGGCTGTGGTGGCCCGAGCGGACCTCGGCCAGAGTATCGCGCGTCTCGTGCCCCAGCACCGTCGCCCAGCACGAACACATTGTCCACCCCAGCACCGCGGCCAGAACGGGTTCAAGCAAGGCGATCTGCGACCGCGCCTGCTGCGCCGTTTGCCACATCGCGCCCACCACGAGGACGGCGAGCACCACCAGGTCAAGGAGGTGATTACTCACCGTCCCCGCATCGGAGAAGATGACGATCTGGATGGGCACACAGAGAACCAGGGCGGTGTGGTAGATGGTCCAGCAGCGCTGTTTCCAGGCCAGCCAGCAGCCCAGCGCCATCAGGGGCGCCAGGATGTGAACTCCCGAGCCACTTTTGGCCATGAAATACAGGGTGCGGAAGGGTGCCTTGGCGAAACTGGTAATGCCATTCATCCCGGCAGCGGACAGAGCCAGAAAGTTCTCCATCATGTGGCCCTGGCTGAGGTGATTGAGCCATGCCAGCGCTCCGGACAGCGAGCCCAGCCAGACGACGGTAAACACCAGACAGTGGCGTCGATCCTGGCGAAGGTAGTGCAGCAGGATGGCGCCAGCTGCCCAGACCGCCGTCATCTTGGCCAGAACCGCCAGGGCACAGAGCACCCCGGCGAGAACAGCCCGGCGCCAGCTTGCTTGTTTCCCCGCAGCCAGGAGCGCTCCCAGCTGGAGCAAGACCGACAGGGAATCGCCGTGGATACTCGTGGTCGCCAGAAAGCCCGACCCGCTGGCCAGAACCAGCGCGGCCAGCGCCAGCGCGCCCACCGTCGGGCATTCCAGCCGACGAAGCATCACAAGGATCGCGGTAAAGATCAGCAGCCCCACTCCCAGGGCAAGGAGTTTGCCCGCCAGCAGAGGATCGCCGAGCAGGCTGATCAGGTGCGCATGGAGGATAAATCCCAGAGGCATGTAGCGCGTGCCGCCAAAGACATCGCCGCTGTGCAGATCGGGGTAAAGGTGCCCCGCGCGATAGTCCTCGGCCAGGGCAATCCAGATGCCGCTGACGTGGTTGATCTGGTAGCAATCGTTGCGGTGCCAGCAGGCGATCAGCAAACAGGAACCGAGCAGCACAAAGGCCAGCGCGACCAGCATCGCAGCCATCCCATACACCCCCAGATGGGCGGGGCGAGGGTGAGGCAGCGTTGGTTCCTCGGAAACCGGCGTCGAGAGGGATTGAGACACAGGTGACCTCCTGTTGGGGGGAAGTCAACGCTGAAGGCAGGAGCAAGGGTAGCAGCGGGCCCATCCCTGGCCGAGCGTCGCACGCAAGGGCGTCGTTTTAATGAGAGAGGCATTATTGCGCCCTGGCGTCAGGAAATCTAGAGGAACTGCACGAGAAGAAGCGCGGTGACGCGGGAAAAAGGAGATGCGCCGATGCGCGGGAAAACTTCAAGAGCGCCGATTGCGCTGGTCGATGGACTAGTCAGAAACACGATCGTAGCGATTGTGCCGTCCGACGGCAGGGGCGCTGTCATCGGAGGGGCGCTTCGGGCTCAGTTCGGAGGCTGGGAGACGACCATGACCAAAGGGTACACTCGGGGAGCCCTGCTGATCGGCTGGCTGGTGCTGGGGTCGACAGTCGCTGCCCAGACCGTGCCGACCTATTCACCCAGCGGCCCGATGGGCTTGCCCGCTTCCCCACAGGTGGGACTGAGCCAGGGCGAACCCCACGGCACCCCCCCGCCGCATCCCAATATTCAGGATCCCCCGTTCCTGGCACCACCGCCAGGCGACGGCATCGCCATCACCGAGTTTCCGGCCGAGGCGACCGCGGGGGGTTACGAACCCTGCTGGGCAGTTCGGTTCGACTATCTGCTGTGGTGGGCCAAGAACCGCGGGGTGCCCGCCCTGGCCACCTCGGGGTTCACCATCGATAACCCGCCCGGTGCAGTTGGTCAGCTGACCACGCGCGAGGTCATTGGAGGCATCACCAGTCCCAACTTCGACGCCAACAACCATACCGGCATTCGTGCCGTGGGAAGTGTCTGGCTCGATAGCGCCCAGACCCTCGGCCTGGAGGCGGGCTTTTTCTACCTCTTCCAGCGCACGGGGATGGCGAACGCCGATTCGCGAACCCTCAGCCAACCGGGTGATTTCTTCCCGCTGGTGCTGGCCCGACCATTCTTCAACCTGACCGCCGACCGGCAAGATGCGGTCCAGGTGTCGAATCCGGGCGTGACCGACGCCACCATCACCGTGAGTCTCCCGCGCACCTTCTGGGGCGCCAACGCCACCTTCCGCTGCATGGAACCATTCAGCACCTATGGCCTGGGGCGCTGGGGACTGCTGTTCGGGTACACCTATCTGAATTACCAGGCGGACCTGAATGTGGACCAGACCACCTTCCCGACCAATGCTCCCCCGCAGGTGATGACACGCACTTCTCTGAGCGAACAATTGAAAGGATCGAACCAATTCAACGGTGGGGCGATCGGGGCGGAGTACGAGGCGCGCTACGGCCCCTGGGTGTTGAACCTGGCGGGGAAGGTTTCGATGGGTGCGCTCTATTCAAAAATGGAGTTGCACAATCAATTTACTTCGACCAACGTCACGGGAGCCACCGTTACCAGCGTCGCCGATACCACCGGAGTTCTGGTGCGGCCCACGAATGTCGGCAGCTGGAGCAAGACTCAGTTTAGCTATGTGCCCGAACTGGCGATCAACCTCTCCTACGACTTCAATCCCTGGGTGCGCGTAACCGCAGGCTATACCTTGCTCTACTGGGACAAGGTGGTGGAACCGGAAGACCAGATTGATCCGTTTGTGAATGCGGCCGGGATGGGACGCCCTTCGACGGGTAGCGTCGGACGCCCAGCAGTTCGTCTCAAGCCGGACGACTTCTGGATGCAGGGGCTCAATGTGGGGTTACAGTTCAGCTTCTAGGGAAGAGAGGGCGGGCGGAAAAAACGCGAAGGGCAGGCTTGTGAACCTGCCCTTCGCATCTAAATAGAAGATCAACCACCGGATCAAGAGGCATCCCTGCCGATGGATTCAAACCCACCCAAACCGAGCCAGAAGCTCAGCGTGTCACGGCCGGAGTCTGATTAGCAGTTGCGTTCACTTCATTCCCTTTGAGGGGAAGCAGTTCCTGACGATAGATCGGGACATCGCGGGGCGCTTCAATCCCAAGGCGAATTTTCCCACGATCGATATCCACGACCGTGATACAAACATTTTCGCCGATATAAATCTTTTCGCCCAGTTTTCGGCTGAGGACCAACATGTCGCTACTCTCCTTCGAGCGAAATCGTGAGTAACTTCCTGCCTAATTCTACGTCACGAATGCCCTTGCCGATGTCAAAGGGGTGACATTTTTGCCCTCTTCAGGGGGGTAGGCGCCTGCCCCTGATCGCCCCAGACCGCACAGCCCGAACGATCGCGCAGAAACGGTCAATCGTAACAACAATTATTTCATGTAGTTGCGATCGGAAGGTGCAAACCCTCCCGTCCCCGTCGCTCTCACTGACCACGCCAGAAGGATTCACAACGGATTGATGTTCATCCCTGGATGGACAGTTGGTTTGTCAAGGGGGGAAAGTTACTCGTGCAGAGCTGGGTTGAGCAAGGGAGAGAGCTGGGGTAAATCGGCGAGAAAGCCGTCGTGCCCATGGGAGGAATCCAGTTCCTCGTAACGCACCGAGATGCCCAGGGTGCGCATGCGTTCGGCCAGGGCGCGAATATCCTCGGGAGGAAAGAGCCAGTCGGAACTGATGCCGATCAGGATCACCCCGGCGCGAATGCGCGCCAGCAAGCGCGCTTCTTCCTCGAGGGTAGCGCCGAATTCAAAGGTGTCCATCGCCCGGCTGAGGTAGAGATAACTGTTGGCATCGAAGCGACGCAGAAAGATGGCTCCTTGATGATCGAGATAGCCCCCCACATCGAAGCGTCCCTGAAGCGACCGACGCGGATCATCCCCGGCCCGATTGGGGCGCCGGCCAAAGCGCTCTTGCAGCAGCTCCGCCGATTTGTACGAACAGGTGGCGATTCCCCGCGCCAGGGACAGCCCCGCCAGAGGTGGTTCGTCGGGAGAGTAGTACCCTCCGCGCCAGGCGGGATCGAGCTGAATCGCCTGTTGCTGCAAGTGACTCAAGGCCAGCCCCATCGCAGACAGAGGCGCAGCACCGATGGCGATGCACCGCTCCAACCGTTCGGGAAAGAGCGTCGCCCACGCCAGCGCCTGCAATCCGCCAATCGATCCTCCCACCACCGCCCGAACGCGCTCGATGCCCAGATGATCCAGCAAGTGCGCCTGGGCACGCACCATGTCCTGGATCGTCAGCAGCGGAAAATCTCCCCCATAGGGTTTTCCCGTGCGCGGATCGATGCTCGCAGGGCCAGTTGAACCGTAGCAGGAACCGAGCACATTGCTGCACACCAGGCAAGAGCGTTGCGGATCGAGGGGCAAACCTGGGCCGATCAGATCAGGCCACCAGTCAGCCGCCCGCGCGGAGCCCGAGAGGGCATGGCAGATCAGAATCACATTGTCGCGTGCCGGAGCCAGAGTCCCGTAGAGCGCATAGCGCAGCGTGACCGGCGACAATTCAGCTCCGCCATCGAGCCGGAATGGCTGCTCGGTGGCAAAGGTAAAGTCGGCCTCGTGCGTTGGCTCCAGAGGTGGCATGGCTCGACTTCCGTTGACAACTCCCCCGTGCGGAGGACTCTACGCGCTCTTCTGCAACGCCTGCTCCAGATCCGCCTGGATATCGCGAATATCCTCGATGCCGATCGACAGGCGAATCATCTCGGGAGTGACTCCCGTCGCCAGCTGTTCCGCGGCGCTCAACTGCTGATGCGTGGTCGAGGCCGGGTGAATCACCAGAGATTTGGCATCGCCAATGTTCGCGAGAAGACTGAAGAGCTTCACGGCATTGATAAACCGTTTGCCCGCCTCGAATCCTCCCTTGATGCCAAAGGTGAGGAGAGCGCCTGCTCCCTCGGGCAGATACTTTTTGCACAGAGCGGCATAAGGCCCCTCGGCCAGACCGGGGTAATTCACCCACTCCACACGCGGATGGTCCTTGAGAAAATGGGCCACCGCCAGGGCGTTTTCCGAGTGCCGTTGCATGCGCAGATGGAGCGTTTCCACCCCTTGCAACAACAGAAAGGCATTGAAGGGAGACAGACAGGCGCCGGTATCGCGCAGGCCCTGCACCCGTGCCTTGATGATAAACGCCAGCGGTCCAAACGCCTCGGTGTACGAGATTCCATGGTAGGAAGGATCAGGCTGGACAAACTCAGGGAAGCGCCCCGATGCTTTCCAGTCGAAGTTGCCGCTATCGACAAGGATACCGCCAATCGAGGTGCCATGGCCCCCGATAAACTTGGTCGCCGAGTTGATCACCAGGTCGGCGCCCCAGCGAATCGGCTGGCACAACGCCGGCGAGGGGATGGTATTATCGATGATCAAGGGCAGCTGATGCGCATGCGCGAGCGCGGCGAGTTTTTCGATATCGAGCACATCGAGTTTGGGATTGCCCACCGTTTCCGAGTAAAGCGCTCGGGTGCGCTCGTTGATCAGGCGGCGCAGCCCCTCGTAATCGGCGGCATCGGCAAAGCGCACGGTGATGCCCAGTCGCGGCAGGGTGTGGTGAAAGAGGTTGTACGTTCCCCCATAGAGCGAGGTCGTCGAGACAATCTCGTCGCCGGCTTTGGCCAGGGTAAGGATCGCCAACGTCTCCGCCGCCTGCCCGGAGGCGAGGGCCAAACCCGCCACTCCGCCTTCCAGCGCTGCAATGCGCTTTTCAAAGACATCCGTGGTCGGATTCATGATGCGCGTATAGATGTTGCCAAATTCCTGCAAGGCAAACAGACGCGCCGCATGATCGGCATCGGTAAAGAGATAGGATGTGGTCTGGTAGATTGGGACCGCCCGGGCGTGCGTCGTTGGATCGGGCGCTTGCCCGCCATGGATGGCCAGGGTCGCAAAATGAGGGGTAGGAGCAGGATCGCTCATCGGCACAATCTCCGAAATCTCACCGGGGGCAGACCGACGGATTATCATATGCCGCCCGGCGTTTCGGAGTAGTTGCCCTTTGGCGTCCTCTCTGTTGAAAAGGGAGGCTTTCACTCCCCGTTGGCGAGGGTGTATTGCTTGCTGGCGTCGCTCAACCAGGTTTCCCAGGCACGCCGCGTGGCCGGGTCTACCGTGGCCAGCGCATTGCGAATCCCCTGAACATATTGCTGCACCTTGTCGGTCTCGTTGCGCGCGGCATGACAGCGCAGACAGCCGCCCAGAGCCCGCAATCGTTCCACACGTTCCTTGTACTGGTCGGCGAGGCGTTCGTACATCTGCAGGGCCGCGGCGTAATCGCCCAGGTTAAAGCGACATTCGGCATCGCTAAACTGCACATGAACGACCTCTTCGGGCTGCAGCGAGGCAGAGGCTCCCTCGCTCAGACTCTTGCTCAACTCCTGGTATTGCTCGGCGGCCTTCTGCAGCCAGTGGCGGTGCTGCTTCCAGTGGTGTTCTCTGGTCTGCGGGGCCATCCCGCGACTGTTGACGTAGTTGACATTTTCCTGAGCCGCCAGCTGACGATACGCCTCGGCCAGTTGAAAACGGCCACGCGTGGCCTGGGGGCTTTGGGGAAAGCGCGTCACGGCATCATCGAGGAAGAAGGGAACGGTTGAATAGTGCCGGCGCTGATAGAGGAGCGCCCCGAGGGCATAGAGCGATTTCTCCAGTGCCTCGTTATCCGGGTGGAGGCGCAGCAGTTTGATGTTCTGCTCCAGCGTTTCCTCGGCCATCCCGGTATTGCCGCGCCCCAGCTGAATCTGGCTGAGTTGATAGCGTGCCCGATAGGCGTAGCGCGTGGGATACTTGATCGACTCCAGATAGGCTGCCTCGGCCGGATCGAGGAGTTGACGAAGCCGCCGCGCCTCGCCAAGCAGATACCACGCCTCGCCGAGTTGATGCGCATCGCTGGTCAACGGAATGAACTTTTCCAGAGCGAGGCTCGCCGGCTCGGGTTGCTGCCCATAGAGATGGGCGCGCCCGCTGCGCCACAGCCGCTCGATGCGCTCCCTGGCATCGGTGGTGCGATCCGACGCCTGCAAATAGGCCTCGCCCGCCTGGCGATGCAGACTGACGATGCGCTCGTTCGTTTTCTGTCCGGCGGGCCCCGCTTCGAGAGGTTTCGCCAGCGCCGTTGCCCAGAGTTCCAGGCATTCGCCACGCAGAAAGAAGCCGCGCCCGGCATCGGCGAGATGATCGTAGTGGCGGGTTAATTCGACGGCCGATTCATATTCGCCCTTGTCACACAGGGTCTGATAGGCTTTCTCAAAGAGGGCCCGCGCTGCTTCCAGCTCCAGAAACGTGGTGGGCCAGTCTTTTCCTTCGACCAGGTCCCGCACCCCGCGGCCGAAGGCCTCGACGGCGGCAGTGTCGCGGCCAGCCTGCAAGTGCAGTTCGCCCAGGCGCAGAGCCGCTGTCATTGCCGGTGCGCCGCTGCCCTTGAGCATGCATTCTTCCCAGACGCTGGCTGCCTCCTCGAACTGTTCCAGGCGCCAGTAGCAATAGCCCAGCTGATACTGACAGATATCGCGCTCCCCGGTGGGGGGTTGCACGCGATCTTCAAGAATCTGCTGCCAGACACGTGCCGCCTCTTCCCAGTTCTTTTCGCGATGCAGACTCTGGGCACGGAGAATGCGCGCGCGTGCCAGAACCTCCGGAGCAGCAGTGCGCCCGACTTTCTCCAGAGTGCGCCGGGCCTCGGCGGCGCGTCCCATCTGCAGCAGCAATTCCCCGGCTTGCAACCGCGCCGGGCCAAGAATGTCCTCGCCAAGCAAGGGTACCTGGCGCAATTTTTCGTTGGCCTGCAACGCCCCTTCCAGATCGGGTTTGGGCAGGCGCAGGTACGCTTGGGTCAGCAGACGATACCCCTCCACCCGATCGGGGGCGGACTCGACCGAATCATTGAGGAGTTCAACCACATGCTGCGGCGGCATCTCGGTGTGGAAGCCACACTGGCCGAGGCGATAGCGCATGCGTGGCCCATCCTCCTCGCTCACCCCGGCGGACTCCGCCTGCTCAAAATGTTGCTGCGCCAGGCGCCACAGCGACAGCGCGTTGGCACCGGACGACTGCTCTGCTCTGCGCACATGCAATTCGCCGAGCAGAAAATGCGCTTCGCCAACCAGTTTGGGATTGATGGTGTTGCCACCGACGAAGCCATGCAGACGCGTTTCGACATGATCGAGGTTGGCATCGGGGCGTTCGAGTTGTTTGCGCAGATGCGCCAGTTCCTGCCGTTCCATGCGTTCGGTGGAATGCAGAAACGGACGGGCCAGGAGAACCGAGGTGAGCGTCAACGCGCCCAGCAGAAAAAGCGGCACCTGCCAGAGATGCGCAAAGGGAGGCGCTGGCGGCCTGGAGGGAGAAGTCGTGTTCGTGGCCATGACCGAATCCACCAGGAGAGAAGGGACAACACCTCGAACGTCCTCGCCCAGAAAGCGAGCAGCGCGGGCTTCTAGCACATCGCGCAGGCACTCTCAAGCCCAAGATACACAGAGGGAAGATGCGCTGATGGACAGCGTTGGCGCAGAAAGGAGAATGGGCCGAGGAATGAGCATCCGCCTCGATCCGGAGCCATCATGAGCGCCCAGAGGATGTTTTTGTTGACCGCGGGAATACTTGATGGGGTGGGAATCGTGTTGCGGCTCGCCATCTCCCCGCGATTCAACACCCGTGGCGAACCTCCTGGTTTCCGGGCGGGGCACCGGCAGGGACCGTCCGCATCCAGAATCCCGAACGGAGGAGTAAAGATTCGCTACCCTGCTCTTGACGCTTCCTGGTTGGGCTCTAAGATGATGGTTTTGATTGCCCCCGCTATTGCACGAGATGAGTAGAGCGATGTCCACCTTCATGGCCAAACCGGGGAGCCTTCCCCAGCGCTGGTTTGTGATCGATGCCACCGATCAGGTGGTGGGGCGGTTGGCGGTTCAGATCGCCAACATCCTGCGCGGCAAGCATCGGCCGGAATACACGCCGCATTGCGACACGGGCGAGTTCGTCATTGTGATCAATGCCGAAAAGATTCGCTTCACCGGCAGTAAACTCGATACCCAGACCTATCACTGGTACACTCGTTATCCGGGCGGTTACAAGACCGTGCGGGCGCGCGACTGGCTGGAGACCCATCCCGACCGTATCCTGCGGGAAGCGGTCAAGCGCATGGTGCCGCGCAACCGACTCGGCCGTCAGCAGATGACCAAGCTGAAAATCTACGCTGGACCCAGTCATCCCCACCAGGCGCAGCAACCGATCGAGCTGCCCACGGAGTTCCAGAAGAAGAAATGACACGGGAGTGAGCAAACGTGGCCGAGACCAAAGCGAAGAAGAAGTGGTACCTGGGCACCGGACGACGCAAGACCGCCGTGGCGCGCGTCCGGGTGTCGGAAGGCTCCGGCAAGATCTCGATCAACGGTCGTCCGCTCGATGGCTACTTCACCGAGATCAAGGATCGAGCCGCGATCCTCGGGCCGCTGGAAGTGACTGATATGCTCACCCGCCTCGATGTGGAGGCCCGGGTGCAAGGCGGCGGCTTTACCGGCCAGGCTGGTGCTGTCTCTCAGGGGGTCGCCCGCGCCCTCAAGGACATGTTTGGCCTGACCACCGAGGCCGAACCCGCTGCTCCCCCCAGCGCCGATGGCGAATCCGCCGAGGAGCCCGCTCCCAGCATGGCCAAGCGCCTGCGTGACTCCGGCTTCCTCACACGCGACAGCCGCATGAAGGAACGCAAGAAGTACGGCCGCAAGGGGGCGCGCAAGAGCTTCCAGTTCTCCAAGCGTTAACCCTCTCCCTCCCGTGGAGATTCTCTCAGGGCGACCGGAAGTTTGCTAACCTCTGGTCGCCCCTTGGCTGCGCATCCCTCTGGGGAGATCCTTCCCCAAACCGACTTTTCTGTCCCCTCCGCGCCGAGCAAGGAGCAACCATGCCCTCTGGACCGCTACTCGCCCTCGCCCTCGGGACTCTGCTGAGTCTCCAACCGACCCCAAAAGACGATCCCGCCGCCAAGGAAGCGAAAACGCTGCAAGGGACCTGGAAGGTCGTTGCGTTGGAGGTCGATGGCAAGGCCATCCCTGCGGAACAGGGCCCCAGGGAACTCGTCTTCAAGGGCGACGAGTTGCTCGGCCTCGCTCCCAATGCGAAGTTCAAACTCGATCCCACCCAGAAACCAAAGCATCTGGATCTGATCAACAAAAACGATCCGAAAAAGATCTTTCCACTCATCTACGAATTGAAGGACGACGAACTCCGCATCGCCGTCCCCCTCGTCGAACGAGGCAAGGGTGCCGAGGCCAAGCGCCCAACCAGTTTCACCGGTAACAAGGAAGCTCCGATCGTCGTGCTCAAGGCCAAACGTGAAAAGAAGTAGCCGCGGACAGTCCCTTCGCAATCGCACCACGACCCCTGGTGCGATTGCGTTCACCTTCCTGTCAGAATCCCCCTGCCAAAACCGGTCCCTCCTTTCCTCCGAGACCATCCCCGTTCCTCTCTGTCACGCCATAACTCCCTTGCAAGAATAGACCTGAGAAAATCAACTCTTTTTTCATCACTCGGCATCATTCTTGCTAGGAACACTGAAATGAGGAGCGCGTTCGGGCGTACCTGGATTGTGCCGTTCTGAAGCCGGCTCGCTGCGAGGGGCGTAGGGTTCTGTCTGCGCCGCGAATCCGTACAGGGAATCAACGCTCCCTTCCACTCACTTTCAAGGAGCGTGCCACATGGATATGAATCGGTTTACTCAAAAAGTTCAGGAGGCGCTGCGCGACGGCCATCAACTGGCTCAGACAAAGGGCCAGCAAAATGTCGATGTGCCACATGTGTTGCTCGCCTTGCTCAACCAGGAGGATGGGCTGGCTCCGCGCATCCTTCAGAAGGCCGAGGTGGATGTGCCGCGTTTGCGCCGCCGCGTCGAACAGGAAGCGGACCGTTTACCCCGAGTCTCGGGACCCACGCCCGGCGGCGATCAGGTTTATATCTCGGCCGCCCTCTCCAACCTGCTCACCCGGGCGGAGAGCGAGGCCAGCAAGTTGGCGGACGACTACATCTCAGTGGAACATCTTCTGCTGGCCCTGACAGAGGACCACGGGGTCGCGGGCCGGCTGTTCAAGGAATTCGGCCTCACCCGTGAGAGGCTGCTTACAGGCGTGAAGGAAGTGCGACAAAATCAACGTGTCACCTCGGATAATCCCGAGGCGACCTATCAGGCGCTGGAAAAATATGGCCGCGATCTGACTCAGCTGGCCCGCGAGAACAAGCTCGATCCGGTGATTGGCCGGGACGAGGAGATCCGTCGTGTGGTTCAGGTTCTGTCGCGCCGTACCAAGAACAATCCGGTGCTGATCGGCGAACCCGGCGTGGGCAAGACCGCCATCGTCGAAGGGCTGGCGCTGCGCATCATCCGCGGCGACGTCCCCGAGGGGCTGAAGAATCGGCGGATTATCGCGCTCGACATGGGCGCCCTGATCGCCGGAGCCAAGTTCCGCGGCGAGTTCGAGGAACGGCTCAAGGCGGTCCTGAAGGAAGTGGCCGAATCGCAGGGGAGCATCGTCCTCTTTATCGACGAGATGCACACCGTGGTGGGCGCCGGCAAGGCCGAAGGAGCGATGGACGCGGGCAACCTGCTCAAGCCGATGCTGGCCCGAGGTGAATTGCACTGCATTGGGGCCACTACCCTCGATGAATATCGCAAGCATGTCGAGAAGGATGCCGCCCTGGAACGGCGCTTTCAGCCGGTGTTTGTCGATCAGCCCTCGGTGGAGGACACCATCTCGATCCTGCGTGGGCTGAAGTCGCGGTACGAGACGCACCACAAGGTGGCCATCAAGGATTCGGCTCTGGTGGCGGCCGCGGTCCTCTCCAATCGCTACATTACCGATCGCTTTTTACCCGACAAGGCGATCGATCTGGTCGATGAAGCGGCGGCCAAGCTGCGCACCGAGATCGACTCCGTTCCGGCGGAACTCGACGAGTTGCAGCGCCGCGTGATGCAACTGGAGATCGAGCGCGTCTCGCTGGCCAAGGAGAAGGATGCCGCCTCGAAGGAGCGCCTCAGTCGCCTCGATGGCGAGTTAACCGACCTCAAACACCAGCGCGACACCATGATTGCCCAGTGGGAAAAAGAGAAAAAAGAGACGCAAAGTCTTGGACAACTGCGCGAACAACTCGAACAGTTGCAACTCACCCTGCAGCAGGCCAAGGATCGGGGCGACTATGAGGCCGCCGGCCGCCTGCAGTATGGCGAGATCCCCGCGCTGGAACGCGAGATCAAGGTGCTCGAACTCGCTCCCCAGGTCAGCGGCAAGACGCAACTGGTCAAGCAGGAGGTGACGGAAGAGGACATCGCCGCCGTTGTCAGTCGCTGGACCGGCGTTCCGGTCACACGCTTGCTCGAAGGCGAAATCCAGAAGTTGCTCCATCTGGAGAAGGAGTTGCACAAACGCGTGATTGGTCAGGATGAGGCGGTGTCCGCCGTCGCCGATGCCGTGCAGCGCGCGCGAGCCGGGCTGAAGGATCCCAACCGGCCGATCGGCTCGTTCATCTTCCTGGGACCGACCGGCGTCGGCAAAACCGAACTGGCGCGCGCCCTGGCGGAGTTCCTCTTCGATGATGAACGCGCCATGGTCCGCATCGATATGTCGGAGTATCAGGAGAAACACACCGTTGCTCGTCTGCTCGGTGCGCCTCCGGGTTACATCGGCTACGAGGAGGGCGGACAGCTGACCGAGGCGGTGCGCCGTCGACCCTATAGCGTCCTGCTCTTCGACGAGATCGAAAAGGCGCACCCGGATGTTTTCAACGTCCTGTTGCAGCTGCTCGATGATGGCCGACTGACCGATGGCCAGGGGCGCACGGTCGATTTCCGCAATTGCATCGTGATCATGACCTCGAACCTGGGAAGCCACCGCATCCTCGACTATCGCGGCAGCTTCTTCGACGAGGGCTATGACCGGATGAAGTCGGCGGTCCTCAACGAGGTTCGGCAACACTTCCGGCCCGAGTTCCTCAATCGTGTCGACGAGATTGTGGTCTTCCACGCGCTGGGGAAGGACGAGTTGAAGAAGATCGTCGATATCCAGTTCGAGCGGCTGCGCAAGCGGCTGGAAGACCGGCATATCACCCTGACGTTGACCGACGAGGCACGGGACCATCTGGTGCGCGTCGGGTACGACCCGGTGTATGGAGCGCGCCCCCTGAAGCGCACTCTGCAGCGGGAAGTGGAAAACGTGCTGGCCAAGAAGATCCTCGCCGGCGAGGTGCGCGATGGCATGAACCTCAACGTCGAGTATCACAATGGCGAACTCTCCTTTGCGTCGGTGTAACTGACGACGCTTGCACTCGCCAGGCGTGAAGTCCCCGAGACCGTACCGTCCTGGGCCGCTTCACGCCTGGTTCGCCAACCACGACGTTCATTCCTGCCACATTCGGCGCAAATCGCTTCATCGTGGCAGGAAGGCAAATCATTAGCCAGGCAAAGGATCGCCACAAATCCAAACCAAAAATGAAGTTGCAAATTCAATCCCCTCACACTCACGCAATGGCATAGGAATTGCTCGTTAGAACTGGTGTGGATCAAGTCACCGGGTGACGCGAGGCAAGCCTCTCCCTTCATTCCCCCGTTGCACCCGGCCTAACAGAACAAGGATGCGGCCCGCGTGGTGAGAACGCACGGTCGCTTTTTCAACCCTCAGGAAGGTGCTTCATGAGCGAGCCGAACGTGATGGTGGCGGCCCTTCCCGTGCTGCCGCTTCGCAATACGATTCTCTTTCCCGACCTCTTCATTCCGCTGTCGGTCGGCCGCCCGAACTCCGTCGCCGCCATCGAGTCGGTCCTCGCCACGGAAGAGAAGACGTTTGTCGTCGTCGCACAACGCGATCCCGCGCAGGATACCCCCCGCGTGGAGGATCTCTACACCGTGGGAACGCGCGCCGTGATCAAAAAGCTGGCGCGCAGCGACCAGGGAGTGGAGATGCTGGTTCTGGGCATCGAACGAGTCCGCCTCGTGGAGACGATCCAGACCGAGCCGTTCTTGAAGGTGCGCGTTGAGCCCTGGCCCGTCCCCGACGATCGCAGCACCGAGGTCGAGGCACTGCACCGGGCCATCGTGCAACTGGCGGGGCGCGCCTTTGAGCTGGCGCAACCGCCAACGCCCATCAACTTGCAACAATTGCTCGCCCAGGCAGAAGATCCGCTCAAGCTCGCCTATCTCCTGGCGTCGATGCTCAATCTGGAGGTGTACAAGGAGCAGGAGTTGCTCGAAGCCTCCACGCGTCGCCAGGCGCTGGAATTGCTGCACAGCTACCTGACTCACGAGGTGCAGGTGCTGGAGTTGCGTCAGCACATCACCAGCCAGGCACAGAGCGAGATCAACAAGGATCAGCGCGATTATCTGCTGCGCCAGCAGCTGCGCGCCATTCAGGAAGAACTGGGCGAAAAGAGCCCCGAAAAGAGCGAGGTCGAGGAACTGCGTCGCCGCTTCGAGGAGACGGAGTTGCCCGAGGCCGTGCGCAAGGAAGCAGCGCGCGAGTTGCAACGGCTGGAGCGCATGCCCGCCGCCGCACCGGACTTCCAGATCACCCGCTCGTATCTGGAACTGGTTCTCGAATTGCCCTGGAGCCGGAGCAGCGAACAGCTCATCGATCTGCCCCGCGCCCGGGAGATCCTGGACCAGGATCACTACGATCTGCAGGAGATCAAGGACCGTATCCTCGACGACCTCGCGGTGCTGAAGTTGAACCCCAGCGCCAAGGCACCGATCCTGTGTCTGCTGGGGCCTCCGGGCGTGGGCAAAACCTCGCTGGGGCAGTCGATCGCACGGTCGATGAATCGCAAGTTCGAGCGCATGAGTCTGGGCGGACTGCACGACGAATCGGAACTGCGCGGCCACCGGCGCACCTATATTGGTGCCATGCCGGGGCGCATTTTGCAGGCGATTCGCCGGGCCGGGGTGAACAACCCGGTGCTGATGCTCGACGAGGTGGACAAGCTGGGTCGAGATTTCCGCGGCGATCCAGCGGCGGCGCTACTGGAGATCCTCGACCCAGCCCAGAACTCCGCTTTCCGCGATAACTATCTCGATCTGCCGTTCGATCTGTCGAAGGTGTTCTTCATCTGCACCGCCAACACCCTCGATTCGATCCCGCGGCCCTTGCTCGACCGCATGGAAGTGCTCCGCCTGGCCGGCTACAGCGAAGAAGAAAAGCTCACCATCGCGCAGCGTTATCTGCTGCCCCGTCAGCTGGAGCACGCGGGTTTGAAGCCAGAGAACCTGACGCTACCGCAGGAGGTGTTGCAGCACATCATCAGCCGGTACACCCGAGAGGCCGGGGTGCGCAACCTGGAGCGAACGCTCGGACAGGTGGCGCGCAAGGTGGCGCGGCGCTTTGCCGAAGGGCACACCGAGCCGGTCACGGTTGCCCTCGAGAACCTCTATGACCTGCTGGGCAAGGAGCGCATCCGTCCCGAGCGCAGCCGGCAAGCGCTCCCTCCGGGAGTGGCGACCGGCCTGGCCTGGACCGAGGCGGGCGGCGATGTTCTCTACATCGAGACCACGCTTTTGCCGGGCGGAAAGGGGATGCGCCTGACTGGCCAGCTCGGCGATGTCATGCGGGAATCGGCGCGCACGGCACAGAGCTACGTCTGGTCGCATGCCCGTGAACTGGGAGTGCCTTCGCGCAGTTTCCGCGAGTCGGCGGTGCACGTCCACGTTCCGGCGGGCGCGGTGCCCAAGGATGGCCCCTCGGCGGGGGTGGCGCTGGTGACGGCACTCGTTTCGCTGTACACCGCACATCCGGTGCGCAGTGACACGGCGATGACCGGCGAAATCACCCTGAGCGGACTGGTGCTCCCGGTGGGCGGCATCAAGGAGAAGGTGCTGGCGGCCCGGCGCGCTGGAATCAAGCAGGTGATTGTGCCGCGCGACAACGAAAACGACCTGCGCGATCTCCCCGACGAGGTGCGCGATTCGTTGCAGATCGTGTTGGCGAAACGCATCGAGGAAGTGCTCGAAGCCGCCATCCCGGAACTCGCCTCGCACCTGCATCCGGTGCTGCGGAACTAACCCCTCACCCAGCGAGCGGCCTCTTTCAGGAGCGCCGCTCGCTGGGTTTCGCCTCACTTCTTCTGGCTCACCTGAATCAAGTAACTAATCAGATCCGCAACATCCTGTTTGGTCAATTGCATCTCCAACCCTTCGGGCATCAGTGATTTGCTGGTTGTCTGGATCTCCTCGATCTGGCTGCGCAGGATCACATCCTCGGCTTTTTCTCCCCGTCGCAACGTCAGGCTCGATGCCGTCTCCGCGATCACCATCCCCGTCAGCGTTTGGCCGCGCCGCGTGGTGACCACGTAATTGAGATAACGCGGATCGACTTCCTTGCTGGGATCGAGAATATCATTGAGCAGTTGCTCCGACGCCTTGTTGCGCAGCACGCCCAGCAAATCGGGGCCAACCTCGAACCCCTCGTTCTCCAGACGGTGGCAGGTGGTGCAGTTCTTCTTGAAAACCGCCTTGCCGCGCACAGGATCGCTCTTCAACTCCAGCACAGCGCGATAGGCAGTCACCACCTTCTGGCGTTCCGCCGCCGAACTCCCGACCAGGAGTTTCTCGGCGCGCTGACGAATCGCCGCCACGCGATGTTTGCGCAACTGATCCACGCGCACGGGCTCCAGATGCTGGGGCAAAATCGTCTTCGCCTCGACCTGATCGAGCAAGGTGTGTAACCGCTCGGTGCGCGCGAAGAGCGCCTCCACCACCTCACGGCGCACGACCGGGCTGTACCCGTTCCACCCGGACAGGAGATCCTTCGCCACTGTTGGCGTTTCCTGCTGTGCGAGGGCGCGCACGGCGGCCAGCTGCACGGTGGAGGGCTGGCGCGGGGTGAGCAAGTCCCGCAGCACTGGTTCGGCCAGCGCAGCGGGTGCTTCTCCCAGCAACCGAATGGCGGCCATCCGGCTCTCCAGCGGCGCCTTCTCGGCGCGCGCCTCCGTGACCGCTTGATCAAAGAACGGCCGAACCTGAGCCAGCGCCTTCTTCATCTCGGCGGATCCCTGTTTGGCGAGCCGTTCGTACGACCGTTGCGTACCGCGCATCCCCTGGAGCAATCCCTGGAGCAAGGCGACCTGCCAGGCGGCCGTCTGCTTCGCTCCGCTGGCCAGCGCCAACACCGCCAGCAGGTCGCGCTCGTTCTTGCTCACACTCCCCACCAGGGCGGCGATCTCGGTGAGCGCCTGCAACTGCTGCTCACTCGGATTCTTCAGATAACTGGGATCGCGAATAAGGGCAGTGAGCAAATCGCCGGGGCGCTCGCCACAGGAGCTGAGCACGGCGGTGCGCGTCCAGGGATCGTTGTGATCATGCTGAAAGAGGCGCGCCAGGGCGCCTGCGGTCTCCGGACCAGGCGCGGCACCGAGCGCAAGCGCCAGCTGAAAGCGTACCTTGGGCGAAGGATCCGCCGCCAGGGGAGCCACGGCACGGCGCAGCGCGGCGGACTTCGCCAGACGCAGTTCCGCCAGGCGCACTCCCTGTTCGCGCACCCCCGCCTCGGCATCCTTCAAGGCGGCCACGATTCGCTCCTCGCTCAGGGCATTCAGTCCCTGCAACGTCCACAGGGCATGGGCGCGCCCGGCGGGATTTTTCCCCGTGGCCGCCAGTTGTTCCAGCGGCTTCACCGCTGCGCGATCCTGTCGCTCCACCAGCAAACGTTGCGCGGTGTAACGCCACCAGGCATTGGCGTGCGCCAGGTGCTGCACCAGGGTCTCGGTGGTTGCCTTGCCCAGCTGTGGTTTCTCGAACTTCCTTGTTCCCTCCGGGACAATGCGCCAGATGCGCCCGCGCCCCCGGCTCTCCAGGTTCAGTTTCTTCTTGATATCGTCGGGGAGCGAGCGCGGGGTCTCGATCACCTCGCGGTAAAAATCGAGCACGTAGAGGGCGCCCTCAGGGCCAAGCGTCAACCAGACCGGGCGGAACCAGTTGTCCGTGGAGGCGAGGAATTCGCAGTCGGCGTCGCCGCGCCGCGCCACAAAGGTCGCCCCCTGATCCTCCAGCACATCGCGATGGATCAGGTTATTGGCTGGATCGCACACAAAAACATTACCCCGATAGGCCGCTGGAAAGAGATCCGCCAGGTAGATCAAGGGGCTGCAGGTCGAGGTCGAGAATCCGCCAGGAACCAGTTCGGTCGTGGGGAAACGATGGGCGTCGGGCCCTTCCTTGCGACGGCGCGTCCGTTCCACGCGCCACCCTTCAAACGGACTGATGCGAAACACCTTGCAGGCCGGACCATGATCGGGAATATCGAGGGTGACGGCACGCACCGGCAACGAGGGATTGCGGCGCAGCGCATGATCGGGAAGCACCACATGGCGCAGATGCTGACTGTTGGTGTTCACAAACCAGCGGCCCCACAGATCCTCCGTTAACCCATACTGTCCCCC
>JAKOSN010000214.1 GCA_029777335.1 Planctomycetota bacterium
CGGCCAGATGCCCTTTTACAATGTGGCGGCCGTGGTCGGCCCCGACGGCACGTTGCAGGGCACCTTCCCCAAACAGCGTCCCGTTCCCCTCCTCGCCGATGGCGTTCCGGGAGACCGCCAGCCTGTTTTCCCCGTGGCGGATGGCGTTCTCGGGGTCGCCATCTGCTACGACTTTGATGCCCCCGCGGTGGCTGGTGCGCTGACCCGTTCGGGCGCGACGGTGCTGGTCGCCCCCACGATGGACGCTCTGGCCTGGACCCGTGCCCAGCACGAGCATCACGCCCTGCTCTTTCGCCTCCGGGCGGTGGAGAACGACCGCTGGGTGCTCCGTGCCTCTTCCTCGGGGCGCACCGAGGTGATCAGCCCGCGCGGGGTTCCCAGTCCCGAGGGAATTGGCGTGGGCGAGGTCGGCTCCATCGTCCTTCCCTTTGCCCACCGAACCAGCCAGACACTGGGCGGACGACTGGCCATTCTCGGCCCGGCCGCTGCGCTGGGAACCGCCCTCTTTGTGCTGATGCGGGGCTGGATCTGGGTGCGCACACGTCGGCGCAAACCCCCTGCCCCAGTCGACATCCCCGCGTCCCCAGCGCCGAGCCTCTGAAGCCCCACCGGCTGACGAGCGGACGCTTGCATCGGCAGGGAGAGCCCGTACAATGGAGAGACTGGCTTTTCGCTCCCACCGCTCGCCTTATCCAGGGTTCTGTGATGACCGAAGTTGCTCAAGAAAAGACGGGCCTTGGCAACTACTTTGTGGCCAACTACCCGCCTTTCTCCTTCTGGAAACCGGCTCATCTCTCCGCCGCCCAGGCAGTCCTCCAGGCCCCCCCAAAACCGGAGACCCCCCTGGGGCTTTATCTGCACATCCCCTTCTGTCGGAAACGTTGCAAGTTCTGCTACTTCCGCGTGTACACCGACAAGAATGCCCGCGATGTCGAAACCTACCTCGATGCGCTCGTCAAGGAGGTTTCGCTCTGTGCCAGGCAACCGCTCGTGGGGGGGCGCCCGTTGAAGTATGTCTATTTTGGCGGGGGAACCCCCTCGTATCTCAGCGCGACCCAGCTGCGCGGGCTGATGACCCGCTTGCAGCAGGTCCTTCCCTGGACCGGCGCCGAGGAAGTGACCTTTGAATGCGAGCCAGGCACCTTGCAGGAGCACAAGCTTGAAGCGCTGCGCGAAATGGGTGTGACCCGTCTCAGCCTGGGGGTCGAAAACTTCGACTACAACATCCTGGAATACAACGGCCGCGCGCACCACACCGAGGAGATCTATCGCGCATATGGCTGGGCGCGCCACCTTGGTTTCGATCAGATCAACATCGACCTGATTGCCGGCATGGTGGGCGAAACCTGGGACAACTGGCGCGATTGTGTGCGCAAGACCCTGGAACTCGCTCCCGAGAGCGTCACCATCTACCAGATGGAGTTGCCCTACAACACCGTCTTCTCGCGCGAACTGAAGATGGTGGGGCAGGATGAACCCACCACCATGGGGAGCATTGCCGACTGGCCCACCAAGCGCGCCTGGGTCGATTATGCCTTCACCCAGATGACCGCCGCCGGGTACGAGATCTCCAGCGCCTACACCCTGGTCAAGAACAAGGCGCGCACCCGGTTTGTCTATCGCGACAGCCTGTGGCGCGGGGCCGATATGTTCGGCACGGGAGTCGCCTCCTTTGGCCATCTCAACGGGGTTCATCTCCAGAATGTCGATACCTGGGAGGAGTACATCGCCCGGCTGGAACGCGATGAATTGCCGCTCAACCGCGCCCTTCCCGTCACCCCGCACCAGTTGCTAATTCGCGAGATGATTTTGCAACTGAAAACCGGCCATCTCGAACGCACTTACTTCCAGAACAAATTCGGGGTGAACATTCTCGACGAGTTCGCTGAACCGTTCCAGCACCTGGCCGACGAGGGCTTCCTCACCCTGTCGCCGGAAGGGGTGGACCTGACGCGCGCCGGGTTGTTGCAAATCGATCGCCATTTGCCGTTATTCTTCGAGCCAGAACATATCACCACTCGCTATACCTAGGAGCGTGGCTACTCCGCACGACGAGAGCAGCGATACCGATGGCCGACGATCGCACCTTTCTGATGGGCAAGTTCGCCGCGCACCTGCCAGGGACGTTGCGCTATGCGCGCAATCACATGTGGTGCCGCGAAAACGCTGGCCAGCTGCGTTTCGGCTTTACCGCCTACGCCATCCGGCTCATGCAGGATGTGTATTTTCTCGAATGGCACCTGAGCGATGGCGCTGCGGTCGAGTTGATGCAGCAAATCGGCCACATTGAAACCTCGAAGGCAGTCTCCGACCTCTTCGCCCCAAGCACCGGGGTTATCTCCCAGTTCAATCCGGAATTGCTGAAGGATCCCAGCGCCATCAACGTCGATGGTTATGGTGAAGGTTGGCTGTTTGAGATGCAGGCCCCTGCCCCGCCCCTGCTGAGCGTGGACGAATACTACCAGTTTCTCGATCAGTACTGGGAAAAAACCCAGCGCATGATCAAGGGTAAGATCAACACCGAGGATTGAGCCTTCATGAGCCGGCATCGTTTGACCGTCGTCCTGTCGCAGGCCCAGGGAAAGAACCCGGCCAAGCGCGCCCTGGAAGAGAGCATCACGGCGGCCCTGCTGATGGAACCGGGGCTGGATGTCTCGATCATCCCCTACCTGTACGATCTGCACCCAGAGCACACCGGCCGATTGTTTCTGGAGTCGATCAAGGGCGACATGGTAGTGCTCAGCTGGCTCTATCCGCGCGCGGCCTTCTGGTTGCTCGATCGTGATGGCATCAAGGGGCACCAGGGGGAGAGTCAGCTCAAGTCCGCCAACGCCGAGCAAGAAGACGAAGACGACGACGAAAACGGAGCCGATGAATCTCCCAGGGGAATCGGCGCGGTGGAGGTGCCCGAGCGCCACATCTACTGTCTCGATCTGCGCGACCACAATAGCCATCTTCCCTATGTTGAGGAAGTGAAAAGGATTGCGGCAGAATGTCGGGACCGTCGCGCGGCGGCAGGGCACGGCAACGCCTCCTTCGTGCAGCTTGGCACCACGTTGCTGGCGGAAAACGGCACCCAGGCTCCCGCGCCGGCGGCGACCTTTGCTCCGGAGCAGTTACTGGCCCAGCCGGGACGACGCTGGTATCCCGTGATCGACTACAGTCGCTGCACCAATTGCATGGAGTGCCTCGACTTCTGTCTCTTTGGCGTCTACGGGGTGGACAAACTCGATCGGATCACGGTGGAGAATCAGGATAGCTGCAAGCGTGGCTGTCCGGCGTGCAGTCGCGTCTGCCCCGAACACGCGATCATGTTTCCGGACTACAAGACGCCGGCGATCGCGGGTGCGCCGGTGGGGAACATCAGCGGGTTGAAGATCGACCTGACCAGGCTCTTTGGCGGGGGCGATGCCATGACGATGGCCGCCCAGGAACGCGACCGTGAACTGGTCAAGGAGGGGCGCGAGGCGGTCGGGCTCACGGTCGGCATTCCGAAACGGCAGGCGACCAAGCCGGCCGCTCCGAAGGACGACCTCGATAACCTGATGGATGCGCTTGACGCCCTGGACATCTGAGCCCGTTTGCGTGCACAAGCGACCACTTGCTCCCGATGATCGCCCAGCCTCTCGCCCGTTAATGTATAAATTCGTTCACTTTCGCACTCCGCTCAAAAAAAAGATGATGAGTTGAGGCGCATTTCTTTTGCAGATGTGGAATGATGAACCGTCTGTAACAGTGTCGGTGAAATAATTCTCCTCTCTGAGCGTACACACAACGAATCTGGCGAGAGTAGGCATGGCCAACGATCGAACCAGTCCAGATCAGTGGGATCGCGTCGCCGCGGAGCTTCGCGCCTATCGCGATTCCCAGCGCCAAACCTGGGGAGAACTCGATAACGAGACTCTCGGGCGCTACCTCGCGGACGAGGTGGATGGATCCGAACGGGCCGCGGTGGAAGCAGCCCTCGACGATCACCCCGAACTCCGGCTCCTGACTGATCTTGTCCGCGACGTCCTTGCTGAATCGGTCACTTCCAGTCCCTCTGAGCCAACTTCCGAACCAACCGTTCTTCGCTTCGAACCACGCACAAAACCCGTGCATCGCTCGACCCCCTGGCACCGTGTGCGCAAGTGGGGTTCGCTCGTTGCCGCGGCCTGCCTGCTGCTGGTTCTTGGGGGCGCTCTGTCCAATTTTAATTCCCCTCAGAGGGGAGCCGCCCCGGTGCGGCTGTCCAATGACAACCTCTTTGCTGACGCTGCGGTTCTGCCCAACCGAGCCGCGTTTCCGGCCAGCGCGGTTGTCTCTCCCTCCCTGGGGCAATGGCACAATCCCCGGACCGATGTGCCCGTTCTGCTTGCCCGCGCCGATCGGTTGGAAGAACGGGGACTTGATCTGAAGAAGCAGGGCGATCTTGTCCAGGCAGAACCGGCCTTGCAAGAAGCCTTTCATCTGCGCCGCAACAACCTGGGACCAACCAACGCCAAAACCCTGGAAGCCCTCAACAACCTCACCAGCCTCTATGAAGAGGTGGTGGCGGTGAACACGGTGGAGACATCCGGGCTGGTCGCCATGCAGGACCACCACGAAATTCTCCCGGTCGCCAGCCCCGAGAATCCGCCCGCGCTCCTGGCCCCGGGTGGTCCCTCGCGCACCATGAAAACCTCGGCGACCAGGCAAGCCCCCGAGAACAAAAAAGAGGCACACGAAACCCGCAAGATTCACTGCTCGCAGTATTTCTTCGCGCAAACCGGCAAGTGTGTGCCTCCCTCGGCCATCCCCGTGTTGATCGATGGCATTAAACAGGACAACGATCCGGCCTTGCGGGCGCGCTGTGCTGCCACTCTCGCCCGCATGGGCCCTGCTGCCCAGTCGGCGGTCCCCCTCTTAACCGAGGAACTGCAGCACTGCAGCTGTCCGATTGAATCACGCATCCTGATGACGATCCTCACTCGCATCGGCCCCGCTGCACAACAGGAGGCGATTCCCCTCCTGGAGCAGTTGGCGGCGAAGGGCCCCACCGAGAAACATCGCCAGGCCGCCCGTGACACCCTGGCCCAGATGGCCCAACGTCATCCCTGGTGTGGACTCAAGGACGAGGCGCACATGTACAGCCCCGCGACCGTGCGCCTGGTGAATGCTCGTCTCCGCAAGGTGGCCACCCAACTCAACGTCGGCCTCGTTGCTGAGACGGTTCCCACGATTCCCAGTGATCCTGCCCTGCGGGCGCGCTATCTGGCCGCCTGGAAACGTGATCGCTCCCAACGAGACAATCGCTGCATCTTCGTCCTTTTGAGCCCGAACGCCCGCACCGTCGAGATCGCTCTGGGGAAGCAACTCACGGGGACTCCCAGGGCCGACAAGATCGAGTCGTCCCTGAAGCAATTGCTTGAACCGCAGTTGCTCGCCAAGGATCGGGATTCGGCCTTGCTCAAAGCCCTCGATGACATTCAGATGCTTGGCGATTGATCGCTTTCCTCCGCCCTGTCGTTCCCCCGACTCGTCCAGAATAGGGTCCCGGTCCTCCAGACAACGGGACCCTCTTTTTTCTCCACGCGCTGCTCACACCAACTGCACCGCGACAATCTTGCGGCTCCCGACCCGCACAATCAACCCCTCGCTCACCACGATCAGTTCATTGGGATCGCTCTTCTTCTCCCGCTCGGGTCCGAGGTTGACCCCTCCGCCTTCCACCAGGCGGCGTGCCTCGTTGCCGCTTTTCGCCAGTTGCAACGCCACCAGGAGCTTGAACAGCGGCAAGCCACCATCCCCCAATGTGGTCCGTGCTAGCTGGACAACAGGAATCTCTTTTGGATCTTGCTTGCCGGAGAAACGCCGTTCCCATTCCCCGCGTGCCGTTCGCGCCGTCTCAGTTCCGTGGTAGAATGTGACGATGTCGGCCGCCAGTGTTTTCTTCGCCTCCATCGGATGCGTGAGCGCGGGATCGAGCAGTTGTCGGAGTTCGCTCTCTGGACGATCCGTTAACAACTCGAACCACTCCTGCATCAGGACATCGGGGATGCTCATCGTCTTGTCGAATTGCACCTGGGCCGGCTCGCCCACGCCGACATAATTGCCCAGACTCTTGCCCATGCGCCGCGTGCCATCGAGGCCACGCAGAATGGGGAGCGTGATGCAGATTTGGGGCTCCTGACCCGCATCGACCTGCAAATTGCGGCCCACCATCAGGTTGTAAAGTTGTTCGCTCCCTCCGAGTTCCACATCGGCCTGGATCTCCACGCTATCGCGTCCCTGCATGAGCGGGTAGAGGCATTCGCTCAGGTAGATGGGAGTGCCAGCCTTGTGGCGCTTGGTGAAATCGTCGCGTTCGAGCATGCGCTGGACAGTGATCTGCCCGGTGAGTGCAAGCACGTCGCCGAAGGTAAAGCGACCAAACCACTCGCCATTGTAGCGAACCTCGGTCTTGCTGATGTCGATGACCCGCCCGACCTGTTTGAGGTAGTCGCGCGCATTGTTCTCGATCTGTTCGCGTGTTAACCCTTTGCGCGACTGATCCCGCCCACTGGGATCGCCCACCATGGCCGTGTAATCGCCGAGAATCAAAACTGCCTGGTGCCCCAGTTCCTGGAAGAGCCGCAGTTTCCGCAACGGCACGGTATGCCCCAGGTGGACATCAATCCCTGTGGGATCGATCCCGTACTTGATGCGCAGGGGTTTGCCAGTGGCGCGACTGCGTTCCAGTTTTTTGGCAAACTCGTCCTCGGGGACAATCTGTTCGACCCCGCGGCGGAGGAGGGTTATCTGCTCAGCAACGCTTTTCACGGATCCATCCTTCCCTGCGAAAATCAGGCTCAGGAGAACATCTGAAATCGGCCGGTGGCCTCGAAAGCAAGACGGTGGTGGTCGATATGGGGTTCACGCTGCGCGGGGGGCCAGCTAATGGCGAGCACATCGAAGCGCGCCGCCTGGTCGAGCAGGCGATGCTCCTGCAAAAAGTGAAGCGCCAGCCGCGTTAACCGGCGCTGCTTCTCGGGATCGACCGAGGCCGCCGGACGATCGCAGTCGTCACTCCCGGTGGAGCGCACCTCTACAAAAACCAGGGCGCGCTCCTCCAGGGCAATCAGATCGATCTCCCCATACGGGCAGCGATAGTTGGAGCAAAGGATACGCCACCCCAGGGAGCGCAAATAGCGAGCCGCCGCCCGTTCGGAGCGACTGCCGAACCATCTTCGCCACCAGGGTTTGCGCGGAAGATTCGCTGTCATGCCAGGCCGCGCCCGGGGAATTGGCCCCGCCAGACCGAGACCAGCGTTCCCTCCCGACGAGGGAGCCACTGGACTCGGGGCGTGCTCGGGTTGGAGGACGCTACAGCGCTGTGGTTCACTCGGCAGGCGGAGTCGCTGCCTTGGCGGCCGAGGAGCGTCCGCGACGTGTGCGCGGCGACGCTGTCGGCGTATCGCTTTTGACGCGGCGTTCGCGCAGACGGGTCGCCTTGCCCACGCGATCACGCAGATAATAGAGTTTGGCCCGACGAACGCGCCCGGTGCGCTTCACCTCAACCTTGGCAATCTTCGGTGAATGCAGCGGAAAGACACGCTCCACCCCTTCACCCTGAACGATGCGGCGCACCGTAAACATGGCGCGGGTGCCTTCGCCCCGACGGGCAATCACAGTCCCTTCGAAAACCTGAATACGTTCTTTCTGGCCTTCCAGGATGCGCTGATGCACCGCCACCTGATCGCCAATTTCAAACTTGGGAGCATCCTTTTTCAGGGACGACTCCTCGGTCTGCACAAGGAGGATATTCTTCATGGCTTGTCACTCTCTTTCTTTTCTGCGGAGGTTGTTTGCTGCGGGGCCGCCCGTGTGCGGGAGCGAGCCTCGGATTGTTCACGGCGCCAGCGTGCGACCGCCTGGTGATTGCCGCTGAGCAGGACCTCGGGCACCGCCATGGCGCGAAACACACGTGGCCGCGTATACTGCGGATATTCCAGTCGCCCCGGATCGTTATGCGATTCCTCGGCGAGACTGTCCGGATCGCCGAGCACGCCGGGCACATAGCGCACCACGGTATCGATGACCACCATGGCTGGCACCTCGCCGCCATTACAGACAAAATCGCCAATGGAGATCTCGCGGGGCTGCAAACCCAGACGAATGCGCTCGTCGAAACCCTCGTAACGGCCACAGAGCAGGAGCAAGCGTCGGTGTTGAGCCAGTTCCTGCACCAGCGGTTGCGTCAAACGTTCTCCGGTCGGGGTCAGCATGAGCAACTGGCCCGGATCGTTGGCCTGGGGACGCACGGCTTCCACCGCGTCAAAAATCGGCTCCGGCATCAGCACCATTCCCGGGCCGCCACCAAAGGGGCGATCATCCACGCTGCGATGTTTCCCCTTCGCCCAGTCGCGGATGTTCCACAGGTGGATCTCCACCAGCTTCTGCTCCAGCGCCAGTTTGAGCAGGCTCTGGGTCAGATAGCCTTGAAAGATCTCCGGGAAAAGTGTGAACACATCGAAGCGCATGGCTGGCGCGTCACCTTCTCGGCCTGGCGACGCCACGTCCCTCTGTTCAGGCGGTCGGGGTCGCCTCGGGAGTCGGAGCCGCCGCCGCTTCGGCCGCCTTCTGTTCCCATTTCCCCATGTACTTTTTGAACAGAACCGCACACTTTTCCGATGGTTTGGCGCCCACCCCCAGCCAGTATTTGATACGGGCAGGCTTGAGCACCACGCGGCTATCGGTGTCGGCGATCGAGGGATCATAGGATCCGAGTTCCTCGATCACGCGCCCATCGCGCGGCTGATGCCCGTCGATGGCAACAATGCGGAAAAAGTGACGGTGCTTCCGTCCCAGCTTCTTCATACGGATACGTACTGCCACGAGTAGATCTCTCCTCTCAGCGATCAACAGGGGCCTCACTCACCCCGCTGGAATCTTAACGCCGACCATGGCTCGTTCGGAGCAGTGGCCGGCGCGGCGACTCGCACCAGGGATGGGCTGGTCATCTCTTCTTTTTCTTCTTGCGCTCCTGCGCCCGTTCCTTGGGCGTTTTGCGATGGCCGGTGTCTCCCTTGCTCAGGCTTTTGAGCATCTTCGAGCCCGGATCGAACGCTCCCATCTGGCCCAGCCCGGTGAACGTTTTCATCCGTTCCCACAGGCTCATCTTGGCCATCTTCCGCATCAAAGTCCGCACCTGCTCGAAGTGGTTGAGGAACTGCTTCACCTCATGCGGTTCGGTCCCACTCCCGGCCGCGATACGGCGACGTCGACCGTGATCGATCAGGTCTGGATTGCGTCGCTCCTCCCTGGTCATCGAGTCGACCATCCCCTGCAAGCGCGTGATCGCCTTTTCGGGATCCTCGCCCTCGGGGATCATGTCGCCCATCCCGGGCATGGCCGCGAGGAGGTCCTTCATTGACCCCATCTTCTTGACCATGTCAAACTGTTTGCGGAAATCGTTCAGGTTGAAGTCGCCTTCCTGCAACTTCTTCTGCTGCGCCTCCAGTTCCTCCTGGCTCACCTCTTGCTGGACGCGCATCACCTTGCGGACGACATCCTCGATGTCGCCCTGTCCCAGGATCCGTTGCGCCATCCCTTCGGGCCGGAACTCCTCCAGCCGATCGAGCTTCTCCCCCACGCCGATAAACTTGATCGGCACCCGGGTGACTTCCTTGATCGACAGGGCGGCCCCACCCCGAGCATCGCCATCCATCTTGGTCAGGATCACCCCGTCGAGTTCCAGGGCGTCGTTGAACGCCTTGGCGCTATTGACCGCATCCTGCCCGGTCATGGCATCGCAGACGAGATAGATCTGCCTCGGCTTGACCAGCCGATCGATCTGTTTCAGCTCGTCCATCGGCATCTCGGCGACATGCAGCCGCCCAGCCGTGTCGAGGATGATGGTGTCGAGCAAAGATTTTTTGGCAAAATCGAGGGCGCGACGGCACACCGTGACGGGTTCGCCCGGATATTCGCTGTAGACCGGGACGTTGATCTGCTGGCCGAGGATCTTCAACTGATCGACAGCGGCCGGGCGCTGCAGGTCGGCGGCGACGAGCATCGGCTTGCGGCCACGTTCGCGCAGGGTGAGGGCCAGCTTGCCCGCCGTGGTGGTTTTGCCCTGCCCCTGAAGGCCGCAGAGCATGATGATTGTGGGCCCATCCTTGGCAAAGTGGAAACTGTGATCCACCGGCCCCATCAGAGCGACCAGCTCGTCGTAAACGATCTTGATGATCTGCTCGCTCGGATCGATGGTGCGCAGAACCGCCTGGCCAAGCGAACGCTGGGTGACGCGGGCGATGAACTCATTCACGACATTGTAGTTCACGTCGGCATCCAGGAGGGCTTTGCGCACCTCCTGCATCCCGTCGCGAATGTTGGCCTCGGTCAACCGGCCACGTCCGCGCAGTTTCTTGAATGCTTCGCCGAGACTGCGTTGAATGCCTTCAAACA
>JAKOSN010000215.1 GCA_029777335.1 Planctomycetota bacterium
AGGACGTTGTTCTCCGGCTTGAGGTATTTCTGCACATCGACCTCGACCGGTGACTGCCAGGTGTCACTATTGGCGACCTCCTTGCCATTGAGCAGGAGTCGAACCCGATTATCGCAGGTCGCTTTCAAGCGAGCGGACTTCGATCCGCCCGGAAATTCTTTGCGCAGATAGTAGTTCTTGTTGGCATTGGCGCCCCAGATCCAGAGAGCAACGGAACCGTCGCGGAACAGCTTGTCGGTTGAAGGTTGTTTCGGAGTGGGCTCGGTCGATTCGGTGCGAGCCTTGTTGGGCGCCACCTCGGGATCCTGCGTATAGATCCGATCGTCCACCGCACGCAGCCCGGCGAGGAGAACGAGAAGGAGCAAGACACTGAGGACAGAGCGCAGGTAGCGCACACGGAACGGGTTGATCATGAAAGAAACTCTCCGCAGGGCAGGTCGAGGCAGTGGCGGGATTGCTTCGGTCGAAAGCAGAAGGCAACCCACACTGCCGGAGGATGTCGGAAGACAAGCTGGATTATACCGCGTGAATGTGGCGCTGGAAGCAGGTATTTCGCCGGATTGGGAGTGTTGCGTCCGGTCATGCTTTGGCGGGCGAGAGGGAAGGGCGGATACGCGCAAGAGCCGGAACGATTATCGTTGTCGGTCGCGAATTATGAGCGTAAACTCACAAACGCAGGGTTGAACCTGAACCTTTCGAGGACGCCCAATGAGCCTTTCCGCGAATCTCGGATTATTCATCGAAAGGATCCCCTCAGCCTTGCTGGGAACCCTCCTGGCGATCGGCATAATGAACGCAGGCCATGCGCGTGCGGGGGACAAGGACATCGATCAGGGATGGCTACAGAAGGTGCGGACCGAGGGGAAGGCGGCGTACGAGAAATACGTTGCTGTGGCTGGGAAGATTGACTCCGAATATGAGATTCAGAGCCGCAAGATCGCTGGGGGTGGAACCTCTGGAGCGTTCCAGGCGCATAGCGAACGGATCCGGTTCGTCTTCCTCGATGGGAATGGGCTCCTCGACCGCGCTCGCACTTACGAACGAGACCCATCCCATCCACAGTTGAAGGTCATCTGTCAGAATAAGGACTACTGCTTTGAACTGACAAGGCAGAACGAGAGCGCTGGTTATGCGCTGGCTCGTTATTTTCCAGGGCACAAGAATCATTTTCTTCAAGGAATGAACGTTCCTGAAATGGCCTTTGGCCGCCTGGGCAGCGCCTTGAATCACCTTGAAAAACCTGACGAATACAAGCTGGACAGGGTGCGCTGGGATGAGATGAAAGCGCTCCTCAACATAAAAATCAGCTTCACTGGGGCGGGTTCAGCATCTGTCACCGAGGACCTCTGGCTGGATCCAGCGCACGACTGGCGCGTTGTGCAATACTCGACCGAAACACCTCATGTCACCGGAGTTACTCGTGTGACGTACGGTGAAACGATAGGAGGCGTGACCTTCCCCACTGGGTTCACAGACACCTACAGTTACAAAGGCACCGATGCCAAGTATCCAGCGAACTTTGAATTGATCGGGCATCTGAAAAGCATCAAGGTGGCCGACGCCAAGGAGGCAGACTTCCGGCTGAGCGCCTTCGGGCTTCCCGAACCAGCGGAGTTTCCTCAGAAGAAGGCGATGCCGATGTATTTGTGGTTCCTTCTTGGGGCCGGGGTCTTTGCGCTTCTGGCCCTCGTCTTTCGGCGCCTCGCTCGGCGTGGTCACCAGGCAACCACTGGGCCCGGTCCAACTCCCGTGGTGACGTGATGCGTAGCTTTCTCTTTGTGTGCTGTACCATCCTCGCGGTTGGTCTCCTCGGAATAGCGGGATTCCTGATTTCTCGACCCACAACAACGACGGAGCCGCCCTTTCAGATCGATGCCCTGGAACGCGATCTCGGGAAGGTTCCCTGCACGCTGCATGAAGTGGTCATTCAGGTCACCAACCCTGCAGATCGGCCACGCACCATTCTTGGCGCGACGGAGGGGTGTCGTGGGAACGTGTGTTACTCCGCAAGCCGCTCCGAAGCGACATGTGCCGTTGCCCCTGGTCAGACCGTTCCTTACAAGTACGAACTTGACGTGAGGCAACCCGGTCCGTTCGAGATTCATCTTGTAATGTTTCTGGAAGACAACGGCATTCGTGAGGTGCCCCTGGTTATCCGTGGAATTGGTGTTGCACCAGAGGGAAACCACTGATGAATCGACAATCGCCCACCTCACGTCCTGCGTTTACGCTTGTCGAACTCCTGGTGGTGATCGCCATTCTTGCCGTGTTACTCGGCCTTTTACTTGCCGCCGTGCAAAATGTCCGGTCGGCAGCGGCTCGGTTGGAATGCCAGAACAAACTGCACCAACTAGCACTCGCTCTGCACCACTCCCACGATACCCACAATAGCCTGCCCCCTGGCCACCGCTCGCTTTTTCAGCGGGATCGCCTGCCGTTCTCCGGGTGGCCCCTTGACCTGCTGCCCTACCTTGAACAGCAGTCCCTCCACGACGCCTCGCTGAAAGCGTACCGCTTGACGTTTGTCCCCTTTTTCGATCCACCGCATACCAGCTTGCACACGGTTGTGCCAGCCTTCCTCTGTCCTGCTGACGACCGGATTCGCACCCCTCAAGTGTCGATGCCCGCGCTCGCTACTCGCGCCGCCGGTGAGGTTGTTAATCTGCTTGATTAACGACAGCGGTTCTCAACTCCGTTGTTCTCCAGTGGCAGAGTGTGACTGGCTGCCTTACGATGGGGCAGACGTGGATCTGCTCTCTTGCTCTGGAGTACTCATCGTGAACCGTGCCGATGCGCATGCGTTGCTTACTGAATATGTGAGCGATGTCAGCCTGATCAAGCACATGCTCTCCGTGGAAGCGGCGATGCGTGCGTATGCGCGCAAGCTGAGTCAGGACGAGGAATGCTGGGGGATCGTTGGGCTGTTGCATGATTTTGACTATGAACGCTGGCCCGAGGCGCCGGATCATCCCCTCAAGGGGGCGGAGATTCTGCGCGAGCGCGGCTATCCCGAGGAGATCATTACCTGTATTCTGTCGCATGCGGACTATCTCAGCGACCGCTATCCCCGGGTGACGATCATGCAGAAGGGGCTGTATGCCTGCGATGAAATCACGGGGTTGATCACCGCGACGGCCTTGTTGCGACCCACGGGAATCACCGATTTGACTGCCTCCAGCGTGAAGAAAAAGATGAAGGCGAAGGGGTTTGCCCGGGGGGTGAATCGCGACGACGTGATTCGTGGGGCGGCGGATTTTGGGGTGGAACTGGATGGGCACATTCAGTTTGTCATCGAGGCGATGAAGCCTCTCGCCGGGGAACTCGGGTTGTTACGTGGAGCCGGGGGGGAAGGATCGTGAGGGCACGGATTTTCTGCGACAGTGCAGCGCGCCTTTGTTATGATCCGCTTGTCGCTCCGGATCGACACTCAAGGAGTTCAACCCCCATGCACTCACGCACCTCTCGACGGCGGTTTTTGCAAACCTCGGCCCTGGCCGGGGTCGGGTTCTGGATGGGAACGCAATCCACCTCCCGGGCGGATCAGTCGCCCAATGAGAAACTGAACCTCGCCTGCATCGGTGTGGGCGGTCAGGGGCGGTACAACGTGGATCAGGTCGCGAGCCAGAACGTGGTGGCCCTGTGCGATGTGGACGAAGTCCGGGCTGGCAAGACCTTCGAGGCGTATCCCCGAGCCCAACGCTTTGCAGATTTTCGCAAGATGCTCGACAAGATCCACAACAAGATCGACGGGGTCGTGGTGGCCACTCCCGATCACACCCATGCGCCGGTGGGCATGGCGGCGCTCGCCCGGGGAAAGCACCTCTACCTGGAGAAACCCCTCGCGCACAACGTCGCCGAGGTTCGTCTGCTCACTGAGGCCGCCGCCAAGCACAAGGTGGTCACGCAGATGGGAACGCAGATCCACTCGACTCAGGGCTATCGCCGCGTGGTCGAGTTGGTGAAGGCGGGGGTGATCGGCACAGTGCGCGAGGCGCACGGCTGGTGCAGCACGGCTTACACTGCCGGGAAGCGTCCTACCGAAAAGGTGCCGATGCCGCCCACTCTGCACTGGGATCTGTGGCTGGGGCCAGCGCCCGAGCGGCTCTACAATCCCTGCTATCTGCCGTTCACCTGGCGTGGCTGGCGGGATTTTGGTACGGGGGGCAGTGGCGACATGGCCTGCCACATCCTCGATCCGATCTTCTGGGCGCTGGAACTGAAGTACCCGTTGTCCGTGCAGACAGAAGGGGTGCCGATGACGGCGGAGAGTCATTCTCCCAAGTTGATGGCGACCTATGAATTCGCCGCCCGAAGCGAAAAGCTCCCCGCTCTGACGGTCAAGTGGTACACGGGCCACAATCGACCCGATGTCGAACTCCCCAGGGGAATCAAGGTGCCTGGCTCGGGGCAACTTTTTGTTGGCGACAAGGGGATGTTGCTGTCGGCGCATACAAGCGGCCTGGTGGCGTTGCTCCCGGAGAAGAAGTTCGCGGAGGTAAAACTGCCGGAGCCCTTCCTTCCCAAACCGCCCGGACACCACGGAGAGTGGATCGCCGCCTGCAAGAAGGGCGGGACCACGGGGTGCAACTTCGGCTACGCGGGGCCTCTGGCCGAGACGGTGTTGCTGAGCAATGTTGGTCTCCTGGTCGGCAAGAAGTTCAAATGGGACGGGGAAAAACTCCGTTCTCCCGATTGTCCCCAGGCGAGTGATTTTCTGCGGCGAACCTATCGCAAAGGATGGGAACTGCCGGTTTGATACGGCCTGGGGAGAGTGGACCGTAACCCTGCGGTTACGGACCGCTCTCTCCTTCCTGGTCACGTCCTGGCGGCGACCGTTGCTCCGGTGGGATACCCTCCAATCGGGAAACCCAGGATGCTTCTGCACCGACAATTGGCAGGAATCCGCAGGAAAAGAGAGGGATTCCCCCAAATTCTTCTTGAAGAATGCCATCGCGACTGATTACATTAAACAACTCTTACTTATCAGTAATGGATATCCTGTATCGGTGAGATCGAGAACCAAGCAGTTCCACATGAAACGCTCGATGGGGTTGCGAATGGGACGCCAGGGCCTGGCAGGAGGATTGCTCCTTCTGTTCGCGCTGGTGTTTGCGCCATCCCCCGCCCGGGCGTGCAATGCACACTACGTGATTCTCGACGGGAAGCATCCACTCACCCTGACCCACGGTCAGCAACATCGTGGGCCGGTGCGTGAATCGCCCACTCCCACACCCTGTCAGGGCCCTTACTGTTCCGAAGCTCCCAACACCCCGCTCCTGCCGCTTTCCGAGGTAAATCCTCCGAGCACGGACCAGTGGGGATGTCTGCTCAGCGATCTCCCTCTTCATGGGAATCAGCGCTGGTCGGCTCTGAGTGAAGAATACCCACAACCCCGACTGGTGCGTGGTCCCTCGATTTACCACCCTCCCCGTCTCCCCTGATCGTCTCTTTCAACGGTACAACCTGATTCCAGATTCTCTCTGCCTCCAGCAAAATTGGTTGCTGCGCGCAGGGCGTGTGTTTACCACACCAACCCATGGCGGCACAGTTCAACCACGTTTGCAGGCTGTAGTTCTTCCACGCAAAGAAAGCCTGCGCAGTTCGCTGGGGGACGAGGAGGGAACGTGGTGACAGGTTGCACCAACTCCCACGTGTTCCATCTTGGGCCAGCATCTGACTGATGCTGGATCCCTGCTCACTCGTTCCGTCATTGGAGTCTCTCAACCATGCCACGTCGACGGTGCGCCTTTACGCTGATCGAACTGCTTGTCGTCATCGCCATCATCGCCATTCTTATGGGGCTGTTGTTGCCTGCGGTGCAGAAGGTGCGAGAAGCGGCTGCCCGCATGAAGTGTTCCAATAATCTCAAGCAGATCGGTCTCGCTGTTCACAACTACTACAGCAGTTACAACGAACTCCCTCCCGGGGTGGATACCAAACGCTACGCCGCTCAGGTCTTTCTCCTGCCGTACCTGGAGCAGGACAACATCTACAAACTGATCAACTTCAGCGTGACGGCGGACAACGCTGCCAACAACACCGCGCGCGCCATGGTGATCCCCGGTTTTCTCTGCCCCTCCGACCCCCAATCGGCGATGCCCGCCGGTTGGCCCGGGAACAACTATCTGTTCAATTACGGTCCAGATATCTGGTGGCAACAACCAAATACCCATGGAGTATTTGGCATGTTCACCAATCGTGGGGTGAAGTTGGAGGGGATCAGCGACGGCACCAGTAACACCGCCTGTTTCAGTGAACGCATGAAAGGGGATTGGAGCAATGCCATTGTCACCCCGCGCACCGATCTGATCAATCCGCGGGGAACGCTGCCCACCACGCTCGACGAGGCAACCACGTTGTGTCATGCCGCCGATCCCACCAATCTGTCTTACCAGTGGCGTTCGGATTGTGGCGGATACTGGATTCAGGGAAATCACTGGACGCTCTATCAGCACGCAGCCTTGCCCAATGATCGCCTCTGTGGCTGGCCTTCCAACTTTGGTGGGAACAACACCATGTTTAGCGGTCCGAGCAGTGCACACACCAACGGCGTGAATTTACTGATGTGTGATGGATCGGTGCATTTTGTCACCAACTCCGTGAGCCTGACCACCTGGAGAGCGCTCGGGACGCGGGACGGTGGAGAAACTCCTGGTAACGACTGGTAACGAGGCCACGGGTGATCACTCGGAACAATCCAGGAGGTTCAACGATGAGATTACGCACGTTTCCAGGGCGACGTTTGGTTGTGGTGCTGTTTCTGCTCGCGCTGGCCTGTGCAGGGTGTAGCGGGAGTTCGTTGCCCCCGCAGGCGAACGCAGATATTTCGCGGGAGAAGCTGAAACAGGCGTTGGATGCCTGGCAAAACGGGCTCTCGGTCGATGACCTGGCGAAGGCCAATCCTCCGCTCTACTTCAACGATCCCAAGCCGAGTGTTCTCCAACTGATCGAATACAAGATGGCGGAGGAGAGCACGTTTTTTGGTCAAAGCGTGCGCATTGGCGTGGAACTCACGCTGAAGAAAAAAGACGGCAAAACACTGAAAAAGAAGACGGGGTATCTGATTGACACGTCTCCCGCGGTGGTCATCGTCCCCGAGTAAAAAGCGCGCACTGACGATCTGGAGCGGAACGGTTGCCTCCGATCACTCAGGAGAGAAAGATGATGTTTATGCGTTTGTACACGGGTCTCGTGACCGTGGTTCTGCTGGCGTTCCCCGCACAGGGAGCACCCCCAGTGACAAGCAAGGAAGCTCCCTCCCCTGGCCCCATCCAGGCTGGGAGATGGCTCCAGGCAATGGCGCAGGCGCCACTGCTGGAATGGTGTGACAATCGTATGCCACGATCGGAAGCCGTGCGAATGTTGATGGCGCTGCAACGCGGAGAGCCACTGGGTCCCGGGAAGGCGTGGTACGGTCCCAGCCAACGACGCCACGAATGGCGCTGGCTGGCCGCGCAATACGACTCCAATCGTGATGGCAAGATCACACCAGGAGAGTTTCCTGATCCGAAGGATTTCTTCACCCGCTTGGATCGCGACCGCAATGGAGTGATCACGGCGGAGGATCTCGATTGGTCCGAACAATCGCCCTGGGTCCGTCGCGATGCGGATGCGTTGCGGTTGCTACGTGCCATCGACGGCAATCACGATGGCAAAATCAGCGAGGAACAGTGGCAGGCGTATTTCAAGAAGCTGGCCGGGAAAAAGGGGTACGTCACCTCGGAAGACCTTCGTGAAGCCATGGCTGGTCCAAAGGCACAGATCAAGGGCGTGACCCGGGAGGTGTGGCTCCAGGCACTGATGGCGGGGGACCTTGGATCTCCGCTGGAGGGGCCCCGTGTCGGGCAAGAAGCCCCCGATTTCACTCTTCCGCTGCACAAGAACAAGAAAAAAGTGACCCTCTCGGATTACCGGGGCAAAAAACCAGTGGTCCTCGTCTTTGGAAGCTTTACCTGAGGTCCCTTTCGGGCCCAGTTTGGTGCCCTGGAGGATCTCTATCGTCGCTATGGTGATCGCGTTGCCTTCCTGGCTGTGTATGTTCGTGAAGCCCATGCTTCCGATGGGGCAGCCTCCATTGGCAACGCCCGCGCGGGGATCGAGGTACGGCAACCCCGTAGCGCCGCGGAACGGTCCAGCGTGGCTGAGACTTGCTGTGGGGTGCTGAAAATCACGATGCCTCTCCTGGTGGATACCATTGATGATCGTGTGGGCCACGCCTACAGTGCCATGCCTGACCGCCTGTATCTGGTCGATCGGGATGGGAAAGTTGCCTACCAGGGGGGGCGTGGACCCTTTGGCTACAAGCCTGGAGAACTGGAACAGGCTGTGATCATGACGTTGCTGGAAGAGGCTTCCGCGCAGCGGTCGGCATTCCCTGGGCGAAATGAACGATAAATCACACGCCGTGGTCTGCTTCTCCCGGGAGCATCCTCCTCGGAGTTGGAGGTCACGGTGCGCTGGAGATTGGACATGAAAATACTCGTTTGGCTGGGGCTGGTCGGATTGGTGATGCTCGCTGTCCCTGGTGCCCGTGGGCAGAACCCCCAATCGGATGAACAGTTTGCCCGCAGCAAGCCGACAATCGGTGATCTACTCCCTGACTTGAAGGTTTACAATCCGGAAGGGAAAGAGGTCGCCACGTCGAGCCTGCGGGGCCACTACACGGTTCTGACGTTCGGCTGTCTGACCTGACCGCCGTTCCTGTGGAATGTCTCCGGTCTGGAGGCAGTCGCACGTGATTACACCCCCAAAGGGGTGAAGTTCTATTTCATTTACAAGGCCCTGGCTCATCCGGAGTTGGCGAATGGGCACGTCCAACCGTTCACGCTGGAAGAACGTCTGACTCATGCACGGCAGGCACGCACTCAGCTTGGAGCCTCCATTCCCTGGCTGGTAGATGCGATGGATAACCGGCTCAAACATGCGCTGGGGAATCGCCCCAACTCGGAGTTTATCCTCGATCCTGGGGGGAAGATCGTTCGCAAACGCGCCTGGAGCGATCCCGGCCAGGTGCGCAAGGATCTGGAGACCCTGGTGGGAAAGGTGGACAAAATCACGCGAGAGGAAGACGTGCATCTGAAACCTGGAAAGCTGCCCCGGGTGAATGCCGCACGCGGAGTGCTGCCACGAGTCCAGCGGGATCGCATGGAACCTCTGGTCCTGCAACCGCAGATCGATCCCAGGGGCGAGCCGTTTTACGCCAAGCTCCGTCCGGAGGCAGAGGCCACTGTGGTGACGACAGGGAGTGGGAAACTCTACCTGGGTTTCCATCTCGATCCCTTCCATCAGGCGCACTGGAATAACCTGACTCCGCCGTTACAGGTGAAACTGGATGGTGGTGGCAAGGTAAAGGTGAGCAAGACGGAACTGGGGGCGCCGCGCGTCAAGGCGATTAGCGATGTGGATCCACGTGAATTCCTCGTGGAGGTGAAGGAGTGGCCAGCGGATGAACCGCTCCGGGTGACGGTAAGTTACTCCGCCTGCGTGGGGGAAAAGGCGTGTTATGCCGTGCGTCAGAGTTATGTTCTGTATCGTCGTCGCGATCTGGACGGCGGACGAGCGCGCGGAGAAGGGGCGGGGTACTGGGAGGCAGAGGCGTTTGCGCGCCAGATGCTCAATCGCGCCCGCAGCACCAACGGCAAGATCAGCAAGGCAGAGGTGCAAGGACTCATCCGCCCGCATTTTGAACGTCTCGACCTGAACAGGGACGGATATCTCGATCGGGACGAATTGAAACAGGTAGCCGACTGGCTCAACAAGCATCACCAGCCAGGGAGACCCTCGCGCGATCCTAGATGATCGTTTGAGGGGATCGCTTCCTGCGCCCCTGGTGTTCGAGCCTGGGAGGCCTCCTGGCTTCCCAGGCTCCCGATACTCCTTTCTCCGGTTACTCTCCCACGACTTCTTCCCACCTGCGCGCCAGAATCACGACATCCCTTGGCGAATTCCAGCCCTCTCTGGTGTAAACTGGTGAGAAGGATGGCCTCTAACGGTGGGACGCCGATCCGGGGGTGATTTGAGCGGGTACGGGAAGGGTCGGCGTGGTATGTCCTTTGTGTTCTCCATGCTCTGGTACGATCGGCAGCGCTATTTCGCCTCGTTCCTCGCCGTGGCCTTCAGTGCGATCCTGATCACCATTCAGTATGGCTTGATGCTGGGGATGTTCGCGCTCGTGTCTATCCCGATCGATCGGTCTCGGGCCGATCTGTGGGTGACGGGACCCAACGTTCTCGGGCTGGATCTGGGGGAACCACTCCCTGAACGCTACTTGCTTCGGCTGGCCAGTCAGCCCGAGATTGAACAGGCGGAACCGTTCATCGCCGCGTATGCCTACTGGGCCAAGCCGCACGGAGAAGGATCGGATCTATGTATCATCATTGGGAGCACCTTGCAGCCGGATTCTCTGGGGACGAGTCCCGAGATCACCCCTGAACTGCGACTCCGGCTGGGAGAATTTGGCACGGTAGTGATCGATGCTTCCGATTGCGAGAAACTCGGGGTGCGCGAAATCGGGGAGACAGCAGAGATTGAGGGGCATCGGGTCCGTGTCGTTGGGATTGTGCAGGGGTTGCCCAGCCTGACTGCGCCCTACGTCTTCTGTTCGTTGCGCACCGGACGCTGGCTGCTGTCGATGCTCCCCGAACAGATGACCTATGCCCTGGGGAAGTGCCAGGATCCGGAGACGCGCGCCAATGTGCTGGAGCGCCTGACCGGATACCGCGATATGAGCGTGCTGACTCGGCAGGAGTTTTCAGAACGTTCGCGGGGCCACTGGCGGAGCAAAACCAAGGTCGGGGTGGCGCTGCACATCACTGCCATTCTTGGTTTGCTCGTCGGGGCCATCGTCGTCAATCAGACGCTTTACGCCGCGACAGTGGCCTCGCTGCGTGAACTGGCTGTCCTGCGCGCACTGGGGATCTCCCGTTGGCGGATGCGCATAACTGTTTTGCAACAGTCATTCTGGATCGCGATTATCGGAGTGGTTTTCGCCATCCCCGTTATCTTTGGATGTCAATGGCTGTTGCATTCCCTGGGAGTTCCGCTCGCGCTGCCCTGGTGGCTGCTCGTCGGCAGCAGTGGAGTGACGCTCGCGGTGGCGATGGCTTCGGGGATGCTGGCTTTGCGTGCGTTACGGCAAATCGAACCCACGCAGCTGCTCCGCTGAGCGATTCGCGTCTGCTTACAGAATGTCCTGAATGACCTCGCCGCGAGCCAGGGGGATGGGGCGACCAGTCAGATCGTTGGTTTGCGCTTTGTAATCAATGCCCAGGTAGTAGTAGATGGTCGCCAGGAAATCATGGGGATCGTAGCGATGGGTTTTGGGGCGAGCGCCGATTGAATCCGTGGCGCCGATCACATCGCCCCGTTTCCGGCCTCCGCCTGAGACGAGGACCGACATCGCGCTGGGCCAGTGATCGCGGCCGACCTTTCCATCCTTGTTTTCCAGCCGTGGCGTGCGGCCAAATTCCCCACAGAGGACGATCAACACGCGCTCGTCCAGCCCACGCTGGTAAACATCCTCGATGAGGGCGGTCACCGCGCGGTCATAAAAGGGGAGCCGTTCGCGCATGGCGGTGGGCATATCCCAGTTGACGGCGTGATCATCCCAGTTGTGCCAGGGGCCGGTGCTCTCAGGCGGACGACTGGGAATGTTGACGTTCACAAACCCAGTGCCCGCCTCGACCAGCCGTCGCGCAAGCAACAATCCCTGGCCCCAGCCCTTGCCGTAGCGAGCCCGCACCTTCGGACTCTCCTGGGAGAGATCGAGGGCGGCCCGCACGCGGCCACTGAGAAGAATCTCGTAGGCCTGGCGGCGAAAATCATCCATGGCATCGAGGGTGCCGGACTGATCGAGGACGGAGCGCATGGTGTCGAACTGGGCGAGGAGATGACGGCGGTCCTCAAAGCGGGTCAGGTCGCGCGGTGCATGGGTGTTTTCCAGTCCGCGACCGATATCCACCACGGGAACCTGGTAGCGAGTTCCCCAGAAACCCGGGCCGCGCCAGGGATTGGATCCGGAGGAGCCGACGTTCACCGACATCGGAATTCCACCCTTCATCACCCCGAGCATGCGGTTGACCCCACATTCCAGCGAGGGATAGTTCGGCGCCTCGGAGGAGCCAGGAAGGAGATCGCGATAGCCGGTCAGGAAACGACGGGTGCCGACGATGTGGTCCGCTTCGTCGTGCGCCAGCGAACGAAGGAGGGTGAACCGATCCGCAAGGCGCGCGTGCTCGGGAAGAAGTTCGCAGACCTCGATGCCGGGAGCCCTGGTTTTGATGGGGCGGAACGGGCCGCGAATCTCGGCGGATGCTCCGGGCTTCATGTCGTACGTTTCAAGATGGCTTGGTCCGCCGTGAACCCAGAGGAGGATGACCGCGGTGTTCCGGCGCTGCGAATCCGTCGCCCGAGCACGCAGACGTAACAGGTCGGCCAGGGTAAGTCCGCCCAGCCCGAGAAATCCCATGCGCAGCAATTCCCGCCGGGTGCATCCGGTACGACCCCTGGTGTCGTCCGCGAACAGGTTCAGCATGTGTGCTTCCTCGGGAAGGGGAGCCAGTGGCAGGCGGTCAGGCGGGGAATCATTGTCGTCGGAGTTGATTATCGCCGACGGACTTCCTGTGGGCAATTCAGAAATAGCAGAAGAGTGGATTTCCCGACGAGGCCATCCTCGTCGGGAGGTGAGGTTCGTGTCCCAATCAGGCATCGAGAGGCGGGCTACCGAGGTGGCGGATAGCCGGGGGGTGGGAAAGGACGGCCTGGACCCGGACCCGGGATCGGATGGGGAGGCGGAGGGAGAACGACCAGCGGAGCGCGGTGCTCCTCACTGGGTTTGTCTTCGGGCTCGGGGCGGTGAAACTGCGTTATCCCGAACCAGACAAGGGGGACGAGAATGAGCACCAGCACGAGAGCGACCAGGTAGGGGCGTCGTGAACGAGTTTTCCTGCGCCGGACGGTCACTCGGGAACCAGAACGGGTGGGCGGTCTGGTCTGTGGTTTCGTGGGCTTTCTGGTCGGTGGTGGGGGCGCGGAGGTTGAGGCTTCGGTGTCCTCGCTATGGAGCGCTTGCCGAAACTGGTGGAGGGCCTCAGCCAGTTCCTCCGCCGACTGAAAGCGATTGGAAGGATCTTTTTCCAGACATTTCAAACAGATCGCTTCCAGCGCGGGGGGAACCTGCGGCCGAAACTGCCGGGGGGATTCGGGGGCATCGTGGATGGTGGCCCACAGCACCGTGATGGAATCGCCCTCGAAGGGAGCGCGCCCCGTCAGCACGGTGTAGAGCATGGCGCCGAGTGCGTAGATATCGACGGCGGGGCCCATCTTTTCGACCTCGCCGCGCACCTGCTCCGGGGCCATGTAACTGGGCGAGCCCATCACCTCACCCTGCATGGTCAGGGCCTCGGAGCGATCCAACCGGCGCGCCAGCCCGAAATCGGCGATCTTGGGCGACCCTGTTTCGGTGAGCAAGATGTTGCCAGGCTTGAGGTCGCGATGCACGATCCCGTGGCGATGGACTTCCTGCATCGCCCGCGCCAGAACCTCAATCAGCCGGGCGGCGACATGAGGCTTGAGCGGTTGACCGTTGAGTTTTTCGTGCAGGCTGGAACCTGCGACAAACTCCATGGAGAAGTATGGTTTGCCCTCGTGTTCACCGATTTCATGAATCTGGACAATATGGGGGTGTTGAATCTGCGCGACCGCTTTGGCTTCGGTGTGGAAGCGGGCCAACTGGTTGGGAGTGATCTTCGCTCCGGGGCGAATCATCTTGAGGGCAACGAGTCGGTTCAGTCCCGCCTGGCGCGCCTTGTAAACGATCCCCATCCCTCCCTGACCAAGTTCTCCCAGGATTTGATAACCAGGGACCGCAGGCCAGTTGCCATTTCCCAGGGTCGCTTCGTCGTCGGTTTTCAGGCAGTTTCCCTTCTCGGGATCCCCGGCAGGAGGGAGCAGGCCCTGGGTTGGCAGGGTGGTCATGGTGCGATTCCTCGGTGGGGATTCGGAGACCATGGTTCCCTCGATGGGAACACCACGTCTCCGTTCCTACCATAGCTCAGAAATTTACCGGTGGTGGGCTGGGAGGGGAGGAGAGGAAAAAGTGGCCAGCCCCTCTGGTGCGCGGGAAGGGCTGGCGCCCGCATTAGCCTCGCCAGCAGGCGCGGAGGACGCGCGGATGGCCATCACTGTCCTGAATGGTGCGAGCCAGCTCATAGCCAGCGAACTGCTCGATGCGTTTCCTGGCCGGCTCCTCCTGCGGGGATCCGATCTCCAGAATCAGATGTCCGCCCGCTTTCAGAAACCGCGGTGCTGCCTGGACAATCCGATCAAAGACAACAAAGCCGTCGGGTCCGCCATCGAGCGCGAGATGCGGTTCATATTCGCGCACGCCCACCGGCAGATGCGGGATGTCTTCGCTCTTGATGTAAGGGGGATTGCTCAGGACAAAGTCGACCTGAAGCCCGGAGGGAAGCGGCTCGAACAGATCTCCCTGGAGGAAGGTGATACGCTCCGCCACCCCGTGTTTGGCGGCATTCCGTTGGGCCACAGCCAGCGCCTCGGGGCTGAGATCGACGGCGAACAGCTGCGCGCCGGGGTGTTTCCTGGCGACGGCAATGGCGATCGCTCCGGAACCGGTCCCCAGGTCGATCAGCACGGGTGCCGTCATTTCCTTCGCCAGACGAAGGCACTCGTAGACAACCCATTCGGTGTCGGGGCGAGGGATAAGGACGGCGGGGTTCACTTCGAACTCAATTGAAAAGAACTCCTTGCGACCGACGAGATAGGCCACGGGGCAGCCCTCGGTCCGGCGGCGCACCAGTTCGCGAAAGCGCTGGCGTTCCGCCTCGCCGGGTTCTTCCTCATAACGTGCGTACAGATCGATGCGTTTGCATCCCAGGGCATGAGCGAGGAGAACGCTCGTGTCCAACCCCGGGGATTCGGAGCCTTTCCGAGCAAGAAACTGCGTGGTCCAGTTCAGAAGCGAGCCGATCGTCCACGGTCCGTCGGGGGCGTCGGATTTCTTCGTTTGAGGGTTCAAGCAGACCTCCCTTGGATCGAAGCGGTGGAGGGGTACGATCCAACTCCCCGGGCCGACCGAGGAGCGACCACGGGGGGCGCAGGTCAGGTCGGGGTTTCTGCGACGCCCAGGCGCTGGCGTTTGTCGTAATCGCGGAGGGACTGGAGCAGGTCTTCCAGATCACCCAGGATGATTGCGTCGAGTTTGTACAGGTTCAGGTTGATGCGGTGATCCGTGACGCGGTTTTGCGGAAAGTTATAGGTGCGGATGCGCTCGCTGCGGTCGCCGGAACCGATCAGACTCTTGCGATGCTCGGCCCGCTCGCGATGCAACGCCTGCTGCTGCCGTTCGTAAAGTCGGCTCCGCAGAATACGCATGGCGCGATCGTAATTTTTGTGCTGGCTGCGCTCGTCCTGGCACTTGACTTCCAGTTCCTCGGGAGTGCCCTTCTTGTACCAGATGCGCACGGCGCTTTCGGTCTTGTTCACATGCTGACCGCCGGCACCTCCGGCGCGCATCTTCTCCCACTGGATATCCTGGTCGCGAATCTCCACCTGGACCTCGTCGGGCTCGGGGAGCACCGCCACAGTGGCGGCAGAGGTGTGGATGCGTCCTTGCTGCTCTGTTTTGGGCACGCGCTGCACGCGGTGTCCGCCAGACTCATAACGAAGATACTGGTAGACCTCGTCGCCACTGACACCGAAGACGACTTCCTTGAAGCCGCCCTGTTCCCCTGGGCTGAAGGAGATGTCTTCCACCGTCCAGCCTCGGTCGCGGGCATAGTGGGTGTACATGCCGTAGAGATCCCCCGCGAAGAGGGCTGCCTCGTCGCCGCCGGTGCCCGCGCGAATTTCCACGATCAACCGGTCGAAGTTTTCGCTGGGATCGAAAAGGAGGAAATCTTCCAGCCGCGCTTGCAGCGCTTCGTGCCGGGGCCGGAGGGTAGCGAGTTCCTCCTCGGTGTAGAGGCGCATGTCGGGGTCCTTCTCGTTTTCGAGAAGCGCCTCCGCCTGGCCGATGGCCTCGCTGATCGATTTGAATTCCAGATAGGGTTTGACCTGCTTGGCGAGCGAGCCGTGTTCCTTGGCCAAACGGGTGTACAGGGCACGGTCGGCGATCACGGCCGGTTCGCCGAGTTGCTGTTCGAGTTCCTGGTAACGTGCGACGGCTTGCTCGAGAACGGGCCACATGGACAGGGATACCTCAGTGGGTCGGGCTCCACGAGAGAAGGACGGCCCGACCCCGGCTCCGGCCTGCTCCTGTCAGTTGCTGCGCATGGTTGGCTCCTGGTGAGGCCCGTTCTCGGTCGCGGGGACCCGAACAGGCCGGCCCCTACTTGGCTTCCTCGGCCTTCTTGCGCGCACCCCAGTTGTACTTGCGCTGGAACTTCTCCACGCGACCGGTGGTGTCGATGTACTTCATCTTGCCCGTGAAGAACGGGTGGCAGGCCGAGCAGATTTCGACCGTGATATTCTTTCGCGTGCTGCGTGTGTTGAACTTGTTCCCACACCCGCAGGTCACGGTCGCATCCTCGTACTTGGGATGAATGCCTTCTTTCATGACACGCTCCAGAGAAAGTGATTCTAAAAAGCCATTGTAGAGGGTGGAGGACCGCGCCGACAAGAGGAGTCGAACTCCCCAATCGGGGACGTTCTGGGGAAGGAGAAGGGGCCTGCAGAACCCCCTGGCTCCGAAGGCCCGATTCCATCTTCCCGCGATGGGTTACCTGTCGCAGCAGGTCTTCCTGACGGGTGCAGAGTCACTGATCTTTGCACTCCCACAGCAGGCACCATCGGGGCAGCACGGCAGGCTGGCGGCGCAGCAGTCCTCGGTCGCGCAGCAGGGCGAGCCCGGGTAGCAGCACGCCGCACCAGGGGCGCAGCACTCGGCCACCTTTGCCTTCTCCGCCTTCACCACTTGCTCGGTCTCGGTCCTGGCCCCCTGGCAGCAGGCGCCATCGGGGCAGCAGGAGAGACCGGCGGCGCAGCAGTCACTGGATGCACAGCAGGGCGAGCCGGGGAAACAGCACTCCGATCCCGGGAAGCAGCAGTTGCTTGTGGAGTGGGAGCGATGAGCTGCCCAGGCGATGCCCGTGCCGACCACGAAAGCGACCGCAGTGACGATCAACCAGTTAGAACGCATTGCAAACCTCATTGGGAGAGAGGAAAATCTGTTCATTACCGTGTTGGTTTACAGCAGGGTGCGGGATAGCGGTTGCAGCACTCGTTGCCGCGGGAACAGCAACTCGGCTTTTTGGGGGCAGCGACACCACAGCAACGCATCCCTCGCGCACAACAGAGTTCGTGTTTTTCACAGCAACTGGTTCGCTCCTGTCCCGCAGGCAACGGGAGGCTGCCCAGAACAAGAGTGAAAAGTGCCAGCGCCGCAGCGTAGATGAAAACCCGCATGGGAACCTCCACATGGCAGCGCAATCACTGAAGGCAACAGAACTCAGCGGTGACGTATGGTGCACGCGTGCACCAAAGCGCGAAAAGGAGCTTGCAGGCGCGCATTAACAGCGCCAGACACACTGCAGAATGTGTATAGGTCGGGAAGGAGAGATGGTTTCAAAGGTGGAACGTTCCACGAACGCCGGTCCTGCAACCTCGGCCAAGGCCAGCGGGGGAACAAGAGACAAGAGCGGAAGCGTGTGTGAATGCTCAACCTTCTCGGCGACGGCTGTCTGCGAAGGGAGACGTTCGGCACAGGGGCAACGAGGAGCCTTTCCTGGAGCAGACGAGTGCGCAGGAGTCGACGGCGAGGGTTGAGTCGGAGACGGCTCCTCACAGCAGTGAGGACATCGGGACGGAGGAGGCGAAGGTTGGACCTCGGTGGCATGAACCACGGGCTGTCCCCACACCATGCAGCACCACCCGGAGGGGAGCGACAGCAGGAGACCTGAGCCAAGCACCAGAACTTTGATTATGACGTGATTCATCAGCATTATTTTACGTTCGCTCTGGCGAAAAACAAGTGCGAGGGAGGAAAGGCCCGCCCGGGTGGTGCAGAAGCGATGAATCTGATTGCCAGGAGAGCAGTGCGGGCAGATAATACCGCTCAACCCCATCAGAAGGAGCGTCGCCATGAGTCTCTGGGACAAGTTACGCGGCGAATTGATCGACATCATCGAGTGGACCGAGCCGTCGCAGAACGATCTGCTGGCGTATCGGTTTCCGCGCTACAACAACGAGATCAAAAATGGCGCGCAGTTGACGGTGCGCGAAGGCCAGGTGGCGGTCCTGGTCAACGAGGGGCAGATCGCCGACGTCTACCAGCCCGGGCGGCATGTGCTGGAGACCCGGAACATGCCGATCCTGTCCACGCTCAAGGGATGGAAATACGGTTTTGAGTCCCCCTTCAAGGTGGAAGTGTACTTTGTCTCCACGCGGCAATGGACCGATCAAAAATGGGGGACGCAGAATCCGGTGATGCTGCGCGACCCCGAGTTCGGTCCGGTTCGGATTCGCGCCTATGGCACGTATGCCATGAAAGTCAGCGATCCGGCCACCTTCCTGCGGCAACTGGTGGCGACCGATCCCGCCTTCGAGACTTTTGAGATCTCCAATCAGATGCGCAACACCATTGTGGCGCGCTTTGTCGACGTGATTGGGCAAGCGAAGATTCCAGTGCTCGATCTGGCCGGCAACTACGAGAAGATGAGCAACCTGGCGCTGCAACGAATCGCCCCTGAACTTGCTGGCATGGGGCTGTCCCTCACCCTGTTCTATATCGAGAATATCTCGCTTCCGCCGGAGGTCGAACAGGCTCTGGACAAGCGCACACAGATGGGAGTGCTGGGCAACCTCGATCAGTACACCAAATTCCAGACCGCCGAGGCGATTCGCGATGCTGCGCAGAACCCCGGAGGGCTTGGGGGAGCCGGGGTGGGACTCGGAGCGGGGATTGCTATCGGCAACCAGATGGCCGGAGCGATGGTTGGTGGGCAACAGCCGGGAGCCGGGGCCTCCTCCGCCACCCCGCCCCCCTTGCCACAGCCGATTGCTTATTTCATCGGTCTGGAAGGGCAGCAGGCCGGACCGTTTGATATGACCACCCTGGGAGCCAAGGTGCGCGAAGGGCTTCTCACTCGGTCGACTCTTGTCTGGAAGCAGGGGATGGCCAACTGGGTCGCGGCCGAGACAGTGCCTGAGTTACAGCCTCTGTTCGCCAACGTTCCTCCCCCGCTTCCGCCACGCTGAGAGGCGTGGCGGAACTTCGTGCCCCTATCCTCGATGACCGGAGGGGCAACGTCTCCCCTTCGGTCGCTTTTATCCTCGCAGGAACGACTGGCGATGCCCCCGGATCCAACCCCGCCGCCACGGCAGCAGCGACCTCCGACCTTGACCAAGGCGCCTCCTGCGGAGCGGAAGTTCCCCTGTCCACAATGCGGAGCGCGCCTGGATTTTGATCCCTCGGTGCGCAGTCTCAAGTGCCCCTACTGCGGTCATGAGGAGAAGATTGCCCCGGCGGAAAGCTCCGTCGAGGAACGCGATTTTGAAGAGTATCTGCAACGGCAGGCGAGTCATCAAAGCACGATCGAGGGGCGCTCCTCGCAGGTGCGTTGTACAGGATGTGGGGCGACCGTTCTCCTTGAAGACAAGGTGGTGACAGAGCGTTGTCCTTACTGTGGCACGCATCTGGAGAACGCCCCCGAGACGGCACAGGAGATGATCCCTCCCGAGGGCATCTTGCCCTTTCAGGTCGAGCTGCGCAAGGCGCGGGCGGCATTTGACCGCTGGCTCGAACACCTCTGGTTTGCGCCCAATGAGTTGAAGAAGCTGGCGGCGCTTGGTCAGTTGAATGGCGTGTACATCCCCTACTGGACCTATGACGCCATGACCTTCAGCCAGTATCAAGGGATGCGCGGTGATGATTATTTTGATACAGAAACGTACACCGAACAGGATGAAAATGGGAACACGGTAACCAGAACCCGCACGGTCACGCGCACCAACTGGTATCCTGTCGCTGGCGAAGTGCAGCACTTTTTTGACGACGTGCTGATTTGTGCCTCGAAGAGCTTGCCGGAAAATCAGGTCGAGCAACTGACGCCGTGGCATCTGCAACATCTCACCGGCTTCAAGCCTGAGTATTTGAGCGGATTCAAAACCGAGCGCTATGCGATCGGACTAAAAGAAGGATTTCATCGCGCACGAACGGTGATGGAAGCGGAGATTCAGCAGCTGTGTGCGCGCGATATCGGCGGAGATCATCAGGTGGTGGAGACGGTGCACACCCAGTACATGGGAGTGACCTTCAAACAGATTCTGCTTCCCGTCTGGCTGGCGAGTTATCGCTATCGCGATCGGGTGTATCGTCTCCTGGTCAATGCGCAGACCGGCGAGGTGGTGGGCGAACGACCCTACAGCGTTGCCAAGATTGTCGCGCTGATCGCCGTGGTCCTGGTGCTTGTTGTGCTCCTAATCCTGCTCTTCAGTCGCGCGGGAGGGAGAGGAAGCGGGACGATGCAGCGCGATTTGCCTGCGCGATTTGCCTGCGTGCGAGGCGAGCAGTGCGCTGAAGAGGATGGATTCCCCATGCCTGAACGCGCCTGGCACGCTATAGTGAGACAGCGCCCATTGCCTTTGTTTGCTGGGGATGCCGCCAACGCAAGCGCCGGGATGACCCCGCGCAGACGGGTTGGATTGGCCCGCGCTGGACCTCGTCGAGGGGTGCTGGCGGCGTGAAGAGCGGTCGGGCTGAGACGAGCGGGTGAGGGGAAGGAACAACGATGGAAACGCTGCTTTGGGCAGGGGTGTTCTACGAGGAGCGGGGAGGATTGTTCTTTCTCCGCGCCATGCCGGTCCTGATTGTGGTGCTCGGAGCGCTCGCACTGGCGTATCGCTATTACAGTGCTTTTCTCGCCGCGAAGGTGGCGGTCCTGGACGATCAGCGGGCGACGCCGGCGCACACGCAGGCGGATGGGCAGAACTACCATGCCACCAATCGCTGGGTCCTCTTTGGTCATCATTTCGCCGCGATTTCTGGAGCCGGTCCGCTCATTGGCCCCGTTCTGGCGATGCAGTTTGGCTACATGCCGGGGCTGCTGTGGCTGGTGGCGGGGGTGTGCCTGGCGGGTGCGGTGCAGGACATGATGGTGCTGGCAGCCTCGGTGCGGCACGAGGGGAAATCGCTCGGGGCGATTGCGCGCGAACAACTGGGGCCTCAGGCGAGCTTTGTGGTCTCGGCGGCCATCCTCTTTGTGGTGATCATCGCCCTGGCGGGGCTGGGAATTGTTGTTGTCAAGGCACTCGGGGGGGAAGAAATCCGCCTACAGCCAGGGATGGAGATCAAGTTGCCTGAAGGACAGGTCTTCCAGTCCGAGCCGATCACGGATGCTGATCAAACGCCGCCGCCCCTTCGTTATCGCTTCCCCGAGGGATGTCAGCTGCGCTATGTGAACCAGACCAAGTGGATTACGCGCCCTGAATCCTTCACCGTGCGCGCGCCTGGCAAGACTCCGCTCACCGTGGAGAAGGGGGTGGTGAAGCTGCCCACGGGTGTTTCCCAGCTGGTGCCCGGGAGTTCCTGGGGGACGTTCACGATCGCCTGCACAATCCCGATCGCTCTCTTTGTGGGACTGTGGATGTACAGGATCCGCAAAGGGCGCGTAGTGGAAGCGTCGATTCTGGGGGCGATCGCGGTCGTGGCGGTCACGGTTCTGGGCAATGCCATCCCGGGCTCCTCGCTGGAGAAGTGGTTCTCCCTGACGCGCGAACAAACGATTGTGGCGATGGTGGTCTACGGCTTTATCGCCTCGGTTTTGCCGGTGTGGATGTTGCTCTGCCCGCGTGATTATCTTTCGAGTTTTCTGAAGATTGGCACGATCGCTTTGCTGGTGGTGGGGGTGATCGTGGCGAATCCGGTTCTCCAGGCGGCCCCGCTCGAAGGCGAGTTCATTGATGGCGGACCGACCTTCAAGGGGTCGCTCTTCCCGTTTGTGTTCATCTGCATCATGTGTGGGGCGGTCTCGGGGTTTCATGCCCTGGTGTCATCGGGGACCACTCCCAAGATGGTCGATCG